>CAVYXS010000228.1:0-52684 GCA_963772205.1 uncultured cyanobacterium
TTTACAATGGCTAAGAAATATACGTTTAATGCTCAATTTCACTATGTCTGGGACTGCGGCGAAGGGCAAACTGTCAATCGGGTACTCAAAAAACTGGGGTTAGATCGAGAAGTAACTTTTGAACGTTATGATTCCGAAGGCTTTGATCATATGCGAATGCCAGAGTATGCCTTGGATATTCCCTCAAAGCCAGAGGAATTAATCCAGCGATTGTCTAATCTGTTTCCGGCTCATGGCGATCTCATTCGCCAATTTGTCAACGAAGTAGAAAAGACTGGTGAAGGCTTGAAAAAACTCTCTCCACCGCTCAAGCCAATTGAACTGCTAAAACATCCAAATGAGGTATTCTCTACCGTCCAGTATCTCAACAGCACACTTCAGGATGTATTTGACAAGTTCCAGTTACCCCAAGCCGCTCAAACCCTATTAGCCCTGCAATGGCCTGATTTTTTACTGCCGCCAAATCAACTCTCCTTCTATGCTTGGGTGATATTGTTCCGAGGTTATCAAGCAGGCGCATTTTACCCAACCCAGCATTTTGAACATGTGATTAATTCTTTGGTTAATGTCATTGAATCACATGGGGGACAGGTGTTGCTCAACCATGAAGTTACGAATTTTAGAGTTATAGACAAAACGGTTACGGGAGTTCAGGCGATGGATCTCACCACCCATCAAACCCATGAATTTACAGGCGACACCGTAATTTGCAATATTGACCCCAAAAAAGCTGCCAAGATGATCGGGGAATCGCAGTTTTCCAAAAGTGTGCGTCGAAAACTCAACTATGAATATTCGGCATCTAACTACATGGCTTATTGCGTTGTCAAAGATATCGACCTGCGAGATTATGGATTTGGCAAGTGGAATTTCTTTCATACAGGGCATCACAATCTAAATGAAGCCTTCGCGCAGATGTACGATCGCCATGATTTTTCTCGTCCTAGTTTTGCCATCACAACACCCACTTTATTGACTACAGCCAGTCGGGATTGTCCAGAAGACTGCCAGATTGTGGAATTCCTCACCGTTGCCAATTATAAATACTTCCAGGAATTACGGGAGAGCGATCGCAAAGCTTATAACCAGAAAAAGCAAGAAATTTTAGACTCCATTCTCGATGTTGTGGAAGAACACTATGTGCCGAACTTTAGAAAACACATGGTGTTCCATATCACAGGTAGCCCCACTACCAATGAGCGTTTTTGCTGGTGTCCTAATGGGAATTCCTACGGCTCCAGTTTAACACCACGCAATATGGGACTGGGACGACTGAATCACGAAACCTCACTCAAACATTTTTATTTCTGCAATGCCTCATCTGGCTATCCGGGCTTTGCTCCTACATTTTGGACAGGTGCATTGCTATATCAAAGGTTATCGGGTGAGGTGATTTTAGGCTAATTGTGGGGTAATAGGTGTTTGTAGTCAGGACTTTAGTCCTTTGATTTTTAAGCACTAAAGTGCTTACTACAAACCTCTCAAAAGTTTTGGGACAGACCACTACGCACATTATCTATTTTATTAATTAAGAGGTCAATTATGAGAATCGCGATCGTTGGGGGGGGAGCCAGTGGCATGGTGACAGCCTATCTGCTCGATAAACAGGGGCATGATGTGACTGTGTTTGAACGACAATCTACTTTAGGTGGACATATTCGGACACTGAACAAGAACGTGAAACCGAACCAATCTGATTGTAATGAAATTTTGGAAAATGGAGTGCTGGAATTTCCGACTGTGTTCCATAACTTCATCGCCCTCATGGAAGAGTTAGAGGTGGAACTAGAACCCGTCAATATGGGTTCAGCGATGTTTTTCAGAAATGGCAGTCACTTTTTATCGGGAGTCACAATCCAGAAGAACTTCACAGGTATCCGCCGCCTGATCGAATATTTACGCCTTGATACTCTCTATGCCAGTGCTGCTGGATTATGGCTAAGAACGCGATTTGCTCATCTGCAAGATTTCTACAATCAGTCTTTGTCGCAATACTTGAAACGCCCCTGTACTCCCAATACTTGGCTAAAATTGCTAGTCATGTATAGCTATTCAATGCGGTTGGAATTGATTGATGATTTTCCGGCAGAATTGGCAATGCCTGTTTTGCGCGACGATGTTGCAGTCAATTGGGTCAGGATTAAAGGCGGTGTATATTCTTACATTGAGAAAATCCTGGCACGATTTCGGGGTGAGGTGTTACTGAATGCAGAGATTGACCGGATTTCCAGAAGTTCTGATGCTGTCAAAATTGTCCGCAGGACGGGTGAAATTCAGCAGTTTGATAAAGTCGTATTTGCTACGCCACCCGATCAAGTGATGGCGCTGTTAGCAGATCCCACCGATGCCGAAATCAAACGATTTTCGGCATGGAAAGCCAATTATGCGACTACCTTACTGCATACAGATAGTTCCATATACAACCGCTATGGCATTCAACAACCCTCAGAATTTGATTTTTTTGAGACAAAAAGCGGATGGGGGTATAACAGTTGCCTAAATCAGATTTGTGACATCTCATCGCCACCAAATTATTTTCTCTCGTTCCAACTAGAGGAGTTA
This sequence comes from uncultured cyanobacterium, assembly GCA_963772205.1. GTDB lineage: Bacteria > Cyanobacteriota > Cyanobacteriia > Cyanobacteriales > Nostocaceae > Gloeotrichia. The sequence goes on from CAVYXS010000228.1 coordinate 2,563, forward strand.
ATTGCACGAAATCGCATTATTCACATTCAGGAACATCATACCCCGTTGTATACTACTGAATCTTTCCGATACCGAGATGAAGTAGTTGCCACTAATGGCGAGAACAACACCTACCATGTAGGTGCTTATCTTGGAGATGGCTTGCATGAAGGAGCGATCGCTTCTGCCTTTCGAGTCGCTCAACTCGTTGGGTTAAGCCTTGTCTCTATCTAAAGAAAAAGATTTTTACTGACATTTTGTATCATCTTCAATCAATTCATTCAGGAAATAAAACAATCGTAGATTAATAGCACAATTTTTCTAACATTTGTTCATCAAATTATTTATGATTTGATGCAGTAGAGTGGGCATTGCCCACCATATCCGGGTTTCGTAAGGCATAGCCCTACCTACATGATTAAATTCTGTGCCAGTTGCGTAAGTCCTATTATCTTCTGACGCACTCTACGATATCAAATATTGGGTAATTTATTTTTTAGTAGTCCAAAATACTAGAAGCAAAAGGTAAATAATTTTCAAATTTAAAAAAATCAATGGTCTAAAAATGAATCACAATCAGCATGATGAAAACAATCTTGAGCAGCAACAAGAACTGCGAAACAATGAAGAGTATTTCCGACTTCATCAAGAGGAGAGACGCCTAGAAACTGCCAGACGAAGCACTGCCTTTATTTGGATAGTTAATAGCATTTTCTGGCTGGCGGGAATGCTAGAAATACTACTGGGAATCAGGTTCTTGCTACGTTTGTTTGGTGCTAATCACCAAAATGAATTTGCCCAGTTAATTAATAATCTATCTGCACCTTTTATTGCTCCGTTTTCTACATTATTTATTAGTCCTACTTTAGATAGTGGGGCAAAGATATTTGATGTAAATATTGTGATTGCGATCGCAGTCTATGCTGTCTTGAGTTATCTTGTTGTTTCGCTAATCAGATTCATGTTTTATCCGAAGTCATAAATTCATATAGGGATACTAAGCTAATCGGCATTTAAGTTGCATCATCAGGGCGGACAAAATGTCCACTCCACAAAAGATTGATAAAATTTAATCTGTAAATTAGATGTGTTTTAGCTTATTTGATTTTTGAAATACATGTAGGGTGTGTTATCGCTAAGTACGGAAATATTTTCCAGGATTTGGTGCGTTACGACGTTCCGTCTAACGCACCCTACAATACTTAAATTTTTTCCGACAATTTTTCTAACTGATAACGAATGAAATGAACGACTATTTAGGCTTAAAGCAATGATTAGTAATCAATCTCAAGCGACGCAGCCCGTCGGAACCCACAACGACAAATGTGTTGCAGTTTTGCTTGCAGGGTATGGTGAAGTGCAATCTTACCGTGATTTGAGCGTTTACAACCGAGCTGCTAGTAAATATATTGCGGCTCAGTTTCTGCCAATTCCAGATTGGTTATATACCCTAGCTGGTAAAATCCTTGCACTCCAAGATTTATACAATTTTAGATTCAAACACCATCAATTTGTTTCACCCGAAAATGAGATTTTTGAGAAACAGCGTTTTGGTATAGAAGCACAGTTACAACAGCAATGGGGAAATCGAGTGCAAGTGTTCAAAGGCTTTTATTTCTGTCAACCCTTTGTGCAAGAAGCAGTGGCAGATATTATTGAGCAAGGCTTTGATAATTTGCTGATTTATCCTTTACTGGTAGTCGATTCTGCATTTACGGGCAGAATAGCTGTAGAGCAAGTCAATGAGGTTATTAACTCAACTGCATCTGAGAATGAACCTCACAACTCGCCCTTCAAATCAATTCGATATATTCCCGCCTTTGCGACTGAGCCAACTTACATTGATTTGATGGTACGTCAGATTCAGGAAACTCTGAATCAGCTATGTGTTGGTCGCTTTATCAAGTCTCAAATTGGTATTATATTAACGGTTCACGGTGGACCCAGAAAAAGCGCAAGGATTGTTAACTGGGGTGATTGATGGACAAGTCCTTTATGATGGTGTGGCAGCACAGTTACAACATGAATATCCCCTAGTCTCCATCGGTTGGGTGAATCATGACACACCTTTCATCAATTGGTCCCAGCCCAATCTGATACAAGCGGGGAAAAGCTTGATTACAGCAGGTGCCCAAACCATTCTATTTCAACCACTCGGTTGGGTGACAGATAATTATGAAACCATTCTCGATGTAGAGGATGCGATCGCATCTTTGCAGCGTCAATATCCAACGGTGACTTACACACGGCTCGGTTGTGTCAATGACAATCCTAATTTTCTGAAAATAGCCGCATCATGGGCAAATCCTGACATTGAAGTCATGCTGTCAGTGCCGCAACACCACGAGCATATTCAAACTAGAAGACTTGATTTTGACTGAAGTTTGCAAGGGTGCATCCCGATTTGGCAGATTTATTTTGTAGTGCGAACGCGAGAGCGTGTCTGTTAGCGCAGCCTCCCGCATGGAAGGATAAACATCTTGCTCGCTTTTATCCATTACGCGAGCGAGACGCTCACACTACATATTCACATATTCCAATTTTAACTAGATGAAGATATGCAAAATAGTTGATCTAAAAAGGGGGTTACAACGATCCAGAAGAATTGTCCGTCAGTTGTCTGTAGTCGTTGTGAGTGCGTTGGCATTCAGTTTAGGAAGTTGCGCGGCGAAAACACCTGCAACTAATTCTGCGTCTAAAGAATTGCAGGTTGTGACAACCTTCATTCCCATTACAGATTTTACCAAAGCAGTTGCAGGTAAACGCGCCCAAGTGACACAATTACTACCAACTAATGTTGGACCCCATGACTTTCAGGCAAAACCAAATGATGCTCAGAAGCTAGCCAAAGCTGATGTATTGATCGAAAACGGTTTAGGAATGGAAGCATTTCTGGATGATTTGGTTAAAAATGCCGGCAATGCAAACTTGAAGATTATTGATTCTAGCAAAGGAGTGCAAACAATCTCTACGGCAGATTTTGAGGGCAAAACACAGGATCAAGCCAAACAAATAGAACTCAATCCTCATATCTGGCTTGATCCCAAACGAGCCATTCACCAAGTCGAAAACATTCGGGATGGATTGATTGCTGCCGATCCCACTGGGAAAGAGATTTACACCGCCAATGCAGCCGCTTACATCGCCAAACTCCAGCAATTAGATAGAGAATTTACCCAAAAGCTCCAGCCTTTTGCAGGCAAAACCTTTGTGACTTACCACGATTTTGCTCCTTACTTCGCCCAAAGTTATCACTTAAAAGCGCAATTTTTGGTCGGTATTCCCGAAGAAAACGCCTCACCTGCGGATGTGAAACGAGTGATCGATTCAGCTAAAAATTCAAAACTCAAAACCCTGTTAACGGAACCCCAGGCTGCAGGTAATCCCTTTTCAGCCCTGGCAAAAGATTTGCATGTGCAGGTAGGCAATTTTGATCCGATGGAAACGGCGAGTGCCGAAGGTGTGCAGCCCGACTATTACTTTATTGTCATGCGTCAGAACTTGACTAATTTGGAGACTGCTTTTGGGAGCAAATCTACTCAGTCATTTTTACCAAACCCATCCCCAGCCAGTTTTTTCGCCAGTGTGCCGCATACGGTTTTAGGAGGTGTTCTTGAAAGAAATCGTCTTATCAGTTGAGAAACTCACCGTTTATCGGGAAACCTACGCAGCAGTGCAAGATGTCTCTTTCTCCCTGGAGTCAGGAACAGATACGTCAATTGTCGGACCGAATGGGGGAGGTAAAACGACATTAGTGCAAGCCATTTTGGGAATTTTGCCCAGACATTCAGGTAAAATATCTATCCTCGGTCAACCCCTGACGATGAAAGGCTTTCTCCCGCCGCGCATCCGTCAGCAAATCGCTTACCTACCACAAAACTTTCTCGTCGATCGCCGCATTCCCATGACAGTAAACGAACTGGTAGGCTTAGGTTGGGACGGGTTGGGGTTTCAGTTGCCCTGGGCAAACCACAGAAAACGTAGTCATGCGGTGCGAGATGCTTTGGCACGAGTTGATGCAAGTCATCTTAGGCAGCAGCTTCTGGGTGGGCTTTCTGGTGGTGAAACTAAGCGCGTGTTGCTGGCCTATTGTTTAGTATACCCGCGTCGCTTACTGATTCTTGATGAAGCCCCGGCTGGGTTAGATATACGTGCTGAGTTGGAGTTTTATCAACTGCTGTATCAACTCAAACAAGAACAAGGCTGGACAATTTTACAGATTTCCCACGATTTGGATATGGTACGGCAACATTGCGATCGCGTCCTCTGTATAAATCGCACTTTACGCTGTCAAGGAACCCCAAAAGTGGCACTCTCTCCTGATAGTCTCTCTGCTCTCTACGGAACCGAATTTGCTCAATACAAGCATTCCCATCAACCCCAGTCACCATGATTATCCCAACAGAACTCACCCACTTTATTGAACTGTTTCAACTGCCCTTTATGCAACGGGCATTAATCGGCGGCATCTTAACCGGGATTATGGGTGGGATTTTGGGCAGCTTTACCATTTTACGGCAGTTGTCTTTTTTCTCCGATGCCCTTGGCCATTCAGCTTTGCTGGGCATCAGCATCGGTTATTTATTAGGACTCAATCCCTCAGTGGTTTTACTGCCCTTTGTGGTTATCCTGGCTTTATTGGTATCATACCTCTTGGAACGCACTCGTTTATGGACTGATGCGCTGCTCAATATCATCTCTTCGTCGTCAATGGCGATCGCCATCATTACCCTCAGCTTTGTGGGACAGTATAAAGGCGGACTCGATAACCTGTTGTTTGGCGATATTTTGGCAATCCAGGGATTAGATTTAGTCTTAAGTGGTTTACTATTAACTGTCTCCATTCTCTACATTGGGCTGACGTTGGGAACGCAAATGTTACTGACTGTGGATGAGTCGTTGGCGATCGCCCGTGGTGTGTCAGTATCAACCCATCGCATGGTATTTATTGTGCTGCTGTCATTAGTGGTGGGCATTTCCATCAAAGGGATCGGTGTGTTGCTGGTGAGTGCCTTTGTGGTGATTCCTGCCTGTGCTGCTCAATTGTTAAGTCGCACATTCACCAATTACGTGATGATATCAGTCGGACTCGGAGTGTTAAGTGCTGTGTTCGGGATGGTGATTTCCGCCTGGTTTAATTTGCCATCTGGACCCAGTATTGTGGCGACGCAATTAGTAATTTTTCTGACGGCAATGGTGTTACCTCGTCTGCACACACTGGCTCATTGAAACCCGGAGTAGTGCGGGCATCTTGCCCGCTACTACCGCCAGGGAGCATCTTGCTCCCACTACTACCGCCAGGGAGCATCTTGCTCCCACTACTACCGCCAGGGAGCATCTTGCTCCCACTACCTCACTGCGAACTGAAATTCAGAGCCGGCTTCACGACGAGATTTAGACCAATAACTTGCAACGTATCGCAAATTAAATCAAACCTTGCTTTCATAGAAAATCTTCCTCAAGAACAATACCTCCGCCAATTTTAAAGGGTAAACTACGTAGCATTGGCAGATAGCCTCACAGAGAGAGGGATGTCAGCCGGCGACTAGGCTATGAAAATCTGTCACATATGGAAAAAACGAAAAATCATTTTCATCTGTCCTGGTATACATACCAGTTCATGACCGCTACTTAAAAAATCCATGTAATTGCGTTCTGGAGATTTTGCCAAATGTCATTTACTATACAGGCTGCACGCTCCATTTTTGCTGATACTCAAGTTGCTAATTCAGTTCCAACTACTGTTGAATCATTCAATCAACTTCGTGCTGAGGATCAGTTGGCTTTACTTTGGTTTGCCTATACGGAGATGGGAGTCACAATTACTCCTGCTGCTATGCAGGTAGTCAACATAGTTTTTGCAGAAAAAACCTTGACTCAAATCAAGCAGATGCCATCTAGAGAGCAAACGCAAGTTATGTGCGATCTGGTTAACCATACCGATACGGACATCTGCCGTACTTATTCGTCTTTCGGCACTAATGTCAAGTTAGGTTTCTGGTATCAGTTAAGCGAGTGGATGAAACAAGGAATCGTTGCTCCGATTCCCAAAGGTTATCAACTTTCTACGAAGGCATCAGATGTTCTCCAAGCTATCCGTCAGATGGAAGGAGGACAGCAACTGAGCATATTACAGGATATTGTCGTCAACATGGGTTATGCCCCAACATCTGGTACTCAAACAGTCAAAGAACCTGTGGTTGCGCCTAAAGATATTGCACCACGAGTTAAGCTCAAAATTAAAGGCATCGACAACTTGACAGTTCTAAGCTACATAGAGAATATGAATGCTTTTGATTTCCAAGCAGTTGTGGCTTTATTTGCTGAAGACGGAGCTTTGCAACCCCCTTTCCAAGAACCAATTGTTGGTCATGAGTCCATCCTCGCATATATGCGTGAAGAATGCTATGGACTCAAGCTAATTCCTGAGCAGGGTGTGTCTGAGCCAGCAGAGGCAGAGTTCACACAAATTAAAGTGACGGGTAAAGTGCAAACTCCCTGGTCTGGTGAAAGTATTGGCATCAATTTAGCATGGCGATTCTTGCTTAATCCCCAAGGCAAAATTTTCTTTGTGGCGATTGATTTATTGGCATCTCCTCAAGAATTACTAAAGCTGGGCATTATCAGGTAAAAGTTTAGTCCGCACCAGGCGGACAATGCCAGTGTAGTAGCGAATTATATTCGCCCAAAACTTTTCAAACATCCTCTCACAGACGCGGAAGGGACAGACCATTTTTCGTTGTCTTTAGAGGATGTTTTAACTTTTGAGTTTTACGTTGTTTGGTGATTCTTTAGGAAATTTAAGATGAATAGCCTCTTATTTTTACCTCTTACTTTATTATTAGGAATTTTGCTGGGAAATCTTTACTTTCGTGGCTTGTGGATGACAGTACAGAAATTACCTACAGCCCAAAATCCAATTTTATTAACCTTAGGCAGCTTTTTTGGACGACTAGCGATCGCCATCACCGGATTTGCTTTAGTGCTAGCGATCGCTCAAGAAAACGCACCTTGGCATCTGATTGTTTGCTTAGGTGCGTTCATTTGGGTACGCAATCACACCATTGAAAAGTTGCAGCAGAAATGGACAAGGAGACTCCATGCACATTAGTCTGACGACCGATGATATCGTGTTTTGGCAGTGGGCATTTGTATCGATTAATGCCACTTTGGTGTTTACATGGATGATCATGCTACTGCTAGGCGTTGGTGCTTGGTTGGTGACGCGCAAACTATCCAGTGATACGCAACTATCCCACTGGCAAAATCTGCTGGAAGTCTTAGTTGTCAATTTACGCGATCAAATTCAGCAAACCAGTGGACAAAATCCCGATCGCTATTTGCCCTTTATCGGCACCCTGTTTATTTTTATTGCCACCTCGAATCTATTAGTAATCATTCCTGGTTATCATCCACCCACCGCCTCACTGTCTACCACTGCAGCGCTGGCGATCTGTGTATTTTTTGCCGTCCCCGTTTTTAGTATTAGTGAGCAGGGAATCTGGAAATACCTGCACCATTACCTAGAGCCAAATCCTATCTTATTTCCCTTTTATATAATTAGCGAACTCTCACGCACTTTAGCTTTAGCAGTGCGCTTGTTTGGGAATGTGATGAGTGACGGGATGATTGCGGCAATTTTAATCTCCATCGCGCCTTTCTTCTTTCCAGCGATTATGCAGGCTTTAGGCTTATTGACAGGCTTAATTCAGGCATATATTTTCGCAATTTTAGCACTTGTTTATATTGGTTCTGCCAGGGATGAAGATTATGGCTCAAAGTGAATCGCTTTCAATTGTACTGGGAATTATTGGCCCTGCCTCAATCTTAACGGCGGGTTTGACTATGGCTATCGGCTCCATCGGCCCAGCCCTTGGCGAAGGTAAAGCTGTTTCCCAAGCACTCAGTTCTATCGCCCAACAACCCGACGAAGCCAATACAATTACCCGCACCTTATTTGTGGGATTAGCATTTATCGAATCCATCGCCATTTATTGCTTTGTAATCGCGCTAATTCTGCTGTTTGCCAATCCATTTTGGAACTATGTGATTGGTGCGATCGCTAAAGCAGGAGGCTAATCAAGTGGAGATTAACTGGTTTACCTTCGGGGCGCAAATCCTCAACTTTTTTGTGTTGATCTTTGTGCTGCAACGCTTTTTATATAAACCGATTACGAAGGCAATGGCACGCCGCGAGAAAACGATCCGCGATCGCTTGTCCTCAGCATCTCAACAACAAGCAGCCGCAGCACAGGAGGTGAAGCATTATGCGGAAATGCAACAGAAATTCACAGACCAAAAGACAGAATTGCTGGCTCTGGCAAAATCAGAAGTGGAAGAAACTCGCCAACGCTTGTTGAAAGAAATGCAAGAATCTGTGGCGACAGAGCGATCAAAATGGCAAACCAGTCTGCAACGCCAAAAGGATGCTTTTTTGCGCGAAGTGGGCGATCGCACAATGCAGCAATTACAAGCAACCGTCCGGCGGGTGTTGACAGATTTGGCAGAGTCTGAGTTAGAAACGCAGATTGCTAGGGTGTTTTTGCAGAAATTGCACGATCTGAGTCAAACAGAACGTGCCGAACTGGTAGCGACTTTAACTGCTGCGACAAAAGATAGCATTCCGTTGACGTTGGTGAGTACCTTCACCCTACCACCGGATATTCGTGCAGCGATCGCTACGGTTTTGCAAGAGTATTTTAATACAGTTGGTTCAGGCAAAATCGAGCTTACCGATGAAATTGAATCCAGTCTGATTTGTGGGATCGAAATACGCGGCACAGGCTATAAACTAGCGTGGAGTATGGATAGTTACTTAGATAGGATCACTGAAAATCTGGTTACGGTTTTTGCAGAAAAAGCGCAAAGGGACTTTAGCCCTTAATTCTAAAGCTGAAGTTCGTAGTAAGGACTTTAGTCCTTAATTCTCAAGCACTGAAGTGCTTACTAAAAACTCATTACACTAGTCACCATTCCTTAATTCTCAAGCACTGAAGTGCTTACTACAAAATCATTACACTAGTTACCAGTCCCTACACAGAGGAAGCATGATGCAACAGACTGAAGAAAGTTTACAGACAATTTTACAAGATACCTTTGCACTGTATACTCAAGTTCTCGATCAACAGGAAGCAAAATTGCGATCGCAAGAAATCGGGATTGTGCAATCGATTGGGCAAGGAATTGCCAAAATCATCGGTTTGCCCAATGTGCAGTCAGAAGAAATTGTTCGTTTTACTGGCGGTAGTCTGGGGTTAGTATTTAACCTCGATCCCGAAGAAGTTGGGGTAGTTTTGCTGGATTCTAGCGATCAACTCCATTCAGGTACCGAAGTGCGGCGTACTGGCAAGGTGCTTGATGTCCCTGTGGGTGATACACTGTTAGGAAGAGTGATCGATCCTCTTGGTCGTCCCCTTGATGGTAAAGGTGTTGTGCGAACTTCACAACGGCGCCCCTCCGAACGCAATGCCCCAGCAATTATGGATCGTGCGGCGGTGAATGTGCCATTGCAAACGGGAATCAAAGCCATTGATGCTCTGATTCCCATTGGACGCGGACAGAGAGAATTGATTTTAGGCGATCGCCAAACGGGTAAAAGCGGTCTTGCCCTGGATACAATTATCAATCAAAAAGGCAAAAATATTCTCTGTATTTATTGTGCGATCGGACAGCGTAGTGCGGCTGTTGCCAAGCTAATTGCTGATCTGGAAGAACAGGGCGCAATGCCATACACGACAGTTGTTATGGCAGCAGGAGAAGAACCGCCGGGATTACAATATATCGCTCCTTATGCCGCTACGGCGATGGCGGAATATTTTGCCGATCAAGGGCGCGATGTGCTAATTGTTTACGATGACCTCACCAATCATGCCCGCACCTATCGAGAAATATCTCTGTTAATGCGTCGCCCACCTGGACGGGAAGCCTATCCAGGGGATATTTTTTATATTCACTCCCGCTTACTGGAACGCTCTACACATTTTAATGACAAACGAGGTGGTGGTTCCTTAACTGCGCTGCCGATCATCGAAACAGAAGCACAAAATATTGCTGCATATATCCCAACGAATCTAATTTCCATTACCGATGGACAGATTTATCTTTCACCAATTCTCTTTCAAAAGGGGGTATTGCCTGCGATCGATATCGGTAAATCGGTTTCGCGGGTAGGTGGTAAAACTCAACTTCCTGCTTATCGCGCTGTTTCAGGAGATTTACGTCTTTCCTATTCTCAATTTGAAGAACTAGAGGCTTTCTCTCGCTTTGGTACGCGCTTAGAAGAATCGACTCGCCTGACTTTAGAACGCGGGCAACGGGTGCGCGAGATGCTCAAACAAAAGCAATATGCACCAATGCCGGCTGCTGTGCAAATAGCCGTCATGCTTTCGGTGACGGCAGGCTTGCTCGATGCCGTCCCCATCGCTAAAATTGCCATTGCCGAGCAAGCGATCGCTCAAGCCATATCCACCCAGTTAGCCGATCTTTGCCTGCAAATCGAAAGCGGAGCCGTATTGAGTGATGGCGATCGCAATACCTTATTAAAGACTGCCAAAACAGCGATTGCGACAGTTGTAAAAGATCCAAAAGATTTAAAGGAGTAGCTAAGTAGGTAGACGGGAATAAACCAAACTATGTTACGAAACGTAAATATGGCTGAAACCCTTACCAATACTTCTCTACGAGAGGCTACGCCAACGACTGCGCTCAGTAAAAGTGACAAATGACAAATGACAAATGACGACCCCCACCAGTTAACTTTATTTACGCCCACCTACTTATGTCATCTATTGAGCTTCTCCAACGCCAAATCCATACTGCAGAAGAACTGCAAGCCGTGGTCAAAATGATGAAAGTATTAGCGGCGTTAAATATCCATCAATACGAACAGGCGGTTACTTCCCTTGCTGAGTATAATCGGACAATCGAAATGGGTTTGCATGTCGTACTGAAGGCAACACATACCCAACAAGTTAATGGTGATAGTGACCGACAATCCCTTTCAACCGCCGATGTTGGTCGTTGCGGCGTGATTATCTTTGGCTCAGAGCAAGGGATGTGCGGTCAATTTAACGAACAGATTAGCCGCTATGCGATCGCAGAATTAGACAAGTTGAAGATATCACCCGAACAACTGGCAATTTTTGCCGTCGGATCGAGAATTATTTCCCATTTAGAAACCGCAGGCTATGCGATCGAGCAAACTTTCCCTATGGCAGGTTCGCTAACTGAGATTACATCAATGGTTCAAGAAATTTTAGTACACATTGCCCAATGGCGCGATAGCAAGCAAATTGTCCGAATTTTCTTATTCTACAACCACTTACATTCCAATACCTTATGTGAGCCTTACAAGCTGCAACTGTTGCCACTTGATCGCCAATGGCTACAACATATCGAAAGCGAAACATGGCAAACGGTGAGCGGAGTCGAACCGCAAACTCTACCAACATTCACCATGCCGAGCGATATTTTACTTGCGTCTCTATTAAGACAATATTTCTTTATCTTGCTCTATCGTGCTTTTGGTGAATCCCTCGCAGGTGAAAACGCTAGCCGCCTCGCTTCTATGCAAGTTGCCGAGAAAAACATCGCAGAGCGACTCACAGAATTTACTAGCCAATTTCAGCAACAACGCCAAACTGCAATTACAGATGAATTAATAGAAATTACTTCAGCCTTTGAATTAAGCCATTGAATATTTGAGCCTTCCTGAATTGAGGTATAAAAGTCAAAAACTTCTCTCTCCTCATACTCTCTGCGCCTCTGCGCCTCTGCGTGAAATAAATTCATAGTTCCATTCAGCAACGCCAAAATTTTTATAGATAGGTCAACCTTAAATGGAACCAAATGTTAAATTATCAAATAATTCCCAAGAGCAAAATCTTGGTTCCGTCCTCTCCGTGCGGAGCAGCATCATCGATATCCATTTTCCCAAACGGTTGCCAGATATACATACCCAATTACAAGCAGGGAAAACAGGTAATATTGCCATCGAAGTGGTTTCACATCTAAGCGCTGAGGTAGTGCGGGGTGTGGCACTTGTCCCCACCGCAGGCGTGACACGCGGCGAGATTGTCATTGATACTCAGCACCCATTACAAGTTCCCGTAGGCGATCGCCTTTTAGGGAGAATGTTAAACTTATTTGGCGAAGCGATCGATGAGAAAGAAGCCATCACAGGTGGCGAATGGCGATCGATTCATGCCACACCCATCGCTATGTCAGAGCGAGTTACCAAAGCCGAAATCCTCAAAACTGGGATCAAAGTGATCGATTTGCTCACACCTTTGGAACGAGGCGGTAAAACAGGTTTGCTTGGTGGTGCTGGTGTTGGTAAAACGGTGCTAATTACCGAAATGATCCATAACATGGTTAAGCAGCACCAAGGCGTAAGTTTATTTTGCGGCATTGGCGAACGCTGCCGCGAAGGTCTTGATTTATATGAAGAAATGGCAGCAACGGGCGTTCTGGAAAATGCCGTCTTACTCTTCGGACAGATGAACGAACCGCCAGGAGTCAGATTTTGGGCAGGACACGCGGCGCTGACAATGGCAGAATATTTCCGCGATCGCTCCCAAAAAGATGTATTGCTTTTAATTGATAATATCTTTCGCTTTATCCAAGCGGGTTCAGAGGTATCGGGACTGATGGGGATTCTACCTTCGCGGGTGGGTTATCAACCAACTCTCGCTACTGAACTCGCTCAACTAGAAGAGCGCATTTGCAATACATCGGCGGGGGCGATTACTTCTATTCAAGCGGTTTATGTCCCTGCGGACGACTTTACTGATCCCTCGGCTGTGGCTGTGTTTTCGCATTTGTCAGCAGCAATTGTATTGTCACGCAAACGTGCGAGTGAAGGGCTTTATCCCGCCGTGGATTTGATGCAATCGAATTCTAAAATGCTGATGCCTCATATTGTTGGCGATCGCCATTATCAGATTGCTCAAGCAGTCCGCAAAACCATCACCACTTATGAGGAACTGAAAGATATTATTGCGCATGTTGGGCTTAGAAGAATTATCGGTAAGCGATCGCCAAGTGGTATCCCAGGCGCGACGTTTAGAACGGTTTCTGACTCAACCTTTCTTTTCCACTGCTCAGTTTACAGGTTTGACAGGGAAATTAGTCGAATTAGACGATGTACTAGATGGATGCGATCGCATTCTCAATGACGAGTTTGCTGATACACCAGAGCGATCGCTCTACATGATCGGCTCAATTGATGAAGTGGTAAAAGCACCAGAGGAGAGCAAAAAATCATGACTGACTCACCATCAGAAATGCGGCTCAAAGTTGTCTTACCCACCAAAATCCTAATCGAAACAGCCGCAATCAAAGTGATTGCCGAAGCTGAGAATGGGATATTTTGCTTACTACCTCGCCATATAGATTTTGTGGCGACGCTGATACCGAGTTTGCTATCCTTCGTCTCACCGCAAGGACAAGAACAATTCTTTGCCATCGACCAAGGAATTTTGATTAAACATGGGGATGAGGTAACAGTTGCTACCCAAAATGCTGTCCCAGGTGGTGATTTGGGAATGTTGAAAAAAACCGTTGAGGAGCAGTTTCACTTAATCGATGAACGGGAAAAAACAGCACGTTCCGTTTTAGAAAAGCTTGAGGTAAACACAATTCGGCACTTTATTCAGTTAGGTGAATATACATGAAAACTCCCTCCCGAAAGTCGCAATTGCATCTTTTTGCTAAAGCGATCGCTAATAAAGAACGTCGCAAACTTTATGCTCGCCAAGCAAAACCTTATGGTGGCGTTTGGTTTGGTTTAGGTTTTGCCGGCTTAATCGGTTGGTCAGTTGTCGCACCAACTTTGTTAGCGATGGCACTAGGCATCTGGCTCGATTTCCGATTTCCCAGTAACTTTTCATGGACATTAGCCCTGATGCTAGGGGGTTTAACCATTGGTTGTTTGATTGCTTGGGAATGGGTATCGAAGGAGCAGAAACGCATGGCAAAATCTCAACCACCCGATGATTCTCCCCACCAGGAAGAAGGAGATGTCTAAAGTACTGTCTGCATTAGTTTTGATGGGTTGTAGTAAGCACTTAAGTGCTTCAAAATACAGGACTAAGGTCCTGACTACGAAACAATGCCATGATTACTGTCTGCATTAGTTTTGATGGGTTGTAGTAAGCACTTAAGTGCTTCAAAATACAGGACTAAAGTCCTGACTACGAAACAATGCCATGATTACTGTCTGCATTAGTTTTGATGGGTTGTAGTAAGCACTTAAGTGCTTCAAAATACAGGACTAAAGTCCTGACTACGAAACAATGCCATAATTGTGGCTACACTGCAGGCTACTAAATTTTACAGAATTACGTGGTATAAAGAATTCCGAGATTTGTTAGCAGCGGTAATTGATTGTGGAAACCCAAAATTGGTCGTGGTGGTTAAAACTTGCATTTATTGTATTTTTTAGCACTATATTCACAAATTTTAACCTAGTCGCTAACGCTCAGATTCAGCCAGACAAAACCTTAGGTGCAGAAAGTTCCAATATCAATAACTCTGGAGTAAGAGATATTATTGGCGGTGGTGCAATTCGAGGTTCTAACCTGCTTCACAGTTTTGCAGATTTCAACGTCTCGGCACAACGAGAAGTTTATTTTACCAATCCAGGCGGGATTCAAAATATTATTAGCCGAGTCACAGGGGGAAAGGGTTCTGAGATTCTGGCGCACCCTAGGGGTGTTGGGTAATGCTAATTTATTTTTGATTAATCCTAATGGTATTTTGTTTGGATCAAATGCTCGTCTGGATGTGCGGGGGTCGTTTTTTGCTTCTACGGCGGATAGTGTTGTGTTTGATAATGGCTGGAAATTCAGCGCCAGTAATCCGCAAGCGCCACCACTGCTAACAATTAATGTGCCTATTGGCTTACAGTTTGGCACAAATCCCGGAAATATTGCTGTACAGGGAAGCGTGGGACTGCAGGTGTCACCCGGTCAAACTTTAGGGTTACTGGGTGGTAATATTAGCTTAAGTGATAGTCAAATCACTGCTTTGGGTGGGAACATTTTATTGGGTAGCGTCACCAGTCCCGGTTTAGTCAGCTTCATCCCTAGCCCAACTGGCTTAAGTTTAGATTATACAGTCTGTGGCAAATTTTGGCAATATTGACTTATCAGGTACGACATCGGTAACAGCTAGTGGCTTAGGTGGTGGCGCTATCCAAGTCAGGGGAGGAAAAATTACCTTGCGCGATCGCGCCAACTTGGTTTCTGATACAGTCGGAAATATTGACGGTCGCAATATTGATATTCAGACAACGCAGTTCCAGCTTCAAGACCTAGCTTTTCTTGGTACTACTACTTTCGGTACAGGCGCAGGTGGGGGAATTACTATCCGCGCTGCTGACTCTGTGCAACTAACAGGAACTGGATTTGATCGCTTTCGCCAAATTTATTTCGATGCGGTGATCAATGGTACAGTTAACCCTTTGAGTCGGGAAAGCGTTCTCGTTGCTGGAACTGCGGGTAACGGAAAGGCCGGAAATATCATAATTGATACCAAACAGTTAATATTGCAAAATGGCAGCGGTATCATCAACCCATCCTACAGCAGGGGCGCTGCGGGGAATATCACAATTAAAGCCTCAGAATCGATGGAGGTAAGCGAATCTGGCTTGTCTACCCCAGCGTATAATCGTGGTAATGGTAGCAATTTAACTATTGATACACTCAATTTGACTGTCCAGAATGGAGCAGTAATATCAACCTCAACTTTCGGTGCAGGTAATGGAGGAAACATGCTCGTGAACGCTACTGACTCAATTATCTTATCCCAAAGTCGAGAAGATAGCCCCTTTGGTACAGGTTTGGGCACTAATACAATTCTCGGTACAGGAAGCGCCGGCAATCTAGAAATTAATACAGGCTCTCTACTCGTAGAAAAAGGCGCAGGGATTACTTCGAGCAGTGGTATTGCAGCCAGGGATTTGGTCTTGCCTTCTCTTGGTCACGGTGGTAATTTGATGATCAATGCTAGCGACTCTGTAAAAGTTATTAGCGCCTCAACAGACCCTCCTAATTCCCGCAGTGTGATAGTTGCAGGGACAGTCGGGAGTGGTGACGGTGGCGATTTGACGATTAACACTCCCCAATTGATTATCCAAGGTGGTGCCGGAATTGGCGCCTCTACTTTAGGTGCTGGTAAGGGTGGAAATGTGTTTATCAATGCTGCTGATTCAGTGAAAGTAACGGGGAGACTCAGAAATGGTATATCTCCTAGCGGCATAGTCTCAGCCTCTGGAGAAACGTTGATTACATCTTTATTTAAACTTGACCCACCCACAGGCGCCGCAGGAGAATTAAGTATTACCACAGGTAAGTTAATTGTTGGGGATGGGGGAACTGTCAGCGTCGAGAGTCAGGGGTCAGGACGTGCTGGCACTATCAACATTGTAGCAGATGCGATCGCCCTGAATAATCAAGGTAGTATTGATGCTACTACCGGCTCTGGCGCTGGGGGAAATATTAATATTCAGTCACAAAATATACTGTTGCGCGGTCAAAGTCGAATTAGCACTAATGCAGGTAGTTCCGTAGGCGGCAATATTACTATCAACTCTGATACTTTCGCGGCTGCGGAAAATAGCGATATCACCGCCAATTCAACTGACTCCCGTGGCGGTAATATTACCATTAACACCCAAGGCATTTTTGGTACAGCGTTTCGACAACAACAAACCCCAGAAAGCGATATCACCGCCATAGGTAAAAATCCTCAATTACAAGGTGTTGTGCAAATTCATGTTTTAAGTATCGACCCAACCCACGGATTAGTGCAATTACCCTCAGTCCCTAATGATCCAGCAAATCAAATTGTGGCAGGTTGTCCAGCAGAACGGGGCGCTCGTTTTGTGGTGACAGGACGAGGTGGTTTACCAGAAGATCCGCGACAACTGCTGCGCGGTCAGGTAGTTATGCAAGATTGGCGAGTTACTATTACTAAGGATAATGTTCCCATCCTCAATTCCCAGTCACCAATCCCCAATCCCCAGTCACCAATTGTGGAAGCACAGGGATGGGTAGTTAACAGCGAAGGAAATGTCGAATTGGTAGCGAATATTCCACAAAACATTCCCAGTTTTCGGAATGATCAAATGAATTGTCATCAGTTGTCTCAATATAGCAGATAGTTGTGAATTTTTACCGTCACTTATTAAATCTGAATTGGTTTGTAGTAAGCGCTTTAGCGCTAAAGCGCTTACTACAAATTACATTTAGTTTTAAATTCAAGCTTGTCCAGCTATTTATTTTATCAATTTTAACTTTTTTACTCGTAATCATAGTTTTACCTGCTCAAGGGAAAAATTCTGTTTTATTTAATCCAATATCATTCCAAATAGCTGTAATTGTTGATAGTAAAAACACCCCAATTAGCCTACTGGAAAAAGGTAAACATCTGTATGATTTAGGACGGTTTGCAGAGGCTGCACAACTGTGGGAACAGGCTGCTAAGATGTTTGATCAAAGTAAAGAATTACAAAATCAAGCTTTAAGCTACAATTATCTCGCTATTGTGTATCAAGACTTGGGACGTTGGCAAGCAGCGGAAACCGCAATTGCCCAAAGTCTAGGATTACTTGATAATTCAGGATTGATTTTTGCTCAAGTCCTCAATACTCAAGGCAGTTTACAACTGAATACAGGTCATGCAGAAGCGGCGCTAGAAACTTGGAAACAAGCAGAGAAACACTATCGTTCTCTCAAGGATGTAACTGGGATTGTTATGACTCACATTAACCAATCTCAGGCGCTACAAATTTTAGGATTTTATCGACAGGCGCGAACTATTTTACAGCAAGTCAAACAAGACCTAGCCGTTATACCTGATTCTTTATTGAAAATCAACGGATTGCAAAGTCTGGGGCGTACCCTGCAAGTTGTGGGAAATTTAGAGGAGTCCCAAGCGGTTTTATCAGAGAGTTTAATTATTGCCCAGCGACTCAATTTGACGGCAAATATTGGCGAAATTTTCTTTAATTTGGGAAATACAGCTACGGTCAAGTTAGAATTTGAAACAGCATTGAAGTTTTATCAACAAGCACAAGCTACAGCAACGAATCCCCAGACTCAGCTAGAAGCTTTACTCAACCAATTTAGCATCTTAGTCAACACCAAAGAAACGACAGCAGCCTTGGCACTACTCCCGCAAATTCAAGGACGTTTAGCAAATCTGCCTCCTAGTCATGGGCTGGTTTATGCTAAAGTAAATTTGGCAGAAAGTTTAATAAAAATTGGCAGTTGGGAGTTAGTTGAAAGTCGGGAAATTGCCCAACTGTTAGCCAAAGCAGTGCAACAGGCAAAGGAATTGAAAGATCCTAAAGCGGAATCTTATGCTTTAGGACAACTGGGACATTTATATGAACAAAATCAACAATGGTTAGAGGCTTTATCTTTAACACAACAAGCCTTGTCTCTGGCGCAGGGAATACAAGCAACAGATATTACAGCAAGTTGGTATTGGCAACAAGGGCGAATTTTCAAGGCTCAAGGAGAAGTGACAAAGGCGATCGCAACTTATGAGGAAGCTGTTAATATTTTACAATCTTTAGGTCAGGATTTAGTAGCGGTGAATCCTGATGTCCAGTTTAGCTTTCGAGAGCAGGTTGAACCTGTATATCGTCAGTTGGTACAATTGTTATTACAAAATGTCGATAACTTGCCTCAAACTACTAAACAACAACATCTGCAACGTTCTCGCGAAGTGATTGAGGGGTTGCAGTTAGCGGAGTTAGAAAATTTCTTTCGAGAAGCCTGCTTAACTTATAAAGCCAAACCCATTGAGACAATAGACGCAAAAGCGGCGATAATCTATCCTATCATTCTTGACCAACGTTTAGAAGTAATTTTTTCCATCCCCGGTCAACCGCTACAACATTACGGAACTGATTTAGCGCCAGCAACAGCCGAGAAGGTGTTTGATGAACTGCGCCAGTCTTTAAACCCGGTTTTCTTGACTTCGGAGGTTTTACCACCCGCACAACAGGTTTATGATTGGTTATTGCGTCCTGTTGCTGAAGAGTTAGAGCATCAGGGAATTAAAACCTTAGTATTTGTCTTAGATGGATTTTTACGCAGTCTACCAATGGCAGTTCTCCATGATGGTAAGCAGTATTTGATGGAGAAATATAACATTGCCCTAGCTCCAGGATTGCAGCTTTTGGAATCGCGATCGCTATCTGCTAAAAAATTTAAGGTTTTGGCTGGTGCTTTAGTTGCAGCACGACAAGGTTTTTCTAGCTTACCAGGGGTAGAACAAGAAATTACCGAAATTAAAGCTAAAGTTTCTGCTAAAGTTTTATTAAATCAAGACTTTACTCGCCAGAATTTCCAAAAGCGAGTTGAAGAGCAACCCTTTTCTGTAATTCACCTAGCAACCCACGGTCAGTTTAGCTCTAAAGCCAAAGATACCTTTCTTTTGACTTGGGACGATCGCATTAATGTTAAAGATTTAGATCAACTCTTGACTGGAGTTGGTAACAGGGGTAATCTTCCTGACGAGAGGCTGCGCGAACCGATAGAACTGTTGGTTTTGAGTGCTTGTCAAACTGCCAAAGGTGACAACCGTGCTACTTTAGGATTAGCTGGGGTGGCTGTGCGTTCTGGAGCTAGAAGTACCCTAGCAACGCTCTGGTCAGTACAGGATCAGTCTACATCTCAACTCATAGCTGAATTTTACCATCTCCTCACCCAATCTGCTATGACCAAAGCCGAAGCCCTACGTCAAGCGCAACTATCTTTGTTAAATTCAGATCAATACAAACATCCTTACTACTGGTCAGCGTTTGTACTGGTGGGCAATTGGCGATAATACTAGCGGTCTATCGCATTAATTATGATGGTTACGTAGTGAGCGATAAATCGCTCATTAAAGCACTAAAGTGCTTACTACATACCCCTCAAAATTACAGCAGTTTTCAGGTAAATAGACTACGCGGTAGGGGCACGGCAGTGCCGTGCCCCTACAATATTATGTGGTTATGTGTGGTTCAATTAATTGAAAATTGCTGTAATGAGACAGGGTACTAGTAGTTCACCAAAGCAATAATACTTGGTCGTAGTTAGGACTTTAGTCCTAAAAAAGCGATAAATCGCTAACTACATACTGAGCATTGTTTGTCTGCTAGACCACTAGACTGTATACAAAATCAATTATAGGCACAAAGATATTACTGATGAATTGTTACTATTTTGCTTGATTTTCCGGATTTACAGCAGGTTTATACGCACAAGTGTAGTGATTATGCGTTTTAAATTAAACTTAGGTGCTGATGAATTCCACTCATCTATTTAAATTTCTTGTTCTCAGTCTGTGCTTGCAAGCCTTGCTAGCACCAGGATTAGCTGCTCTAGCTCAGTCTAAATTAGAAACCAAACGCGCTTTATCAGAAGGTATCGTTTTTCAGGATAATTTTGATCCACCAGGAGACGGTAAACCAAAGGGTTCTTCTGGCGCAGGTTCCCGCGATGCACTCAAATGTCCTGAAGATGCTCAACCGATTCGGGCTTTAATGCCAAAACGCAACTATGGCTTAACATTAGCCGAGCGTCCAACTATATTTGTTCACTTGCCCAAAACCTCAGCACAGCAAGTTGTGTTGATGTTTCAAGATCAAGCCCGTAAGTATTACCAGAGGGCTTTTTTACCCATCACTACAAGGGCTGGAATTGTGAGTTTTACTCTACCTAATGACAAACCACCCTTAGCAGTGGGAAAAAATTACCAGTGGTCTTTAATACTTGTCTGTGGAAAAACCGTACAACCAGATGATCCTGTTGTCAGCGGTTGGGTGCAACGGGTTGCGAAAACTGCAAAATTAGACAGCCAACTCCAGCAAAAATCTGTAATTGAGCAGGCTAGATGGTATGGAGCGAAGGGGTATTGGTATGATATGGTGAATACAATTGTACAAGCTAGGCGATCGCATCCTTATGATGTCAAGCTAGCTCAGATCTGGCAAAATCTGTTAGATTATGGACAACTTGGGTCTATGGTCTCTGAAACTCCCAGGTAATTTATGACAGATTGATTGAGCAGTTCGGCAAGGCTCACTGTCAACCCGTCGAACTGCTCAGGGTAGGCAAGCTCAGTACAAGTTTTGAATTTTGAATTCAAAAAAAGGTCAGTCAAGAAATGCTCTGCATTTACTCCGCCCTAGCAGACATCGCCTACATATAGCGGTTCTCAGTTGGATGGAATACAAAAATATATCATCCCGTGTAGGGAACAGTGCCGTGCCCTTACGAGTGTATTCGACTCAACCGATAACCGCTATAGTCCAAAGTTTAGCAGTCATGCTGATACATTAATTAATGTTTTTGTCAACTAAATAGATGCGTTTGCCCAGGGGAGGATATCAATCAGCTGTGATTCTATTGCCTACATAGTTAGACAAGAATGGGCCTCCTATATTGGGGAGCCGGATAGGATTTTGAGGTGTGCTATTTAAATCGTAAGCGTCAAATGAGACAATCCCCGTTACTGATTGAGTTTTTGAATTTAACTTTAGCTTATATGTCGTGATACTGATACTCGCTGGTAATCCCTTGCGTGTTTGATAATTAAAATTAAATCCCTTAGCAATAATCTCCCGGTTTCTTGTACACTTCCAACTGCCGTGTATTGGACCAAAGGCTTGGGCAAAAAAGGTGGTCGCATCCGGATCGCCGCCTGAATTTGAGTCAGTGGCAGTAAAAGTCCCTTCTTCGTTAAAAGTGATCAGTTCACGAGAACTGCTGCTAGAGTCACTAACTGAGGTACTTGTTGCTAGGTATGTACCCACAACTGATTGGCAACTGTTTTCTTTGAATTCATCTGCAACAGCTTGAGAGGGAGTCATAACAGTAGGAATCGTCAGTGCTAATAAGGCACAAGCGGCAACAAAAATTTTCATGTTCAAGTTCTGCAAAAATACTGAATAATTATTCACCTTACCTCTGTTTTGGCACTTAAGAAACAGCAATTCTCAATTTGAACTAATACCAGTATTTTGCCATAATTTATTGTATATAAATACACTAAATAAAAGGGAGAATCAAAAACTCCACCCAACTCAATGTGAGAGAGTTTCCCGCCGACTGCCAATAAAATTAGACTTAAGTCCATAACATAAGCATTTTGATAAATTGTAAAATTTGTCTGGTAGAAAAATGCCTAGCACGAAGAATCACGGCTTTACCCATTGATGAAGGAAGGGTGAAATGAGAGATTTAACGTTTGGGCGGAAGAACGGGTCTTGCGTACAAAGCGCGTGCTAAATTTGTTGAAAAATCAGCTTAAACACCTCCAGCACCTATTAGTTCTACAGCTAAATGTAGCAGTTATTGATAGGCATTTTTATGTCTTTTTAACAGATGCAAGCTCAGATGAATTAGCAATTATCTGCTCAATTAAAGCCTGATTTTCGCTTGATTCTGCTTGCTTGAGATATTCAATCGCAATCTGTCCCGCTGCAGGTTGTTCCTCAGTTATCGCTACTAATAATTCTACAGTTTGCAGGAGTTCTATTTTTTCTAACTGCTTGATAGTTACAATCGGTAGTGTAATAGCAGCAATGATTAACCCCATGATTGCCGGGACTAAAGGAATCCACCAACCGAGTAAAAAGGCAAAGTAAGCAATTCCTATGAGTCCTTCTACGGCGATAGTAACAATAACAACAATTTTTCTAGGTGATTGCATCTGCCAACTAAATGCTGCTCCCACACCACACCAGAGAAAAATCCACAACCACTTAATAGGCTGTGACCAACATAGCAGCATAGGTCGCCCTGACAAAGCTGCATTCAAAATCTGGCTAGTAATGTTGGCGTGAATTATCACCCCAGCCATTTGTTTCGGTATCCCTTCATTTTGAGTACTATAGGGTGTTTGAAATAAGTCATTGAGACTTTCAGCAGTTACGCCAATTAAAACCACACGTCCGGCGATCGCATCTCGTAACTTTTGTGTTGAGATCTGATTATCTAACAAATCTGCGATCGCCAAGGTCTGAAACTGTTCTTGTGTACCATGAAAGTTGAGCAAAATTTGATACCCACCTGCATCAGCCCGGACATAGCCCCCATCATTTGCGTGAAAGGGAATAAGTAATGCTTTCCCCAGTCGCATTTGATGAGAATCGTTGGGCAGGGGTTGAGGAGTGATGCCTTCAGCTTTAAGATAGTATAAGGCTAGTTTTAAGCCCAAATTCAGCTTGATTTTACCGTCTGGCAATCGCACTGAAAGTAAACCACGGCGCACCTTACCATCTGCATCCAAAACCTGATCTGCAAGACCTACTTGATTTAATTGAGCTAAAACTGGTGATGGGGAAATTTGGCTACCTACAATCTTCTCAATCCCAATTAAATTCGGAGTAGTTTTAAACAATTCGACTAATTTCTGATAACCTGGTTCTACAGGCAGATCTCGATACAAATCTAGCCCAATTACTCTGGGTTTATAGCTTTTTAAAGTTTGGATAGCTTTAACTAAAACCTGATCTCGTAGAGGATAATGTCCAATTTTCTGAATATCTGCTTCGCCAATTTTAATAATCGTAATACGACGGTCAATTTCGGCTTTTGGACGTGCCTGAAAAAACAAATCTAGCATTGTCCACTCTATACCCTGTAGTATACCGGTCAAACCAAAAAGCATAACTACACAAGCTACTATTGCACCAATGCTAGCTATCCAACGTTTACCCAAGCGCAATTTTTGGGAATTTCGTTTAGCTGTTTTTCTGACATCTGCCAAAATTTGATTTGCTCTCTTGGCAGATTCTAAAGCAAATTCTGCTTTTTCTCGTTCAATTTCTCTAGCTTTTTTTTCTGCAGCTAAATACCTTTCAATTTCTCTATTTTCTAGTTCCTGACTTGCAGATAAAAAGCGATAATCTAAGTCACTAAGCTTTTTATTCTCTGACCAAGCCAGTGCTGTTTCTAATCTTATTCCCTTGAGCAACTGCGACTCATCTTGCTGTTCTGATATTATCCAACCCTGGAAATTTTGTGCATATGGACGCAAATTATCTAGCTGTTTAGCAATCCATTCGGAGTTGAAAACTGCTTGATAAATTGGGTTTTTTACCTTCATTTTTCCCTGTTGATTAACCACTAAACCCGATAGCAGTAATTCTATATGTTCTCGACTGTCATCATTTGCTACTTCCTCACCTAGGAGAATTTGCTGATAAATTCCCAATAATCGCCCCGCCATTTGTTCGTTATAGAGGAGGCGATTACGAATAGTCCGTAAATGCTCCGGCTCATCTTCAGATTCCCATTTTTCAATGATGCGTGACTTGACAATATTTTCTACAGATATTTTTTCATAATTAGAAGAAATAGTCGATACACTATTCATGATATTTTGACTATCACTCACCACTAATTTGCACAATTTTTGGGTGAGAAAAGGTTGTCCTCCTGTCCATTTTAAAATTTCTTTAAGCACAGCTTCTTGATTAATAACCTTTAATCCTTCAGCTAATGGCTGGACTTTATCTAAGGTAAAACCTTGCAGTTCTATAGATTTACCAATATTAAATGGTGTGCGCTTTTTATCTCTAATTAAATCCGATGGTGTCGCTACCCCAAAAATAGCAAACGTCAGGCGTTGATATGCTGGATTAATTGCTCGTTGATTATAGCAGAAACGCAGCCAAGCAAAAAAATCATCTACTGGAAAATCAAGACCGAGAACACTATCAATTTCATCAAAAAAAATAAATAATTTTTCGTTAGGAAAGTGAACCAACAACAGTTCTGAAATAAACAGATTTAGTTTCTGAATTAAAGCAAAATTCTCCTGTTCTTGCCACCATACTTTTAAGTTGAATGTCTCTAACAGTTCAAAACCCAACCACAACTCACCGACAATTCCCTTATACCATTGAATTGGGGTAATGTTTTCACTGCCGATATTTGTCAAGTCAACTGTGATACATTTAAAACCTTCTTTTTGCAGGCGATGGCTTGTTCTCACCATCAGTGATGATTTGCCCATTTGTCTACAGTTGAGGACATAGCAAAAATCACCCTGTTTCAGGGCTTCATAGAGTTCTACATCTGCTTGTCGTTCAACATAGCTAGGATCGTCACCAGTTAAAGTGCCACCAACTTGGTATCGATACCGCACTAGATTACTTTGTAATTACACTAACAGGTTTACAAAAATTATACCTGTTTTTGAGACTTATAGCAGGGAACAGTTTTGTAGCGACTGTATCTTTATCCCCAATAACCATAACCGCCAATTTGCTTGACGGATAAAACATTGATATTATCTCGATACTTCAATAGCCATTGCTCATCACCAAGCTATACAATACTTGGAGAGAATTTTCAAGCAACTACTTAATGATGTGTAATGACTAATTCTACCGATATTACGACCTTAGCTCGCTGGATGGCAGCTGATTTTAGTAATCAACAACAAGCTTTTGAAAATCCGCCTTTTTACGCCCATATTCGCGTATGTATGCGTCCCTTGCCCCTAGAAATACTATCAGGGGTGAGTTTATTTGTCGAACAAGCTTATGACTATATGCTCAATGAACCCTATCGGATGCGGGTGCTAAAGTTAGATCAAGGCAAAGATCACATCGAAATTGAAAACTACACCGTCAAGGAAGAACAAAATTTTTACGGAGCATCTCGCAACCTGGAAGTCCTCAAAACCTTAACAGCCGATAAATTGGAAAAATTATCAGGCTGTAACATGATTGTCGAGTGGACTGGTGACAGCTTTAAAGGTAGGGTAGAACCTGGAAAAGGCTGTATCGTCTTTCGCAAAGGGCAAAAAACCTATCTAGATAACGAATTTGAGATTAATGAAGATAAATTTCTCAGCCTCGATAGGGGACGGGATCTAGAAACCGATGAGCATATTTGGGGATCTGTCGCTGGACCATTTAACTTTGTCCGTTGGGGTAGTTTTGCTGATGAAGTCAGTGCTAAGTACCTGAGTGCTGTAAAGCCCTGCGGGCATGGCTTCTCCTTCGGAGACGCTGCGCGTTAAGCGTTCGCGCAGCGTCTCGAAGAGAAGCTATGCCGAAGGCTTTACGCTTAGAGCAGTAGCGGGGCGTTTAACCTGTGCTGAGTCTGATGACAACTCAGCACGCTGTTAATATCCCGTCGCTGTCAACTCCAGGGAATGAAAAAAAGGAACTCGCTCAATGGACGTTTCCCAAGTGCCATTGGGGTAAAGTTTGATGAGACGAAATCCAGGAGGTTTTTGATCGAGAGCAAACATTGTGCTTTCAGGCTTAAACTGAATACTAGTTGAGGGTGTACCCAAATAGTGAACATGATGACGCTGACGCTGAAATTCCTGGTGAATGTGACCAAACAAAACTAACTTGACTTGTGGATGTCTATCGAGAACGGCAAAAAGCTCCTGAGAATTTTGCAGTGTGCTACTATCTAGCCACTGAGAATTTACTAAAAAAGGCGGATGATGTAGGCTGATCAAAGTGGGTTTGTCACTCAGAATATTTAACTGAGAGTCTAGCCAATTTAGGGTTGGCGCTGAAAGATAACCATGTACACAGCCAGGTACAGCGGAACTGAGTAAGAGAAAATTCCAACCACCACGCTCAAAAGATTTACGCCGGGAAAACATTTTCAGATTTAAGATTTCATCCATTGCGATCGCACAATCATGATTTCCCGGTATCCAGTAGGTAGGTATTTGTAGCGGACTCAGCAGGTTTTGTAGATTTTCATAGGATGTAGGCGTTCCATCACCAGACAAATCTCCCGTTAGCAGTAGTAAATCAAGTTCCGGTTGCAAAATCTTTAAACCCGCTATAACTGCTTGGAAGGACTCCATAGTAGGCATTCCTAGCAGCTCGTGATTTTCCGCAGCAAACAGATGTATATCTGTTACCTGAGCAATTGATACGGGAAACACTTGATTCATCTTTGCTGATAGCAATGTGTGCGTCTTAATATCGGATTCTCCTTCCGGGGAAATAAGTGTTTGTAATGCAAGTAGCAAAAATAGCTTGATCAGTAAATCCTCTCGATTACCTACAGCAGCTAGTTTTCCTTCCTCAGTTCTACTCTTTACTCTTGGGTAAAGACCATCACAATAGTGTTTATTTTTGTCTATTTACCTAGTAAATCCACTTTGATACAATAAATCAGGCAATAGGCTGTGGATCGCCCATGCCTTAGCACTGTTTTACGTAATACACGAATTCATACATACATATATTATACATTTTTATTTTTAATCATTTTGACATCTATCTTAAGACAGAAATTTGCTTTTTTGGGTAATTTGACGACAATCAGCCCAAACAAGCGCTGTAAATACCTGCTGTGGGCAAGCTATCTATGTATGTTGTAGCAGCGAATCGAGGTATTAGTCTCTAATTTAATTAACTGTAGAAAATTTTCTCGGACAGAAGATCCAATTTCAGGTAAAATATTGGTATAATGAGTAATGGCAAGTAAGGCGGCATAGCCAAGTGGTAAGGCAGAGGTCTGCAAAACCTCCATCCCCCGGTTCAAATCCGGGTGCCGCCTTTAAGAAAATCAACTATTTCAGAGGCTCTCAAGCTCTTTTTTATTGGACGTTCAAAGGCTTGTTTTGCAAGCCTTTAGATATTTTTGGGGTTATTTTGGGTAGTTTGGGGTAAAGAACTGGGGTAAAACTGGGGTAAAAATGTAAGGTAGAGGTTTTTACCCCAACAGGGATTTCTGGGGTAAAACTGGGGTTAGCCCTCAAAGATGGATGAAAAACCCAAAGCCAAAGACGTTTTCCGATTAATCATCAGCACCGTGAAATTTTAGAATCAATCAAGCCTGAAAACTGTAACCCAGAGGATTTTATCTTTAGAAGCAAGAAAGGCGGCATAGTAGACTTTGGAGATTTTCTCAACCACGCTTGGAAAGGTTACAAAAATCATCGTGGTACACATATAGATGGAATCCTAACTAAACTCATAAAACAAGGTGTGGTAAGCGAATATCGCAAATCTTATCAATGCAGACACACTTTTATTACTCTTTGCCTGGAAGCTGATATTGATGCGAAAGATGTAGGAAGATGGGTTGGTAACTCTCCAGAAATTATTTACAAGCATTACGCAGGTAATAAACGTAACCTACAGGTGCCAGAGTTATAAATTTGTTGAATTCAAAGACAGGTGATCGCTTACAAAGCAATGGTAATTTTATTCGCAGTCATTGGGGAATTGAGAATTCATTTGTTTGCAGGTTGGAACCTTCTCCCTGTAAGTTTTCCCGCCTTAAGTTGATACCCCTAAATACCATTAATTTTCATAAAAATTTCAGAGGAATTTGTGAGAATTTTTTCACATACATAAAGTTATGAGCTACAGCCGTCGTTTGTCTATTTAATCCACAAAGATTTAAATTAGCTGCGCTGGCGGCAGCTAACTCTTTTGAAGAGTCAGACAGAAACAAAATTTCCTGTGGGAGGACAAATAATTTATGTGCAATCCTCAGGTAGGACTGACTCTCTATTTTGCTGCCTGTAGTTGTATCGAAGTACATGGAAAATAATGGAGTTAAATCCCCCATTAAAGTGTTTTCAAACAATAGTTTCTGAGCCGCAACAGAACCAGAAGAATAAACCGCCAGTGTTAAACCTGCGGCATACCAATTTTGAAGATATTCAACAGCATCAGGATACACATGAGCCTTGATCTCACCGCTGTGATACCCTTCTTGCCAGATTAAACCTTGCAGGGTTTTTAATGGAGTAATTTTGCGGTCTTCGGCGTGCCAAATTATCAATTTACTCAGACAGTTTTCCACATCAAGATTTGATTTGCCAGTGATTTCTCTGACTTGTTGCAGGATGTCCTGAATAATTGGCAATTCTAAGTGGTTACGTACCCAGTCTGATAAATGTTTTGCAAAATACGGAAAAAGAACTTCATGTACAAAACTAATATCAGTTGTAGTGCCCTCAATGTCGGTCAGAATAATTTTAATTTGGTTATCTTGATAAGTGACTGTCATAGCTGGGAAACTTGATTGCAGTTAAACAAATAACAACTTAGGACTACCAAAAATTTAACTCAATTTTATGCCAATCTTTTGCTCTGCCACCATGTAGCGAAAAATATAGTCCACTACTTCCAGATAATTGCTAGCATTTTCCAGTGAAGAAGCCCATACTGTAACACCGTGGTTCCGAATAAGCAGAGATGAAACCTGCGGCATTGTGGACTTAAAGCGATCGCAAATCTCATCGGCAATCTGTGATACTTCTAGATAGTTGGCAAAGATCGGAATTGTCACTTGTGGGTTCTCTTCCCAAACTCCTAAACCTTTGAGCATTTCTAGGGGTGGTAAAGGCAAGGCATCGTTAGTGACATAGCGACAGACTAGGTTGGACTCAATAGAGTGGACGTGATAGCAAGCTTGTGCTTTTGGAAACAGTCTATAGATAGCTGCATGAATACTCGTTTCTGCTGATGGTTGCCTTTGAGGATTAGACTGCGTAGAGGCAAGGTTTACCTCCTCCTTACAGGTATCCAAAGTTATACGGACAAAATCATCTATGGTTAGCTGGCCTTTGGGACGTCCACTGGCAGTAATCCAGAAGTTGCCATCTGGCATTCTCGCCGAGAGATTGCCAGATGTGCCAACCATCCAGCCCATGTGGTAGAACTGTCGGGCAGTAGCGATAAGAGTAGGGCGCGGATCGGTATTCATATAATTTTAGAGCTATACTGAAACTGAAGCAGGACGCCAGCGGATTTCGGTACTGGTGTACTCTGGCACCCAGCCGGAGGTAGTGGTGAAGTACCGCACAGCTTTAATCTGTCGTGACGCTGTTAAATAAAACCAGTGTTCGGTGTCGGAAGGCACATTGATATAATCCTCAGATTGCACTATCAGTTCAACCTGGCTGCCGTCAGGACGCACAAATCCAAATACGCCCTCGCCGGCGAGGATATAGCGCACTTCGGGATCGGCGTGAGTATGGCATCGATTAAACTTAGACAGTAGGGCCTCCAGATCGGGAATATCTGGATGTAGCACGATTAAATCGCGGGACTGATAGCCTTCAGTTTGCTGCTGGTGAAAGTAAGTGTCTAATGCTTGGAGTATCTGCTGTTTTTCGGTGTCGCTGAGGATATCTTGAAGCAGCAAGGCGTTTAATTCCGAATCATCCCCTATCGGCCAGTAGTTAATCTGTACATTTAAAGGGGCAAGCTCACGCGCAATATCATGCAGATGGGTATAAGTAGTTCCGTCTTCAAGTCTCAAAGTAGCCATATCATGCCTCATGATCGGGTGAAATGAGCAATCGTACAGAAATTTTGTCGGGGTGTGGCAACTCCGAATTGTCGGTTAACCCCTGGTTGACTGACAAAAGTGGGGAGAAGGGGAGGTGTAGCCCTTTATTTAAGGGGATTCCATGTCGTACTCTAACTGGTAACCACACACAGTTATACTCAGACAATGGCAAAAACCTTCCATCTTTATAATGAACTGCTTAAACTGCTGGGTCAATCAAAATCTTGGGCAGATATTCGCCACTTGCATACATTGATCTGGATGGTAATCGGACTTATTTGTTCGGGATTTATCAGTTTGGCAACATAAACAATGTAAAAACCCCCATTCCTTTAGTAGCAAAACTCTCGGTTTTACCTTGTCGCGGTGGTGAAGAGTTTCTACGACAAGAACCTGCCGGCGGGAAAACTACGACATCACGATCACCCCTTTGAATGGACGCGATCGCAGTTTCAAAACTGGGCGAACCAAGTAGCAGCAGGCTTTGGCTATACTGTGGAATTTCAAACAATAGGAACCGGAGATCCAGAAGTTGGTTCACCTACACAAATGGCGATGTTTAACCGTAACTCCTAATATCATCAATCGATTATGGAAGCAATTATTTTTGTAGGAATCCAGGGAGCAGGTAAATCTACCTTTTATCGCGATCGCTTCTTTAATACTCATATCCGCATTAATCTTGATATGCTCAAAACCCGTCATCGAGAGCAAATTTTTCTTCAAGCTTGTTTGGAAAGTAAACAGCGCTTCGTTGTGGACAATACTAACCCAACGGTGGAGGAAAGAAAACGTTATATTACTCCAGCAAAGGCCAAAGGTTTCCGGGTTGTGGGTTATTACTTTCAGTCTCAACTGGAAGACTGCAAGCAACGAAATAGCCAAAGACCTCCTGAAGAAATCGTGCCTTTGGTTGGACTGTTAGCAACGTATAAAAAGCTGTATTTACCGAGTTGGGGCGAAGAATTTGATGCACTTTATTATGTGAAAAATGACTTAAATAATTTATTCATTGTTGAGGAATGGAACCGTGAAATTTGATGAACTTGATAGCAAGATGCGGGTATTTGAGACAGCACACGATCATTGTGTGCTACCTGGACTTTACATAGTTGCAAGATTAGATGGACGCAGCTTTACTCGCCTGACAAAACAAGTGCATCAATTTGAAGCTCCCTACGATATTCGCTTTCGAGATTTGATGCTGGCAACTGTCGAACACTTGTTCACCTGTGGGTTAGATATCACTTATGGTTATACCCAAAGTGATGAAATATCTCTACTGTTTGCTCAACAAGAAAACACTTTCAACCGCAAACTAAGAAAACTCAATTCGGTTTTAGCAGGTGAAGCCAGCGCCAAATTTTCTTTACTATTAGGTGCTATTGGCTGCTTTGACTGTCGCATTTCGCAGCTTCCTAATATAGAAGAAGTCGTAAATTATTTTCGTTGGCGCAGTCAGGATGCCCATAGAAATGCTCTCAATGCTCATTGTTACTGGTGTCTGCGTCGAGATGGCAAAAGTGTAACTGAAGCAACCAGCATGATGAAAGGGTTATCTGTTGCCGATAAAAATGAATTATTATTCCAGCATGGAATTAATTTTAATGATGTCCCCAATTGGCAAAAACGAGGTGTGGGGCTGTATTGGGAAGAATACGAAAAGCAGGGATTTAACCCCATAAGCGGTGAAACTGTCCCAGCACTACGGCGACGCATCAGGCAAGATTTGGACTTGCCAATGAAGGATGAGTATAGCAAGTTTATTGCCAAACTTTTGAATAATTCAGGCGATTAGAAATCGCGGTTCATCTTGCACACAAACAAAGTCCGCCTGCGCGGACGATTTTTTATAAATTTTCAATACCAATTGCTTGAAAAGCTTGTTTAATGCCTTGGGCTAGGTGATGTTTTTTTTGCTGTGTATATAGTTCAGTCGCTTTACGATAGGATAACAAGATTTCCCGAAAGTTTTCTACCTGACCATCTCGATCTTTAATATTGAGAAGAACCCAACCTAAATTATGATAAGCTTCTGCATAATTTGATTTTAGCTTAACTGTTGTTTCTAGATAGGAGCGTGCTTTTTTCCATTGTCCCAATCGTCCATATAAAGTGCCTAGACGAAATAAAACAAAAGGATGAGGCGAAAATTGCTGAGTATGAATTTCGTAGGCTTGGATAGCTGCTGGAAAATTCTGTAAATGTTCCTGAGCAATTCCTTGATTTATGAATACCCAACCAGGGACTTGTGATTGACTACTTGCTTGTCCAAAATAGGAAATAGCATCATTCCATAAACCTTGTAAAGATGCTTTCCAACCTTTAAAACCCCAAGCAAAACTATTGTTAGGTACTTGATTAATAAATTCTTGAATACGTCTTTCTACATCGCTTGCTTGCTTGGTAATAACTCCATTATCTAAGGCAACAATCAGATAAGGATATACCCAAATTTGCAATTCTTGAGAGTTTTTAGAGTGACTTTGCTTAGACTTAAAAATTGCTTGGGTTGCAGCACGAATTGCAGGTTTCCATTGCTGTTGATTGACAGCTATCCAAGCTTGTAATCCTAACGCAAACATGCAGTTAGCATCAAGTTGAAGTGCTTTATTGACAACCATTTCAGCTTGCTGCCAATTACCAGATTTACCTAATGCCCAAGCTAAATTTGCTTGTATCCAAACTTCTTGCGGAAGTAAATTTGCTGCTTTTTGGAGATTTTTGAGCGCTTCTAACCAATTTGATTTCCGGCAGTTAATAAGTCCTAAAATACCATAAATCTTGCCATTATTTGGAGTTAATTGCATCGCTTTTTTGGCAGCAATTTCTGCTTTATTGTCATCAAGATACAGTAACACTAATGCCAACTCAACTGCTGCTTCACCATTGTTTGGGTCGCTATTAAGATATTTTTCATAAGCTAAAACTGCTTCTGCTAATTTACCTTGTTTAACTAATTCCTGCGCTCTTTTTTGATTGAGAGAGACAAAATTACCATTGAGAGCATCAATTAATTCATCAGCAGTTTGGAAACGGTCTTCAACCCTAAATTGCATTCCTGTAAGGATAACTTTTTCAATTAGGGGACTAAGATGGGGGGATAATTTTCGAGGTGGAATTAAAGGTTCAGAAGGACTTCCCTGTAATAAAGCATTTGCTCTTTCTGTTGCTTCGGCGGGTAGTTGTCCAGTCAATAACTCATACATTGATGCAGATAAAGCATAGAAATCTGTCGCTGGATAACGTTTACCACTTTGGATATATTGTTCATAGGGGGCGTATCCAGGTGATAATATACGAGTCATGTCTCCAGTTTGACCAGCCATAAATTCTCTAGCTGCGCCAAAATCAATTAATACTGCTTTATCTTGACTATCAACGATAATATTATCAGGTTTGATATCTCGATGCAGTAATCTATTAGCATGAATAACTTTTAAAGATTCGGCGATTTGTTGCAAATAATGTTTTACTTTTGCTTCTGGAAGTGTCCCTTGTTTTTTTAAGATATCTTGTAAGGAATTGCCTGAAAGTAATTCCATAACTAGGTAAGCAGTATTATTTTCTGCAAACCATTCATAAATTTTGACAATATTAGAATGAACACATTGATGTAAATAACTAGCTTCTAACTGAAATTTATGGAGTTGCTGTTGCCTTTGAATTGGCGGAATTGAACTAGGCCAAAGCACTGTATTTCCCTGTCTCGCTGCGCCTTCCGGCCATAGTTCTTTGATAGCAATAGTAGATGAATTGGGCAAATAAATTCCTTTATAAGTAATGCCAAATCCTCCTTGTCCCAGAACTTTTTCTATCTGATATTTTCCTTGTCCTAATAAACTGCCAGCAGATAGATGTAAAACAGATGATGTAGATGAAACAGTTGTAGAAGCAAGGGGTGTACCACAAGCAATACAGTTAATTTCATTATCAGTATTTTCGGTGAGACAAGTTGGACATTGAATAGGCATTTCAGTTAATAAGTTTTATTTAAATAATTATTATTTCTGTATCCGACACTGCAATGCTAAGAGAGTGGCGTTATCTGATGCACCCCGTTCAATTACCAATTCCATAGTTTTATCAACGGCTGATTGTAAGTCGTGAATATTGTTAAAAATTTCGCCTAACTCATTTGTAGGAACTAAATC
The DNA here is from genome assembly GCA_963772205.1 of uncultured cyanobacterium. Lineage (GTDB taxonomy): Bacteria > Cyanobacteriota > Cyanobacteriia > Cyanobacteriales > Nostocaceae > Gloeotrichia. Next base: position 36,998 of record CAVYXS010000228.1, read on the forward strand.
CCAAACTCCATCAGAGCATAGCAATAAAATATCGTCGTTTGCTAAATTCATGGATAACTCTTGAGTAGTACGTTTTAAATCTTGAACATAGCCATCAGTTAATTTGCTTTTTGAACCAAGAGATTTGGTAAGTACATTGCGGTCTGGATGTTGTAGACTTTCGGCTTCTGTTATTTGTCCACTAGCTACTAACATTGCTACCAGAGAGTGGTCTTCACTTAACTGGCGGATTTCTCCTTGGCGTAATAAATAAATACGACTATCGCCTACATGAGCTATCATTAATTGTTGTGCGATCGCTAATATTACACTCAGGGTAGTTCCGCCATCTTTTACATTATTTGATACAACATTATTAGCTTTTTGGAATAATGATATTAACCATTTATTCCGTTGTTCTACAGTTTTAAATTCCGATGGTATAGGTTCCTCTAAGACGGTCTGCACAGATAGTTTACTTGCTAGTTCTCCTTGAGACATACCACCCATACCATCAGCAACAACTCCTAAAATTATTGTGTCTAAATCACTTAATTGCTGTTGCTTAATACCATAGTAATCTTCATTTTGTAATCGGCTGATTGATAATCCTACAGTTGAGCAACTCGCAATATTCCACTGAATTTTAGGAGCGCGAATGGCTTGACGAGTTTCTACTAATAAGCTCAGAAGTTGAGACAAAGAAAATCTTTCTTCGGGAACAGGAGACAAGCAAATTTTTAGTATTTGATAAATGGGAGGAATAGGGCTGATTTTGATATCTATTGTCTGATGTGGTGACAAGGCTTGTTTGTGAATAAAGTGATATAATAATGCTCCGACTGTATAACTACTCATTGATTCATGAATAGGACTTTTGTTATAAGCAAGTTCGGTAGCACAATAATTTCCTAATAAACCAGAGGTGAGTATTTCACCTATAGGATAGGCATTAGTTAAATCAAAAAATTTGCTGGGAGTTCCTGTTGCAATCAGGCGGGTTTCCAGGGAGATTAAACACCATTGGCGCTCATAAATATACCGAAAGAACTGACAAACTTGGCTAGTTATATATAAAGATTCTTCTAAGGAATTATCAGATTTTAGCCAAGTATCTAGGGTGTTTATTTTTTCGGGATAATCACTAAGCAATATAAGTTTAGTATCGGAATCATCAGAGCATAATTTTATTTCTGGGTAGTATTCATCATCTAAATATTCTGAGTCTGTTTGTAGTTGGCTAGACAGATGTAAAGCATCTTCATCAATTACTGAGTTTGTCTCAGTTTGGGGAGTTATATTTTGATTTAAGCTTGGTTCATCTGCATTAGTTGTAGTTTCAATATCTTCTGTTTTAGGTTTTGTTTCATCCTGTGAATTTTTTTGCACTTCCTGATCTAACAAAGATGAACCAGTATTAACAATTACAAATTTGTCTGTAATGTGAGTGATAAGTTCTGCAATCATTTTGTAATCTCCGAGAGCTTCCCTTAGTTTTAACTCTCGGTACAGTCCACCTTGCTCTGAACCTACCCGTAGTAAGCCTAATTTGCTTGGAGTGCTATGAGAATCTGTAGAAGAAAATTTAACTTTAAAGCTATATATATCTGCTGTAAATTGACCCAGGTATGATATGACTTCCACTCGGAAATTATTTATGAGAAAGCATTGGTTTTCCTGAATCACTAAACTGCTGGTAGTTTCTATTGCAGGTGATGTCATATTATGTGATTGAGTAAATGTTTATAAAGGTTAGAAATGGGATGAAAATTCTCCCACTTCTCAAGCAATAATCAAGTACTTTGAAAGAGGAATCGCACTTTACCAAAAGCCACTTCATCTCCAAGATTTATGGTTTCAGGTACGGTAATTCTGGCTCCAAAACGAGTTTGACCAGTTCGTTTAATAAAAATGCCATTTGTCGAACCAAGGTCTTTGATTTTCCAAAATCCACCTTCTGAGTAAATTTCTGCATGGTTGCGTGAAACTGTTTCGCTACCAGGAAATTCTTCTAAATCAATATCAACTGGCCCCATGTCTGGATCTGAATATACCAACTACAGCATTACTATCTAAAGGAAATTCTGCTACCGGAGAATTTGGTTGCTTAGAAATCAGTTTGGCTGCTGTTAGAGTAGTTGGAAAGGGAGGAATAGGTAGTGGTATTGGTAGTGTTGGTATGTGTGGCTCAATTATTGCTGGTTGAATAAGAGTAGGTGCAACAGAAGAGTTATATGTCGGTGCGGCTACTGTTTGTAGTTCAGAACCGCAAGTATCACAATATTGAGCATCATTTGGGTTTTTATCATAGCCACAAGCTGCACAAGTAATCATGGATTTATCTCCTGAGTTTGTCAACAAAATTGGTGATTTTTTGATTTAGCGAACTAAAATTTCAAATTTTTCAATTAAAAAATTTTTCAAGTTCCTGACAGTTGACGCATTTCTGCTTCTGAAAGCTCATGATTAATATCACTACCCATTTTTACGGTTTTACCTTTGGCTCCCATCTTGACAGTTTTACGGGTTCCGGCAGAAATTTGGCGAGTTTTACGTAACTCTTGTTGAGCATCATTGAGCGATTCTTCCATCTCTTTATTGCCAATTCTTACTGTCATGCGCCGCGCAGTTTCTAATAGTTCTTCGGCTTTTTGTGGATTGTGGTCAGCAATTTTTGTTGCTTGGTTTACTAAATTAGAAATATTACATTGCTGTACATAATCCATCACTTCTTGATTAACTTGTGCTGCACCTCCCTGTCCAATAACAAATTGCACTACTAAATTTTGGGGTGGAAGTTCACCCCGTCGGTTTTGTCCTGGAATATCGTAGGTTAAACCAAGTTGAGCAATGCGAACACGGGATGCAGGACGACTGTTAATATTAAATTCGAGGATGAAGATTGTTTCATCACCAGCAGCTGCATTACTAATGGGATAGGGTTCTTGAGTAAGAGGAAATTCGGCTTGAGTGGGATAGGCGCGGACGATACGGGTCAATTCTACACCTTTAACAGTTTTGACTGTTAAGGCTAAATTGGTAATAACTTCTTTCTGTGCTTGAATGTAGTCGGCAATGATTTTATTTGGTAAATCTAAAATCGAAACTTGGGTACCAATAGCGTTTCCAGGAACTACATAAAAGAGGGTTCCACCTGTAGAATCGCTCAGATGAGAAAGCAAATCTTCTTTGAAGTCTTCGCCAACTCCCAAGGCGGTAATGGGGATATTTTTAGTGGCAAAATCTAATGCTATATCGCGACATATATCTTCGTCAAAAGTTTGACCATCTGTGAATAAAAGCGTGCGCCGGACAGCCATATCCTGTTTACCAAGGATATCTAAAGCACGACGCAAACCTAACCCCATGCGAGTACCGCCAGAAAAACTGCTCAGTTGAGCGATCGCATTTTCTAATTGACTAACTTGCGTTGCTGGAGTCAAGCCGATAATCTGGGAAACTGTGTCATCAAACTGGACAATCGCCACGCGATCGCTTTCTCCTAATTTCCCAGAACGCACCAGCGCTAACAAGGACTCGATGACAAGATCAATTTTTGATTTACCGCCTGTTACTTGGTTATATTCCTTACCATCTTGGATACAGGTAACACCCGTAGGTTTTGTTTCCCCTGCGACTACTTCATACATTGAACCACTGGTATCAATAACAAAAGCGAAGGTAGTCGGTGGAGGACAAACAGCAACTTCTTTTGTCGGGCGCAGTTTCAGCATCAGAAATAGCTTTTGTCCCTCAGTTTCCGCAGGCATAAATTCCCGGTGCGGGGTAATAGATACATTTAGTACATTGCTCATTCTAGTTATCCTGATATTAAATGTTTTGTAAGTAAGTGGGCGTAAATAATTAAAGGTTTGTAGTAAGGACTTTAGTCCTTGAGAGAGGACTAAAGTCCTCACTACGAGACAATTTAATCAAATGACTTAAGAAAAATTTAATGGCGGTAGCATTCCGAATACAGGTTCTATATCAGATAAATCGGGATTAATCACACTAGGATTTTCTTGATTTCCTTGTTCATTTATCTGGTCAATTCCTGCTTCTATTAATAGAGGTAATTGCAGGGTAATAGTACTATCTCGATAACCTTCTTGAATATCTTGTATCCAAGTGTTGATAATTTGATTAATATGAACTTCTTTGATAGCACATAAACTTTGATTTTGGAATTTTAAGCGGATATCTTCACGAATTTGGGAATTAAATACTTGCTCAGGCATATTTTCTTGATTAGGGGTTAAGTCTAAAAAGTAGCAGTATTGATTGTTATCGCCTTTCACTTTCAAATGAAATTTATATTGCACCATAATATTTGTGATTTATTACTATTTATTTTTTCTAAAATTACTACCTAGTAACCCATTTTAAGTTTTTCATGTTATTTTTCAGCGAGTATTACCTAGGAATTTCTATTTGTGCCCAAATTTTAGTAGAATCAGAATTTTTATCTATGAATCCTTCTATTCTCAAAATTTGTACCTGTTGCTACCTGTCCGTATTGGCTGACTAAGTTTATTAGTAAGTTTAAAAGCAGGTGGTTGGGGAACACTATCTCGCAAGTTAACTGGGGTTTTTAAAGTTACAATGTTTCCTGGAGAAGGTACAACGGATGGTGTAATAGTAACTGGTTGACGTTGTGTAGGAATTAGTGGCGATCCATAAGAAAATATACCTGATTTATTTTCAACTGCACCTAGCCAAATCCAGCCAATAGGTTGAACTTGAGAATTTAAAGATTGTTTTTTGTTTCGAGGTTTTATAAATGAATTTTTAGGAGGTTCTACAAGAGGATTTTTTGAGATATTCGTTGATTGATAGTCTAACAAACTCATTTCTAAATTAAAAGATGTAGCACCTTGAGGTGCAGTAATTTGTACTATATACTTACCAGTATTAGGCAGAACTTCTGTATGAATAATTTGATTATCTGGTGTATAAAGCCAAATACAAATATCATCTAAAGTTTTTCGTTTAAATTCTTGACCAGCCCTACCCTCAAAAATGTATGCAATAGATTTATTTGCACTGACTTGACCTGATTCTCTAACTATTTGATTGCTGAGTGTAACTTCTTTCACATTCTTGGTATTCAAAGCAGATGTTGGCTTCTCAGGACATGGTTTAGATGCCTGAGGAATTTGCTGCAACACCTGCGGTTGTTGTTGACAACCATAAAATATGAATACTAAAATATAAAATGTTAATTTTTTCATATTTACTTAATTAGTAAAGATAAATTTATATGATACAAAATCCTGAATAAAAGTATTAGTGATTTGTTTTAAAATTTTGAATAATCAGAAATTTTCCATATCCCATTACTGTCTTTTTCAAAAAAATAGATAAAAGTATTTTCATAAGTTCCGGAGTGTTTTCTGTCAATATTACCAGTTGAACCATAAAAATAAAGTTCTTCAAAAACTCTAAGTTTGATATATGGTTCTTTGCCAGAATTGGAAAAATCTATAACTCTTCTGATTTCAGATTGATTATATTTATAGTAAGAATTATTAGCTTGAAGCCAAGCTATGGAGCCGGACTCTGGGTCAGAATTAGTAGTGTTTTCATGCAGTTTTCCAGTAGCTAATTGATCAACTAAGCTAGTATCAAAAGGCGGTGCGAAAATTTGGGGTTTAGCAGCATACCATTGTTTAACTATATTCAGTGCTTGTTCTTGAGTTAAATCTGCTCCTGATGTAGGTCTAGGTGTATATGTAGAGATAGTAGAATTCCTAACACTATTAACAACAGGCGCTTTTGAAGTTGAACGTGTAGCAGCTTGAACAACACCTAAACTCATATTAATATCAAATGTTTTAGAACCCTTCAGTGCAGAAATTTGAATCAGATAATTGCCAGTTTGTGGTAAATCGCTACCTTTCAAAATCTGGTTATCTGGCGCATAAACCCAAACACAAATATCACTATCAGTTGAAAAACTAAATTTTTGACCAGACTTAGCTGCAAATTTATATCCTATAGATTTATTCGCACTAGCTTGATCTGATTTAGATAAAGTTTTTTCATCCAAATCAATTTGTTCAACATCTTTTTCATCTAGTGGATTTATAGGTTTTTCTGGACAAGTTGAATGAACTGAAGAAGATGTTATTCCAGAACTGCATCCATAAATCATTAATAATGTCAAGTAGCAAATGATGTTTTTCATAATATTTGATAATGAATAATAGCTTGGGAAACTTAAGGTTAACTCTTCAGATCAACCAACCAGTTATTAGTATCATTACTCCAAATTAAATATATACGGTTTTTAGAGTCTTGAAATGTTTTACCGTCATTCATTGTGTACCATAATTCAGCATCGACGATTGCCTTATATTTGTTCTGCTTTATTACACTTATCTCACCTATTTTTATTTCTCGAACCCTATCCCACCAACGCTGATACTCAAAATATCCACCTGGAATATTTTCATTTATAAATCGAGAGGAAAGATTTTTGTAAGAAATACTATATTGACGATTATTAATCGCTATGTAATGGTTCCTCACAAAATTATCAGCAGGCTGATTTTCTGAATTTGATATATTTGGCTCTGTAGTGGAAGTTGAAATATGAGAATTTGTAGATGTTGATGAACTTTCTAAAGCGAGTTTTAAATCAAAGGTTGTCGAATCTTTAGGTACAGAAATTTGAATTATATGTTTACCTGTTTGTGTGAAATTTTTACCCATTATTAATTCATTATCTGGTGCGTAAACCCAAATGCAAATGTCATTATTAGTTTGATAACTCAGCCTTTGACCTGATTGAGCTTCAAAAGCATATCCTAAATATTCACCTGCTCGTAATTGATCTGATTCTGTGATAGCTTGAGAACTTAGTTGAATCTGTTTGACATTTTTATTATTTAACGAACCCCCTGGTTTATTTGGACATTTAGCATCGGGATTATTAAGTGTACCTTGAACTGATGTCTTTGATTCTAACTTACAGCCACTGTTAACTATCAATAGTACTATTGCTGATAATATGAATTTTATTTTGCGAACTTCAGGCAATAATTTTGACTTTTGCATAAAAATAAGGAATTTTCAGATGATAAGTAACTTATTGTTTTTTGACTTTTTACGGGTTCGGGAAAACCTCTCTCCAAACCTCTCCCCTTGTAGGGGAGAGGCTTTGAATTTCCCCCCTTCCCTTGTAGGGAAGGGGGGTAGGGGGGTTAGGTTTCTCAAATTTTCACGGAATAAACAATACTTTTCAAACATCCTCTTAAATTAATTAACCACCTTAGTTTTTTGCATATCCCATTTTTCCCTATTTTCATTCCAAACCATATAAAAATTTATATTTACGCGAGCTTTTTTTCCAGATTTCATATAATAAGTGCTTTTAAGTTTGACGGTGGCATAATCATTATTAGATTCTGCCAAATAAATCTGATGAATATCTATAAAATTTACTGTGTCTCTGTACCATTCCAAGAAAGAATTGTAGCCATTGGGATGGAGTTCTTTATTTTCCTGAAGTTTAACAGGTACAATATCCCAAGCATCGGCATACTGACGGTTATTAATTTTGGCATAGTAATCTTCTATTACTTTTGTTGGCGATGGGCGGGAGATATTATTTGTACTGACAGATGAAATGGTACTTGGCTGATTATTTTGAGGTATGGATGAGGGAGTAGTCACTAAGGGGGTGTTGACAGCTGCGGGAGTAACAGCAGTAGATGGAACAGATGCTGTTGACTCTGTTTCTAAATTCATGGCTAAATCAAAGGTTGTGGAACCTCTAGGAATAAAAATTTGCACGGTGTAGTTTCCAGTTATGGGTAGAACACCACTATTGAGAAGTTGATTGTCAGGGGTGAAAACCGCAATACAAACATCTTGAATGGTGTGATAAACTAGCTTCTTACCAGCTTGAGCTAAGAAGACATATCCTACAGATTTATCTTGACTAACCATTCCTGATTCTGTAATTTTTTCTCTACCAAGATTAATAGTTTTGACTTTTTTGGCATCAAGTACACCTTCAGGTTTATCTGGACATTTATTGGAACTGAAAGCAGTTAAATTTTGTGTATTTACTGCAGGGGTACAGCCAGAGATAATTAACGAAATGAAATAACTTAGTGATGTTAAATTGCGTAGAATTTTCATTACTGTAATTAATCTCCCAGTGCTTCTTTTTTTAACTGTTCACCCCAAAAGTAAAATGGTAGGATACCACCCAGGGAAAGCAAAAGTAAAATGCACGCCAACATAGTCAGTCGCACTGTTAAGGGAAGGGATCTGCCAAACACAGTTATTGTGTAAGCTTTTGGTGGCGACTCCACTGGTTTATCGGCTTTGGAACTTACTACAACCTGTACATTATGCTTAGAGCCACGTTCGGCGTTGGGTTGGGTATAGGTAATTTCGTACTCTCCCAATAAAGCATTCAGAAAAAGTTGGAGATTTTCTGCAATGGCTTCTGCATCTCCAGAAAACTCTGCTATTCCGCCGGTGATTTTGGCAATTTCTGCTAATCTTTGTTTATCTACAAATTCTGCTTCTGGAACTTTACCGCTATTAATATCCGCACGGGTTGCGGGTTTACCAAGCTTATATTTTTGACCTAGCTGTTCTGGAGTCAAACCATACCCTAATGTATGAACGATGATATTATTGTTTCTTTTGAGAAGTGTGGTTAAACTTTGAAAATCCTGTGCTTCATTATCAGCGTTATGATAACCATCAGACAACAGAATAATTGACAGTCTAGGCTGAGGTTGTCCAGAATCATTTCGTGGATAAAAACGAGTATCTTCGGTATTAGCTAAAAACTTAACTGCTTTTTTTAAGGGTTCATAAATGTTCGTAGAAGCGCAGGGGGTTAAACTCTCTAAGTAATCAAGATTATTTTGCAGCTTAAAATCATTGGCTGCAAAGAATTTATCAAGAATATTTTGATTAACAGGATATCCTTGAGGACATTTAACGCCAGCTTCGCCAAAAGGAACAATGGCGATTTGGGTATTTTCTCCACGGTCTTTTAACACGCTAGTTAACTGGCGAACTGCTTTAATTGCTCCGGCAATTTTTTTTGTTCCTCTACTATCTAGCTCATTCATACTGCCACTAAAATCTAGCATGACAATAATCCAGGCTGGTGCGGGTGTAATTTCTTCGGGACTTTTCCAATCTTTATTTTTCAACTCAACTGGTTTTTTATCTACTAATAATTTAAAGTCAGTTTCTTGTAAACCCATGACAGGTCTTTCTTCTGCATTTTTAACTTTAATGCGAATCGTCACTCGGTCATCATTAACAGTAGGCTTTTCCACAATTTCTGCTAGCTTTACCTGTCCAAAACTGGGAGACGCCAACGCAACTAGCATTAGCATTGATAAACTAAGCTTGCGGGTCAAGAAACCGATTATAGTAGACGAATCGATAAAATTTTTCTTCATTTTTTGCATCTGTCTTTACTGTATGAAATGTCAAAATATAGTTGTGTTTTAACCGAATATTTCGGTGTGATGTTAAACGCTCACCGTTGACTTCTATATTTTTGAAATACTGAGCATGAGGAAACAAAAGGGCTTCACGTTTTTTTAAGACTAAATCCGCAATATGAAAGGGTAAATCTGGTATATAAATCTGTGATTTGTTAATCGCAGAACCAATTTTAATCGTTCCAGTTACAGGTAATTGGATTGATAAACCTTCTTCGATGACATAGGTATCACTATCACTAACAAATTTCAGGACGGAATTATCTATATATGAAAACTTTTGCTTAACAGTCTTAAATTGTGGGTTTAAATCTTCATAATTTTCGCCTGTGTACTCAAAACCTGCACCCGCTCTCAAAGCTCCTAAATAACTGGGAGAATTAGTAATACTAAATACTAAACCCAGTAATAAACCCAAAATTGCAAATCCTAAAGGATCTTCAATACTTTTAAACTCAGGTGGCATTGTACCTAAAGCTATGCGGATGTATTCAAATAAGGCTGCAGCTACTAAACTTGCTCCACTTGCACCAATTACGCTAATGATAAACCGTTGCCGAAAGCGTTTAGGATCTCCAGCTTCTATGCTGTGCCAGCGCCAACTTAACCCCTCAGCCAAACCAACTGAAATACCAATTAAAAGCCAGCCAAAGGTTCTGACAATTAGACTGGGAACGCTAATGAGAGGTAAAAAGAGAATTTGGGAAATACCCCCGGCAATTAAACCTGCTAATAGTCCTAAACCAAGGGCAATTAGTAAAGGAGTTTTCGCAATCCGAAAGCTGAGTTTAGGTCTGGTGGGGTTACTGATAAATATTTCATTCATCACCATACCAATTGCTAGTGATATGGCGATGCAGGGAAATAGAATGATTTCTGGGAATGGTTTGAGTAAACCTAAGTCTGTGAGGAAGAATTGACCTATATTCCAGCCAAGTAATGCTGATGTTATTCCTGCTAATGTGTAAAGGTAAATTCTCATATTTTCTTTTTAATTACTATTTTTTTGTAGTTTTTAAATGCATTATTTTTAGCTTAGTTTTGATTTATTTCATTTTTGATTATTAGTGCTATTTTTTGGTAAAGACCCTTTTTTATGGTTTGTAATTTCTGTTGAATTCTCCTGAATTTGTTTAAGAATTTTATCGACAATTGGTTGAAAATTACTTATAAATTTCTTCAAATCAATACATTGAGTATCACTAGTGTTTTTTGGTTTATTATCTGGAGTTTTTGTCAAGTGAGAATTTCGGATACTTGGGTCTGTTTGTTTACATGAATCAGTTTTGTTTAAATCGCCAGTTATTTTGCTTTCTTGGGAATTATCTGGACTCATTTTTGCATGAGTTTCTGGCTTTTTAATTGTTATTATCAATAGATAATAAATAATTAAAGATATTATTAATAATATGGCGAAAATTGCAAATGGTTCATAATTTTTGTTGAGAAATGGCAAAAAATTATCCTTATCCAAGTGACTAACTTTAGTAAGAGGTAAATCGAAAACTTTATCTGAAGAAACTTTATCTGAAGAAATTTTATTATATATATGTTTAGGAACCTGACCTTCACTTACTTTGTAAAAATAAGCAGATAAATCGTATTTTTGCATATACTCAAATAATTCAGCTAAAGGCTTGTAATCTTTGATTGTATCGGTACCTGAATAAATAGATTGATGCTTACTGATTATTTCTTCCCAAATCTCCTGATCACACTTTAATGATTCATAAGGAGATTTACCTTTGCTTATGTAATACTTCTTCTTTATAATGTCTAAATCAAATTCTATATGTTCAATAAATAGTGTTTCGTAATGCTTCCATGCAGTATCATTTTTGAACAACCAATATACAGATTCTACATTATTTTTTCGATTCAATAGATGATGTAAAATAATTTTAAGTCCCTCAATTATTTTTTCTTTAGGAAAATCGGCACGAACAGACTTTTGAAAATCTAAAGAAATACTTTGATTTTCATCCTGTTTATCCTTAGTGCCTTTCACATTCAACCAAGCTAAAAATTCCGTTATAGTCTCTGGTATTACCATCGCTCTAAGGGTAATTAACCTGACCATTTGAGGACTATAAATTTCTTGTTTAATTGCAGTTTGCGCCCCTTGTCCATCAAACAGGCTGTGCCAATATTTATCACTAATTTGCTCATCTTCTAGAGCATCAGCAATGGTTTTTACTGCTTCAGGTTTCACTTTAGAACTATTAATTAAACCCCGAATTGCTGACTTAAGTGCTTCTTCATCCATAAAACCTGGGGCTAAGATTTGTGGAACATTCTTAATTTCTCTGTCTAATATTTCATAGGCATCTTGACTCGCTGGTTGAATTACCTGAAACCGTCTGGGTTGTTCTAGTGCTTCAACATTAAACGCCCAAGAGACAGGTTGACCGTTACTTTTTCGTTTTCTCAGCGCAAAAATATTGACTTTATTCAAATCGTAATTCAAATCGTATTGCTGTGGTGAAAGTAGTATCGGTGCAGGAGTATTATCAGCTAAATCCTCATCTTCAGGTGATAATTTTGGAGTTACATTAGAAGACTCTGGAGATAAATTAGGTTGCCCAACCTCTTTAGAATCAAAGGGGTTAAACCTGGGCATTCTTTGACTTTCCCACCAAGCCAAGATTTTCCAAAGGTTGTTATCTCCCCGACACAAAAAATAACGATAAACAGACAAACTGCGCCCTATCTCATCTCGTCCCCGCGTCACCACAGCCACGACTGACCAAACATCGTTTCCACTCCCTACTTCACGACCAATAATTGCTGGCTGGTCAGTTGAAGCGCCTTCTGTGACTGCAAATTCCCGATTCGCAATGGAACGCTCAACTGCAGGGGGAACAGATTCTAGCGTCATATTCATATATTGTCCGGTGAATCCCGTTGATATCCAATTGCCATTAGCAGTTCTCTCTGGGCGAATACCAGTACTAAATTCGTGAATTTCAATAGGTTTTTGATTCATATATTTAACCCTTATCTAATTCTTTATGGCGATCGCCTGTACATAGCCAATAAATAGGAGCCACTAACCCAAAAGGTCGCCAGCGCTTTGGTTCTTTGATGACTGCGGCGATTCCATCTCAACCGCGACTGAGTAAACTTACATTTGGTTCGGGAAAATTATTCCCCAACATTCCAAAAGCTGAGGTCGTGAAATATTCGACGTTTCCGCCTCCCATCTGCTGCCAAGTTTGTAATTTTCTGTAAACTTGAGGAAAACGAGCCTCAGCAACAAATGCAGGTTTATGGCGATTAACCCACAATTCTGATTGTTCGGATTTGGTCAAAACCAGGGAGATTCTCCGCTTTCCAGCTACCATGTCAGCACGGTCTAACATCAATAACAATTTCTCTAAACCGGCAACATACTCTAAGTCCTTGCGACGACTATTCCCATCAACTAAAAACATAATTCCCGTTGCTTGCAAACAATCATCCAAGTAATCTTCTAATTGTGGATTAGTTGCTTGGTGAAGGAGGTGATCAAAAAACTCGCCGGCGTAGTCTTTGCAACTGATATTCAGATTTATCAATTGGGAACCAATGGTAGCTTTGGTATTTTTCCAAGAGAACTGTCCCTTAAGAGTAATTCTGAGAGTGTAATCCTTAATATCACTTGCACTAGCATAAAGATTACTGGGTTCGACGGCTAATCCTTGTTCGAGAAGATTTTGAGCTTTGGTAATTAGTTCTTCTCCTGCTTCATTAACTGCGATGACAGACTGTACAGGACTAGAAGGGTCAGCATTAGGCCAGCGTGCCAAAGATGCCATATAAGTTGTTTTACCAGAAGAGCGATCGCCAATTACCCGCAGCACCGCACTACTTTGCTGCGGCTGTGAGGAAATCTTCTTAAATAAATCACGCATCATTTCCCATTCTCCTACCAGTACTCAACCAATAAAGAGGGGCAATTAAGTTGTAAGATCGCCAACGTTTTGCTTCTCGCAAAACCGAATTTCTCCCATCGGTTCCCCATTCTTCAACCCGATTTGGTCGCGGATCATTGCGTCCTAATACTCCAAAGGTTGATATGGCATAAAAATTTAAGTTGCGAGCCGGAATTTTTTCTTTTAAAACTTTGGTTGTTTTTGGTAAATAAGTGTTAAATAAATCGATTTCTGGGTCTAAACGACCAGACCAGAGTTCTCCACGCTCACACTTACTCATTGCTACAGCTAGGCGTAAATCCTTGATTCTTTCTTGGCTATCCATCAATTGAATAAAACGTTGTAAAACTCGGCTATAATGCCTATCTGTTGACTGCTTACACTCGGTTAACATAATCAAACAACCAGCTACATCTTGTGCAAGACATTCATCAATAAATTCTGTATGAATATGATTACTTACTCCTGATTCTAGTTCATCAAAAATTTCACCGGGATAATCTCTAATTGCTAAATTTATTTGATGTTCACCGCTCAATAAAGTTTTAATTTTGATATTGAATGAATAAACAGGTACATCATCAATACTTTTAACTAAAACTCCGGTAGGTTCTAGTGAACCACCTTCTAGAATAATAGTTTCCGCTTTGTCAGCTAGATTCTTTGTGTCCTCATTAATAGCCTGAATTTTAAAATTTTTAGCTTTTGCACCCTGTTTTACTGGTTGATAAGCTAGAGCCGCTAAATAAGTTGTTTTTCCTGAACCTCGTGGACCAATTACACGAATATTGCCCATATTTATCTTGATTCTCCTTTATTACTTAGCTAAAAAACTGCCTAAATATATCCAAGGTAATTCCAACAAAGAGCGATGATAAATACTAGTAATAAAACAGCGAACTGATAAGCCAGAGATAGTTTTGTTAATTTGTTCTAACTGTGAGTGAATTGGTCTAAAATATCTTTGTAAAACATAAATATGGCGTTGTTGCCAATTCATTTGAGCGCCATTGGGACTGTAGGCAAGCTGAGAACCTTCTTTTTGCAAATCGCAAAATAAGTCCGCTTTATTTAAACAAATCAGAATATGTCTTGCTTTCGGACAATCCTGACGAAAAAACTCTACCCAACGCTCAAACCTATTGCTCCATTGCTGTTGATTCATAAATTGTTCTGTATCCACACCAGACTTGAAAGTTAGTCCCCGATGCGGGGGAAGGATAAGCAAAATTCCCTCACTTTGGGGCATCATTTCTAAAAATTTTTTCCATTCATGATGATTATTAGTTTGCCAACTTTTTCGCCAAACTTCCCCCGGTGTATCTACCCAATCTACTATTACTTGTTTATTACCAGTAGGTAGTCGTACTTGAATATCTAAATAGTGTTCATAAGTTGTTTGTTCATCACTTGTAGCCCTAGCACTACTGTTTTCGTCCAAGAGCCTTACTTTGAGAGCTTCATAATCTTGGTTAGATACTTTGACATATTCATTTTTAGGGTTGGCTAACTCCATTGCTAAGTGGGTTTTGCCCGTTGTGCGATCGCCTATGTAAACAATTCCCACATCTAATTTCCTTTAAAGTTTAAAAATCAGAATTACAAAATATTTCTTTCCAGAAACTAGGGACTATGGCGTGTTTGTAGTTGCGCTTTAGCGCTGTTGATAATCAATGGCGCTAAAGCGCAACTACGAACAAATACATTGCTTCTTTTGGATAGCCAGCGGCGACAGTTTTGTGTGTCAATTTTTCCAGCAGTGAATACTCGGATAACTGACACCCAAAAACGCTGCAAACTTTGCTTGCGTTAGATTAGTGCTAATTCCGGTTTTACAGGAGAAATTGCCAAATTATTAGTGTTTCGACACCAAGATTTGTTGATGTCCATTGATGATTTAAGCTAGACACTATGTTTACGGGTGTCTATTTACTTATATTATCTTATACAGTTTAACATACTTACATCTGATGGCAAGTGCTGAGGGTAGTTAAAATCTACCCTCTTGGCTGTACCACGTTCAAACGTCCTGAATTGACTGGAGCCTAACCTAGTCAAACGCCCTACCCACAAGGGGATGTGGCTTGTAACTAACCGAAATAATCGGTCGAAACCAGTGTTGTTGATTCATAATTTACTTAAGCTTTGTTTGAGATCGCGGATGGCGGCGCTGGTGTTGCGATCGTAGGCGATTTGTACACAGCGAGAAATTATACTTATCAAATCAAAGTCGGGAAAATAGCGGCTGTGAGTTTGCAGTTGGTAATCTGCGCCTTGTAATTGATAAATCAATGGCTGCTGCTTCTTAA
>CAVYXS010000229.1:0-15842 GCA_963772205.1 uncultured cyanobacterium
TTATAGTGTTCAAAAATATATTCCTTTTTTGTTATAAGTATAGCGATGCAATCAACGGTAGGAGTTTCCCGCCGACGACGACAAATAATTTGTGATCTGACAAAAAAGGGGATGGGCGATCGCACAATATAAAAAACAGGCGATCGCGCTGACAATCGCCACCAAACTGCTATTGTCGGTTCTGGTATACAGACATCTGAATTCTCTAGTTTGTGAATCGGGTAACGAAACCAACACACCCGCCAGTAGATAGAGGCTTGATCAGCTAATAGCCAAGTTTTTTCATAACGCACGACATCGCCCACCCAAGCAGGTTCCATGCCCTCATCCGCAGCTACCTTTGTGATGAAATGAGCAAAGGAGATCGCATCTTTTCTGTGTTTCTTGATACCCTGTGGTATATAGCTTTCGGCATATCGCCAAAATAAAGCGTTAAAATTTTTCCCCAAAAGCCGCGCTGTGCGTGGTAAAAGTTCCCGCACTTCCCCCAACCGCTTCCATTTGAGAGAATTGGCGAATAGGGTAACGTCTCGTGCAGAAAGTTCAGCCAATTGCTGTGCTTCATCACCACTCAACCCCAAATCTGCGCCCACTCCTTGGGGGTTGGCAAAAAAACGCTCTCGAAACTCAGTATTAGTGTAAAGTCGGGCTAAAACTTGCTGGGTTTGTGCTAGCCCCATCGGCTATGACTCCTGAGAATTTGCCTTGCTTGTTGCAGTTCCCCTGCTAATTCACCAAAGGGTGGTAAATTTTCATCCCGTTCTAAAACAATACCTTTAACGGGAAAACCAGCGACAACTTCATCCATTAATTGCCAAACCTCGATGGGTGTTAACTGGGAATGACTATCAATTAATACACCATCATGCCAATGTCCACCAACAAAATGTAACTGTACCACACGTTCACGCGGTAATTCTTTCAGAAAATCAACGACATTGTAGCCGTGGTTGACAGCATTAGTATGAAGATTTGTCACATCTAACAGCAAACCACAATCAGAACGTTCTAGTATTTCCGTCAAAAATTGGGCTTCTGTCATTTGGGCACCAGGAAGCGTCACCATGTAGGTGATATTTTCGAGAATTAGTGGCACATCAATCCAGCGCCGCAAGTCAGCAATATTGCGACAAACAACTTCTACCGCTTCTTTGGTATAGGGTAGTGGTGACAAATGTCCGATATCGACTCCCCCCGCTTTGGTAAAACAAATATGCTCACTCCACCAAGGCGGGTTAAGTTTATTAATTAATGGTGCAAGTTTACATAAATAATCTCGATCCAAACCTTCCGCACTACCTAAAGATAAATTGATAGCGTGGGGAATTATCGGGAAATGAGCAGCAAGTATTTCTAATTGCTGCTGTTTTCGGAGCGGTATATCTAAATAGTGTTCAACAACAATTTCTAGAAAATCAACCTGCTGGCGGTTGAGAAATAAATCACTGTTGAATGGTTCTCGAAAACCTAATCCCACGCCTAAAGTAGGTAAATGAGAAAACATTATTTCTAGCCTCCACAACCACCACAGCCACCACCACCGCATGAACTACCACCACCGCATGAACTACCACCACCACAGCCACCACTACTACAGGAACTATCGCTGGATCTGTTTTGCTGGTTAGTTTTCCTACTGAATTGTAGAGGAAAGAACACTTTGTAGTATGAATCGTAGGAGGTGTCAGCCAGTACCTCAACGCCAAACACTGCTACCACCAAGGTGTAGTCATCTGCAGAAGGAATGCTATACTTTACCTTTGTTTTTAACTGGGTAAATGTTTCCTGGAGTTGTTGTAGGTAAGCTTGTCCGAGATAACTGAGGCGCGATCGCTTACTCACAAACAATAACAAAAATATAATTGAAACCACACCCATGAAGATGAGAAACTCTACGTTATGGCGTCCTTTACCTAAAGCTATCAGCAGCTTATATCCGCCTAAACTAAAAATAATTGTCGCTCCAATCAAACCAATGGCAATATTTGATTTTTGCCAATTATCTGCATACAATAATTTCTCATCGTTTAGCCGCTGTTCATAGACATCGCAGTATTCTTTTATCTTCTCGTATATCGACATCGACCACCATATGGATATGTTAAGTTTAGCACTTGAAACCACCTCACGCTCTATCGGCTTTAGCTGAGATAAATCATCATGCGTTGGTGTTTGACTGAGATATTCGCCAGCAAATCCTAAATAACCCCACTGAATTAAGTTAAAAACTACTAATTTTCCTACTTCCACAACACCCGAACGCAAATAAGCAATTTCATAAGGATCTGGTTCATGAGGAATTAACGGTAAAGGTTGATTTTTACTTGGATCTTGTACAAGCCACCTGCAAACTAACAATGTTATGGCAATTACACAGCCATAAAACAGTAGAAAATCTGTGCCGTACATATCTGCAACTGGGTTATGTAGCAATACATCCATTATATCTACTCCTAATCAACATACCACTAGAGTTCAGGTGATAACGAAGTTAGAAAACAATTGTTAATTGCCTAAAAACAGCTTTAATGCTCAGATGGCTATTAGTCACGACTTTAGCTCTGAAATAAGCACTAAATTACTGACTACAATTATTTAAAATCAAGGAAATTTTCCCACTATAGCTACATCACTAATACTCCTTTTGTGCTTTGAATCGCTGTCATTTGGAGATGACTACAGTATGAGTCACCGCATTTACGGAAACTCATACATAATACATTCTTATATATATGTAAGACAAAAACTTCAATTTCCTAGCGTTTACCGCTTCAAGCAACCCTTCTAGGTGCTAACTTTGACAAAATACTCGTCACGCCTCCCAAGCGATCGAGGTGGGACAAATCCGTCAGCGCCGAACTCAGGTTCAATCATGAGAGGTGGGGTTTTGATACCGTTCGCGAAAATTTCTCCGGCTTTCCAGGCACCGCCATGTGCATCGTCGCGCCAGCAGCAGCGAGTGGTTTATACCGAAATTACAACATCGGTAGTCAGGAGTGCGATCGCTAATTCTAGAAAACTCGATTTTAACTTAGTCGGTGCAGGACTGTGCCGGGATTGCCTGGATAAGTTGGTAGGATACAAGGGATGATTGCAGGTTGGTTGCAATTAATCCTGGCTGAAGCACAATTATAGTTGCAGATAATCCTGGTTTGTAAATGTCTTGATTGCAGGTTTGAGCGATTAGTATTGCAGGTCGTTACACCTATGATAAAAAGCACTATAACCCTCCTATTGTAGGGCTTGAGCGTTTGCCATTAATTTGACTGGATTGCGCTTTACATTAGCAAATACCTGTTGCTTTTCAGCAAATGTGAGATACATTAGCAATCCTTCACACAAAATGGTGACTGGTTTATCACCCTGGAAATAATCATGCAAAAGCCCAGAATTTAGATTAGTAGTGGCATTAATTCACCAATTCTGCCCCAATTGGTGGCATAACGAGCTAGATAGGGCTGGGTTTGCACAGCTTCCACAGAGGGTTCATGGGAGGCATAGCGCAACATTTCCCAGACAATTAATTCATCTCCCGCCGTTAAAGCGCGAATTTCGTAATCCATGTTCAGTGCTGCATAGTTATGTTTCCAGAATATAGGTAGAATCGTTTGATTTGGCGATCGCCACAAAAGTAATCTTAGTGGTTGCAGTTGACGTTTTGAAAGTTAACGATACAGGTTTGTTGACAAGCAAAATTCCAGATTCTTGCCATTTTTTTTGCAGGTTCTTGCTGTTATTTCTTGACTCGAATCAGCTCGGCGGTAATAGATTGATCAATTAAAACAAATGAACTATATTTACTTCATTTGTTTTTTAGCATGGTGCAAAAATGGTAAAATTCTCCTACATAATTCTCTACGTTAAAGATGTAATTCAATCTATAAGAGTGAAAGCCTGATTGAGCAAGTAACTAGTACAGGTTGGCGTAAATAAGCCAAGTATTAGATAGCCAAGACTTTACCCTTATATGTCCACTTAAAAGGTTTAGCCATTGTTTTATTAAAGTAATCGATAAATTGGAGGATTCGGGTTTTGAGGTCATCCTGACTCTTGAAGCTAGCACGCTGAAGTAATTTACGAACCAAAATACTAAACCAAATCTCAATTTGGTTGAGCCAGGAAGAATGTTTGGGTGTGTAATGGAAAACGATTCTATGTGTTAAATCTTTCAAAAAAGCAGTACGAGATTTCATGGATTTGAGTATACCGCTTTTTCCCTTAATACCCAGGTCAATATCTAAACCTTCTTTTTCTGCAACTAAACGAACCAGTGACTCAGACTGGTGAATATTAAGACAATCCATGATTAAATGCCATTTCTTGGCACTAAGGTCACTTTCAATAATTCGACGAATGTTGAAAACAAAATCTTCAACGGGAGCGAGAATCTCCACAAGTTGGCTCGATAATCTTACCAGTGGCAACATCGAAATTAGCTATTAAACTTTGCGTACCGTGACGAACATACTCGCACTCCCGCCTTTCAACTTTACCAGGTCGCATTGGCAAGTCTTTTTCTAAACGCTCAGTAGCCTGAATGCCAGTCATTTCATCAATCGATATTGTGCGCTCTCCGTTTTGATAACACGCGATCGCGTTTATGTACAAACCAGTAATGTCCTCAACTTTTGCGTCAAATTCTTTGTCCTCAGGGGGGGGTTAACCAGTAGCGGTTCCAACTTTTTATCATTAGTTTCAAGCCATCGGTTTCGCCATAAACGAGCCATATCAAGACTTATATCTAATGTTCGAGCAATTTCGCCATGATTTTTCCCTTCTGACGCTAGGAGAATTATTTTTGCACGCAGTACTATTTGTTGCGCTGTATTGTGTCGGTTTACCAACTGTTGCAGTTCTAAGCGATGGCACCGCAAGCGCCGCAGGCATCGCAATCACTTAAACTTAATTCCTTTGGAGCTAATCGTGCCACACCCTGACTCCTTGCGTATCAACAAAAAGTAGTTTTAATCTAATTAACAGTAAACCACAAAATAGTCGGTTTATTTACGCCGAGTTGTACTAGCTCAACCCTGCAAGAAGGACTTTATCCCTAGACAGGATTTGTTGCACAGCTTGAATAGTAGCCACCAGAAAATGTCCGTGAACTTTTAAAGCAGAAACTTATTACTCTGTGCCATCATTACCAGTTGGTAATTCAAGATTAAATCTCACTGACTTCCGACAAACTGTGACGTTGAAAAAAGTCCCAAATGGTTTCACTGGCGTTCAAGCCAAGCTTCGCATTGAACTTATTTAGGCTTTCGTCAGTGGAAACACCACCGGGCCAGAAATGTCCGCCGTTGACTACCGCTAGCTGCCAAATTTCGGAGTTACGACTACAACCTTTGTAAAGAGAGGTTTTCACTTTATCTTCAGAAAACTCTGGAGATTTGACCGATGAGGTACATTGATCGTGCGATCGCCAAAATTCTACCATGTCTGAGATAGAAATCAGCGCTCCTCGTTGAGTGTGATCATCACCTTCATAAAGTACATCATGATCATTTGTACCGTTGATCATTAACATTGATATGGGAGTTTGCGGTTGACAATTAGGTTTAAGTCGAACTGGCAGCGAACCAGCTACTGAAGCGAAACCAGCAATTTTATTAGACAATTTACAAGCCAGTGCTTGGGTAAGTATTCCACCTCTAGAAAAACCAGTAGCATAAACTTTATGACTATCAATATTGATTTGCTGGTGAAGATGATCAATCAAAGCACTGATAAATAAAACATCATCTACCTTGCTTTTACCATTACCTCTAAGGCTCCATTTTTCGTTGATGCCATCTGGATAAACCACAATAAAACCTTTTTGCTCTGCTAATTTATTGAAGTGAGTCACTTTACTTATCGACTCACCACTACCATCATCGCCGTGAAATACTAAAACTAGCGGCATTGGGCGCTCTCGATTATAAGATTTGGGAGTGTAAAAATAGTAAGTGCGTAACTTTCCTTGATCATGTAATTCTCCATAATTATCACCACTGACAATTTTTTTTGGCGCTATATTTATTTCGTCAGCCTGGATGGAATTGCAGGCTGTCACAAAAGCAATTGTCAGGAAAAATATCATTATTTTTTGGGAAAATCGAGAGTTTTGATAGATATTCATGTTAATTCACTTTAGTTTTGCCTATTACACGACTTAATTGGTTTGGTATATGGTTGTCAGTCTAAAACACTCCCATAAGAATACGCAGTGGAATAAAGTCATAATTTCAGTAGGAATAAAGTCATATTTATGGCTTTATTATTGACAATAAAACCGTAAGTATGATATAAAACACATCTGTTGTAGGAGTGAACCGCATTGCTCATAGGTGTTAACTTGAGCTACAATGCTTATGTTACATACGTTTGACCCCTACCCGCTTGCGGGTAGGGGTCGTCTTGGTTTTAAATAAAATCGGGCTGGGGTGACGCCCGGAGTCTCAAAGTAGCAAACTTCAAACATTTGACCGAAACGGGGATGGGGGAAAAGATTGTCACCTTTTCCCCAACGGGAGCATCCCAATTTTGCCTTCAGAAAATTTGTAGTGGGAGCATCTTGCTCCCTAATGTCCAGAAAGCTAGAGAGCCATCACTACAAAAAAATAAATTTACACATTTGGGATGCTCCCTCCCCAACCGCCTAGCTTTAGACAAAGGCGGGGTTAGCTTCTGCGGAGGCAACTTGGCTAAATTGGTTTGTCGGACGAGGTAAGCCAAGGTTCTCGCGCAGGGTTCGCCTTCGTACTCGGTGCGGAACAGTCCCCGGCGCTGCAGTTCGGGGATTACCAAGTCTACGAACTCATCTAAACCACCGGGTAACCAAGGGGGCATAATATTAAATCCATCAGCCCCATTGTTGACAAACCAGTCTTCGAGCTGGTCTGCAATTTGTTCTGGAGTGCCTAAAATTGTACGATGACCCCGTGCGCCTGCGATCGCGAAATATAATTGGCGAATTGTTAAATTGTCTCTCTGGGCTAAATCACTCACTAACTGCAAGCGGCTTTTTTGCAGGTTGGTTTCTGGTAGATTGGGCAATGGGCCGATCTAGGGGGTAGCCTGATAAATCAACTCCGCCTACAAGTACGGAAAGCAACGATAATCCCACCGCTGGATCAATTAAGTCTTGTAGTTGCTGATATTTCTCCCTGGCTTCTTCCTCTGTCCTACCAATGACAGGAAACACACCAGGCATAATTTTGAGATTGTCAGGATTACGTCCATATTGGGCTAATCTCCCTTTCACATCTGCATAAAACGCCTGGGCTTCTGCTAATGTCTGTTGGGCGGTAAAAATTACCTCTGCTGTTTGAGCGGCGAGATTCTTACCATCTTCCGAAGAACCAGCTTGAATTACCACCGGATATCCTTGAATGGGACGAGCCACGTTCAACGGGCCGCGTACGGAAAAATGCTCGCCTTTGTGGTTGGGAATGTGCAGTTTGTCAGGATCGAAGTAAATCCCTGACTCTTTGTCACGTAAAAAGGCTTCATCTTCCCAACTATCCCAAAGTGCTTTCACCACATCCACAAATTCTTTAGCACGTTTATAGCGCAATGTATGATCCATGTGCTTTTCTTTGCTGAAGTTGTGCGCTTCTGCTTCGGTTGCGGAGGTGACAAGATTCCAGCCAGCGCGTCCCCACTGAGATGATCTAGTGATGCAAACTTGCGGGCAAGATGATAAGGTTCGTTATAGGTCGTTGATACCGTCGCCGCTAATCCAATATGTTCTGTCACCGTGGATAGGGCAGATAATAATGTCAGCGGTTCAAAATGTACCGGCGTGGTTCGCTTCAAAGCCTCAGTTCCAGGACCGCGATTCCAAACAGCCACACCATCAGCAAAGAAGATCATATCAAATTTGCCGCGTTCTGCTGTTTGTGTAATCTGGCGATAATGCTGGAAGTTCAAACCGTCATCAGCTCTTGCATCGGGGTGTCGCCACGCTGCAATATGATGGCCAGAACTCATCAAAAATGCTCCTAGTCTCAGTTGTTGTTTCTTACTCATAGTTCACTTTAGGGATTGGGAAGGTGGGGAAGTGGGGAGGTGGGGAGATGAGGAAGTAAGTAGGTAGGCATAAAAAAAGGAAACTATATTACGCAATGTAAAATAAAATTAAATTGTCTCGTAGTAAGGACTTTAGTCCTCTCTCAAGGACTAAAGTCCTTACTACAAACCTTTAATTATTTATGCCCACTTACTTAGTGCAAAATTATTCAATATCCTGATTCTCCCCATCTAAATCAAGGTGCAGGATTGGGATAACGAACGTTCACTGCGTCCAACTCTGCCAAAATATCTTTATCCTGATTCTCCCCATCTAAATCAAGGTGCAGGATTGGGATA
The DNA here is from genome assembly GCA_963772205.1 of uncultured cyanobacterium. Taxonomy (GTDB): domain Bacteria; phylum Cyanobacteriota; class Cyanobacteriia; order Cyanobacteriales; family Nostocaceae; genus Gloeotrichia. The sequence goes on from CAVYXS010000229.1 coordinate 8,353, forward strand.
ACGAACGTTCACTGCGTCCAACTCTGCCAAAATATCTTTGTCGAGAACAAGATTCACACTTGCGATATTTTCTTTGAGTTGTTCTAGTGTTGTGGCACCAATAATTGTGCTTGTCACAAACCAACGACTCCGCACAAATGCTATGGCTAGTTGTGCTGGACTGAGTTGATGGCGTTGGGCTATTTCTACGTAAGCTGCTACTGCTTCTTGGACATTTGGTTTGAAGTAACGCTGACCAAATCCTTGAAATAAAGTAGCTCTTGCTTTCTCTGGTTTACCATTGATATATTTGCCAGTCAAGAACCCAAATCCCAAGGGACTATAAGCCAATAAACCAATATTTTCGTAATAAACCGCTTCTGCTAAAGCGCTATCAAACACACGATTGATCAAGTTGTAGGCATTTTGAATCGAAACAACTTTCGGCAATCCTAACTGTTTAGCTGCATTGCTAAATTGTGTTACACCCCAAGGAGTTTCATTGCTCAAACCGATATAGCGAATTTTCCCGGCTTTAATTACATCGGCAAAAACTTCCAGTTGTTCAATAATGGGGACGGTGCTTCCTACCTGAGTGGGGTCAAATACTGTTTGACCAAAACGTGGCACATAGCGGTCTGGCCAATGGATTTGGTACAAGTCTATATAGTCTGTTTGCAAGCGCTGCAGACTATCGTCTACAGCTTGTTTAATATTATCACGGTCAATGGCTTTAGCTCCATCCCGCACCCATTTAAAGCCTCGACCCGGCCCGGCAATTTTAGTAGCAACAATCAGGTTATCTCGCTGCTGATGCTTTAACCATTCCCCAATATATTTTTCAGTTAATCCATAGGTTTCGGCTTGAGTTGGTACTGGATACATCTCAGCCGCATCGATAAAATTAATTCCCTGGGCAATAGAATAGTCTAGTTGTTGATGGGCTTCTTCAATTGTATTTTGCTGACCGTAAGTCATTGTGCCGAGGCAAATATCGGAAACTTTTAGGTCACTTTCGCCAAGTTGATTATATTGCATCTTCCTGTTTTGTTGTTGGGTTGTCAATCTGATTTTTTGCTGAATTTTGAAATCTATCTCTTGGATATTATTAGCTATTTACTCCATAAATGATGTTAGCTATTGCAGCTAAAAAATCCAGTATTCGTAATACTACTGTAAATCGATGCATAAATCGTATTTTATAGCTACAAATCTGTATTATTGCATAAATTAATCAGATGAGTCAGCTATTTTTTCAAAAATACGAAAGATGAGCATGTATGATAAAATACTTGTTTATCATGAGTTTTTATGTAATAATTCTGCTGATTCAATTTCTAAACTACGATAAATCAATCGAGATACTGTAGATTATACCAAAGGTCGCAATCTTCTTCAGGCTTGAAATTCTCAGAAATGATCAATATCGATGACAAGGAAGAAAGGCGTCTAGAGTTCGCAACAACGTGAAACCCTTCTTACTTACAAGATCCGCGTTATCCCACGCTGGCTTTGTCTAAAGCCAAAACCTCACCTTTCACCCCATTCCCAAAAACACACTTGCTTTTTCATGTTGTCTGTGATAATTTTTGCTTGTACTCTATAACTACGGTTTGTCTACCGACTTAATGTAGTTTTGAGTCACTGATATCACAGCTAAATGGGCGGTATAAACGAGAGGTACTGGAGTTTACCTCTAGGCTCTCATCCTTATAAAGGACATTATCCCTCGTAGATGACTACGATGCTGGTGTCACAACTATATTGATTCGAGGATTTGATTCCTGAGAAGATGCGATCGCCTACAGTCGTGATGTTATCCCCCTAGTTAGAGCAGAAGTGCAACGCCGGGAGCGACAAGCATCTGTTGTCGCTGAGTGAGTGCTGAGTGAGGAGTGCGGCAAAATCTGGCTTTTTTACTACCCGACTACAGCACTGCTCTAGTGATTTTACTATTTAGGAAGTGTAATTCATGACTAAAGTATTCATTCTTGATGCTAACCAAGAACCTTTGTATCCAGTCCGAATTAGCCATGCTAGGGTGTTATTATCACAAGGTAAAGCTGCGGTATTCCAACGCTATCCATTTACGATCATCCTCACAGAAAGCCTAACTCTGCCAAAACTGGAACAACTTGGCATCAAGAGGAACTCTGGTGTCAAATATCCTAGTGAAGTGATAGGCAAAGGTAAGAGAATCAGTATAGATGTTGGTCGCTTGCCAAAGCGAGGAAAATAGATGACGAACCAATACTTAGGTAGATTTGAGTAAGTCTTATATAACGGATAGAGAAGGACACGCCCAATTAGAGATAGTAGAACAGCGATCGCTCGAACCTGGTGATATTTATGGTCTCTTACCCCCAGATGGTGATATTCACGCCGTTGAGACAATATCTGAGACAGCATCTGTATCTATTCATATACTAGGAAATGATACTGGGTGCATTTTGCGCCATCAGTTTATCCCAGAATCTGGGAGCGTCAAATCGTTTCGTTCTGGTTATTCCAATGCTCCCTGTAAAGAGGAGGAGGAAAAACAACATGTCAGTATTTAGTAGACCGCAACCGCCCGTATTCCAGACAATTGAAGAAGAACGCCTACACCGCAAACAGCGCCTAGCTGCAGCCTTTAGGTTATTTGGGCGATTTGGCTTTAGTGAAGGTATAGCTGGTCATATTACAGCTCGTGATCCAGAGTTTACAGACCATTTTTGGGTCAATCCTTTGGGTGTATACTTTGGTCATATTCGAGTTTCTGACCTGCTGTTGGTCAACAAAGATGGGGAAATTGTCAAAGGCGATCTCCCCGTTAATCAAGCAGCCTTCGCGATCCATTCCCAAATTCATGAAGCTCGACCTGATGTCATCGCCGCAGCTCACGCCCATTCAATTTATGGTAAAGCTTGGTCTAGCTTAGGTCGCGCCCTTGATCCCCTAACTCAAGATTCCTGCGCTTTCTATGAAGATCATAGCGTCTTTGATGACTATACAGGTGTAGTTTTAGATACTTCTGAAGGGAAAAGAATTGCGGAAAATTTAGGTAATCAAAAAGCTGTCATCCTGCGAAACCACGGCATTTTAACCGTAGGACACTCAGTAGATGAAGCTGCCTATTGGTACATTACCTTAGAGCGATCGTGCCAAGCGCAACTGCTCGCAGAAGCTGCAGGTAAACCCCATATCATCCAACATGAAACTGCTCGTTTAACCAAAAGTCAAGTGGGATCACATGTAGGTGGGTGGTTCAGCTTCCAGCCACTTTATGAAAGGATTGTCCGCGAAGAAAAAGATTTATTTGATTAAAGCTTAATAGTGCTGAATGGTGAGTGAGGAATGAGGAGTGATGAAAATTCTCCCCATATCCCCACCTCCCTCTCTCTCCATACCCCATCTTCATCAACAATATGACAAATCCTACAGAACTGTTGCTATCGCGCTATGGTGACATTCCCTTCAATCCTGAAATTGAGTGGAATGAATCCTTAACAACACTGCTGTCTCACCGTTCAATTCGTGCTTATCTATCTGATCCATTACCACCGGAAACCCTAGAACTTTTAGTAGCAGCAGCTCAATCTGCATCGACTTCTTCTAATCTCCAAACCTGGAGTGTGGTAGCGATAGAAGATCCGCAACGTAAGGAAGAATTATCACAACTGGCGGGAAATCAAGCACACATCCGTCAGGCGCCTTTATTTTTAGTTTGGTTAGCAGATTTGGCGCGTCTAACTTACGTTGCCGAGAGTCGGGGAAGTTCCCATGAAGCACTAGATTATTTAGAATTGTTCGTCACGGCGACAGTTGATGCATCCTTAGCAGCCCAAAATGCCACAATAGCGGCTGAGTCTTTAGGTTTGGGAACAGTATATATTGGCGCTATCCGCAACCGTCCAGCAGAGGTAGCAGCAATACTGAATTTACCGCCATCTGTATTTCCTGTGTTTGGGTTGACAGTGGGGTATCCCAATCCTGATGTAGCAGCGGCGATTAAGCCCCGCTTACCCCAAACATCTGTGTTACACCGGGAAACCTATGATTTAGGAGTCCAAGAAGAAGCGATCGCCCACTACAATAATGTAATTACACAGTTCTACAAGGAACAACAGATTAATGTGGGACTCGACTGGTCAGAACATTCAACACAGCGAATTGCTACTGTAGAATCTTTGCGAGGACGCGATCGCCTGCGTGATATCCTCAATCAGCTGGGCTTCAAGTTGCTTTAGGCTAGGGTGTTGACTTTGATGAGATTTACCCATTTTTTATTCATACAGTTTTGGTGTCATCATCGGTGAACCAAATTTGCAGGAGTAATGGGTATTTACTCCTGAGTCTTGATTCTTTTTTTTTCCAGATATTGTTCAATATCAGCAACTGCGTCCTCAAAAGCTGCTAGATCGATTGCTGTGAAATCTTCTTCAGCCTCGACATTAGTGGCGCTACCAATATCCAATTCTGCTGTTTCATCTTCAGTCTGATTATCTTCCAATATTTGCTGTAATTGGTCGAGGGATTCTTCAAAAGATTTCGCTGCCGCGTGGCGCTGTTGTGGCTGACTTGGCTCCATAATTTTGACTTGAGAATCTTTCTGTACGCGCATAATCTTAATTGCAGTCCTATAGGTGTGAACTACCCACACTCCCGCCACTGAATTCAGTGGGGGACTTACGGCGATTAAGTTAAATTTTGTAAATTTAACTTCATAGTTTCCGCTATATGCAAACAATAGGCTATTACTGTATCAACTTTACACACTAAAAGGTCTGACGGCAAAATCAGGCAGGGTGATGGTGAAACTTTGTTACAATTGATAAGCGATAAAGGTAAAGATGACGCCTATTGTCTTGCTCAATCTCTATCTATCTGAAGTAGTCTCAGTGTGAATGTTTCTGCTTGTAATTTATAATGTAATTATCTATATCAGTATATTGAATCAATTCAGTTGGGAAAATTCTTAATCAAAAATCCACAATTCAAAATGACTTGACACTGCTATTATTTATGTAATACGCTTTATTACATAAAGAAAGAAGAACTTAGCCACAAATGACGCTCTATTAACCCTAGTGTCGAATTTGGCAACCTGTCGTTGATAAGTAAGTAAGTCGGCAATAAACAACCAAACTATGTAACGAAAAGTAAAATCTCTGTATTTGGCTTGTAGTTGCGCTTGGCTTTCGCCACGCTGCGCGAATAGCGCTAAAGCGCAACTACAAACCAGTGATAATTATTTGCGCCGACTTATCTTAGTAAAAAAACGTTTATAGGTTGATATTCCGTCCTCTCTTATTTCAAACATTAGCAAAAATTACCTTTGAAACCACTTGCGTACCCTAAGAGCAAGAGCCTACATACATATACCATAAAAAACTCCACGCCACTTGCGGGATGGAGTTTTAGGGCATAGGGCATGGAGAAAAGTCACCAATGCCCTATGCCCTAAGTCGGCGGCGAGCAACCTCAACCACCCACACTTCGACAAGCTCAGTGCATCGCAAGGGGAAGGAGTTTCCCGCCGACTTTCAATGATGGCGATTTAGACGCAAGTAAGTTATATGTATTACCAGAAACCTATTTAACAATCTCCTGCGTCACAATAGAATAATTCAACCATCACTGCGAAGAGAAAATATGAATTTTGATTATTTTAGAAGTAACGAAAGCACACCTAGTAATAACAACCGTCAAAGCTTAATTGCTAGCGGTTGGCGATCATTACAGCGTGACTTTGATTGGAAATATTTCTGGGAAGTTCTATCTCATGATACGCAGGAGTTAACCCAAAAAAGTATTAATTTAGCTAGTTATTATGCTGATGCTTTAGGCAGAAGAGATTATAGCTGGTGGTCAAATTTATTAAATGTTGTTTCTGACTATACTCGTGGGGAATTGCAAAAATATTGGAATTTTATTACACCAGACCCTCTAACGCCAGATAATCGCTATAAAGATGTTTTGAGTACAGAAACACCGATTGTTCAATTTGTTAGTCGTGAGAGTATTCCTATTGATTATGTGCTGAATAGATTGCAAGAAATTACTGTATTGCGAGTTTTGAAATTATTAGAAGAACCCGATATTATTACCCAATATTATTTAGAAAGAGATTTTTATTTGCCCAAAGAGAAATTTGTGAGTTGGGAACGCTTAGACGTGATTAATACTGTTTATGCTTACTGGTCACAGCACGATGTTTGGCTACAAATTGATCCTTATGATCGCGGTCGGCGACAATATACTTTAATGGCGAAGGATTTAGCACCACTAATTAACAAAGCCAATTACGATTTAGCGGTAATGTTGAGTGGATATCAAAGTCGTGTAGGCAAGGTTCACAGTCAATTTGCGATTCGTAGCTTCCCAGAAAATATTCAAAACTTCACTGATACAGTACAGCAGGCGGTGATGAATCAAAACCAGTTAGCGGTTTTGGTACATGGAGAACCAGGTACAGGTAAAACTGTATGGACACAGGCAGTAGCAAAAGAAATTCTTGTACCCTTAGGGTATGTAATTTTTATTTTAGATCATGATGCGATCGCCAATTTTGTACCACCAACTTACTTAGAACGTCTTTGTATTATTATTAACGAGGCTGATAATTTAGCACAAAACCGCGCTTCGGAAGTAGCACAATACAATAATAAGACTGAACACATTCTCAGTTTGCTGGATGGGACTTTATACCAAAGTGTCATTGATGAATCTGGGATTCAGATCAAACAACGTTTAGTTATTTTGATGACTTGCAATACTACCGAAAGATTAGACCCAGCTATGTTACGCAAGGGAAGAGTAGATTTGATGTATGAATTTACTCAACGTTATGTATAAAGTTGGTGTAAAGTGTAAAAGAAGTAAAGTATAAAGGTCTACTAAATAATTCTCCCGAACGCGCAGACAACACGTAAACCAACATTGAAGCTGACGCTGCCGCGCCCCGCCCTACCGTAGTTGTCGCGGGACGCGGAACGGCAGAGTCCAGGATTGTCGATCCAGGAACCGCCCCGCACCAAGGCTCTTCCTTGTTTTTGGTAAAGGTTATCATTCTTCGGCTGCGCTCAGTAACAGCCACCTGCCCAAAGTGAGAAAAGAAGCGCACTACCTCAACCGCAACAGCCATTGGCATACCATCCAAATCTAATCGTGCCAGCATGATATCTGCTAATGGTACACCTTCTAAAGCACCTGCGACTAAACGACGGCGATCGCGCACATTAGCAAAGTCTGGTAAGTTAGAGACTATCTTGCTCAGGCGTTGAAAGTCAGGTTGAGATAATTTAACAGTCATAATTACTGATTTTGTATTTGATTCTGCTTGAGTTCAAGGAAAGAAAATTTTCATTTGGTGGCTTTTCTCCATGCCCCATGCCCTAAAACTCCATCCCGCAAGTGGCGTGGAGTTTTTTATAAATCCAGGGGCTTTTTATGCTTTGAAGGGTTGCTAAAAAAACAAATACCCAGATTATTCTAATAGAGTAATCTGGGTATTTGTTAGAAATATAGCC
>CAVYXS010000230.1:0-33465 GCA_963772205.1 uncultured cyanobacterium
GGGCTATATTTCTAAATCAAGCCTCTTTCTACATTTCAGAAAGAGGCTTGATTTTTTTTGATTTTAATTGGCAACTTTATATTTTTACTCATAAAATCAAAAACAAGGCTAAAGTTTTATAGAACACAAGCCTCAATGCATAAATAAGTCAAATCCGTTAATAATTCAGGGTTGAACAGCTATCACTACTAAATATAAAAGTAAATATAAAATGGCAGAGCGGATAAACGATATCGCTTGGCAAGCTCACCAAGGTAGCGTTGCTGCGATTATTCAAATATTAAACCACAAGTTAGCCAAGTCTGGTGTCAGAACTAGAGCCATTTTTTCTGATGGTGTCTTACAACTTCTCTGTGAGGCCTCTAGGGTAGAAGAGCTTGAGCAATCTACCCTAGTACAAGAAATTCAACAAATTTTAGAATCAATAGCACCGCGTAAAATTCGCCGAGTCAATATCAATAGTCGAATTGTTCGAGAAGAGCAATTGCTCTGGTTAACGGAAATTTACCGCGATCGCGAGAATCAATTACTTTGGTCAGAGGAAATTATATTACCTAAATCTAGTATTTTAAAACAACTAATTCAAGATTATACAGAATCTGACAAGCCCCATTTACCTATGACTCTTTCTTCACTAAATACTAACAGAAATCAACAGCAAAAGTATTCTAGAAGAGGGATGTTAGTAGGGGCTAGTTTATGTTTGTTACTGTTGCTAGGTTGGGGTGTTTATAGCTGGTTAGGAACTCAACTAAAAAACCCAAAACAAGCAGCAACTGTCAAATATTTAGCTAAAAAACCAGAAGCACCATCGTTATCGACTAATAAAAGCTTTTCTACTCCATCTGATGATCCATTTGGAGCAGCAGTGCGAATTGCTAATCAAGCTTCTGCTGCAGGTAAAACAACCAAAACTTCAGCACAGTGGTTAGAGTTAGCGGCTAAGTGGCAAAAGGCTTCAGATTTAATGAGTAAGGTTCCGCCTAGCCATAGCCGCTATCAGGAAGCTCTGATTCGTATTTCACTCTATAAAAAATATAGCGAAGCAGCACAAAAGGAAGCAGATAAGAGTAAATCTTAAGTCGAAGTGCTACGTCGTTGAACCAGATACAAACCTACTCAGCGACTTTGTTGGTAAAGTCTCTCCCAGCAGAAGTGTTAATTATAAATTAAACTAAAAGTCAAGCGATTCCTGACAAACAACTCAGGCGGGGAGAGTGGACGCAACTGGGATACGCTACGCGCTATCCTTTAAAGGAGTATTAGCAATGTCGAATGTGGAATTTGAGAGAGTCACAGTTCGCCCAGTAGACCAGTATAACCAAAAATTGGTATCTTATGTTCATCCAGCGAATTGGATTAATCCCGAACCTGCGGATATTTACGACTTAGTAGTAATTGGTGCGGGTACTGCGGGATTAGTCGTAGCTGCCGGTGCGGCGGGTTTGGATTTAGGATTAAAAGTGGCGTTGATTGAAAAGCATCTCATGGGTGGAGATTGCTTAAACGTCGGTTGTGTTCCCTCTAAAACCATCATCCGCTCATCTCGCGTAGTGGGTGAATTGTGGAATGCTAAGAATTTGGGGATTAACATTCGCAAACATGTTGATGTAGATTTTTCCGCAGTGATGGAAAGAATGCGGCGGATTAGAGCAGCTATCAGCCATCATGACTCAGTGGAACGCTTCTCATCTTTGGGGGTCGATGTCTTTTTGGGAACCTGGTCGTTTTGCGAGTCAAAATACAGTAGAAGTTGAAGACAAAATCCTCAAATTTAAAAAAGCAGTCATCGCTAGTGGCGCAAGAGCAGTCCGTCCGGCGATTGAGGGAATTGAGAAAGCAGGCTATCTTACCAATGAATCTGTATTTTCCCTCATCCAACGACCGGAAAGGTTAGCTGTGATTGGTGGTGGTCCGATTGGTTGCGAATTGGCGCAAGCTTTGAGGCGCTTGGGTTCTGAGGTGGTACTATTTCATCGCGGTTCGCACATCCTGAATAAAGAAGATGTAGACGCGGCGGAAATTCTGCAACAAGTCTTGATTAAAGAAGGAATTCGCTTAGTACTCAATGCCAAATTAGAAGAAGTAGTAACTGTCACCGAAGGTAAGCGACTTTATTTTTCTGTCAATGGTCATCGAGATTCTGTGACTGTTGATGAAATTTTAGTCAGCTGCCGGACGTGCCCCCAATGTCGAAGGTTTAAATTTAGAAGTCGTCCGGGTGGAATATGACCAGCAAAAAGGCGTCAAGGTAAATGATTATCTGCAAACTACAAATCCCCAGATTTATGCAGCTGGTGATATCTGCATGGATTGGAAATTTACCCACGCCGCTGATGCAGCTGCTAGGATTGTGATTAAGAATACTTTATTTTCTCCCTTTGGCTGGGGACGCTCGAAATTAAGTAGTTTAGTAATGCCTTGGGTGACATATACTGACCCCGAAATAGCCCATGTGGGGTTATATGAACACCAGGCGCAGGAACAGGGTATTGATGTAGCGACAATTACAATCCCTTTTAGTAGTGTAGACCGAGCGATCGCCGATGGTGAAGAGTCAGGATTTCTCAAAATTCACCACAAAAAAGGATCAGATGAAATTCTCGGTGCAACCATTGTCGCCAGTCATGCAGGAGATATGATATCAGAAGTGACAACAGCAATTGTTAATAAAATAGGTTTGAGCAAGTTAAGTAGTGTAATTCATCCTTATCCAACACAGGCGGAAGCTATTAAAAAAGCAGCGGATGCTTATCGGCGTACACTACTTACAACCAACACCAAAAAACTCTTAAAATTGCTGACCAAATTTTCTTAATTCCTGTGAAAAAATTGGCAGCATCAAAATGCTTACAATTCGGATGCTGTCTCTGGAGCAATGATTTCGCCTGTACCTAATTCCAAAATCATGTCTTGGTCGGTAATCAGTTCATTGAGTTCTTTAACTTGTAAATTCATTTGCTCACAAGCTTGTCTGAGTTCTCGCGCAAAGGTTTGGATATCATCATTATAGCCACATTGATAAGCAGCAGTTTCAATTCCCTGTTTGGCATTTGCTCTAGCACAATCTACTAATTCTGTACCATACAATGGTGTTGGGGATACCATAGTCTTAATTATTATCTATTAGGTGTAAAAGGTTGAGAGTGTTGTGGCATTTGTGGTTTTTTTGTCATAATACTTTTGGTACTAAATCAATAGTAAAAAACAATTAACAAATTACTAATAGCAAACCTTGGATGAAAATTCAACCCAAGGTTTACTTTTTCCTTGAGCTTGCACTCGCAATTTGCAAGTTTAAGCTGTTTTCCCCCGGATATAAGCTATGCGTACTAATTTTTCGTAACTGTACGCAGTTAAAATATTTCCCCTCACACCTGAGACACACTCTGAATCTGACCATGAAACACAAGTACATAACTCTGTTTGGATGAAGGATTTATCCAATTCATCTGCTTCAAAATTAACGTGTATTTTACTAGAATTTATCGTTCTTTAGATGTAAATAAATTTTCAATTTCCTCAATCTTAAGACGTAGGAGTATGCTCAATACTGCCTAGGTTTTGAGTATTCGTAAATTGAGTTGAGAGAATGAGTAGCGGCTTATAGCAGGATAATCCAACAAACCCCGCAAACTGTTGGGTTATCCTGCGTGTCTTGTTACTTTCTCAATCTAACCTACAGATTTTTATATTTTGGTTAAAACCTACCTATTCTTTGGAATAGAGAAATACCAAATTCCAATAATATAGTAATTCAAATATCAAAGGGAATTGATGATTTTATTTCTCATTTAAGATTACTTGATCCAACTATCAATAAAATCTGTAAGTTCTGAGCTATCATCTCTAAATTTTCTGGCAAAAAGTAACTCACCATGTCCATATGAATCATCTTTAATTATTTTATGCATGTTTTTTAACATCTGTAGGTGTTCCATATTTATATATTCGGGATTATATCCACCTTTCCATTCTGTAAAAGTCAAATTTCTAGCAACTTTTTCTCGGAATTTTGAATTACCTATTATTGTTTGAAAAAATGATTCATCAGGCATTAATACATTTCTAAAAAATTTTACTATTTTGGGGTTTGTTTCAATAAAAGATAAAATATAGTAACACGCATCTGCTGATAGTGCCCACCATGAACTTCCTGCATATGGTTTTTGATTTTGCAAAACTTTTTTATAATCTCGTTTTCGATGTAAAACTTGATTAATTAAAATATCTAAAACTCTTCTTATGATCCTGTAAAGTCTGTAATCATAAAGCATTTGTGGTCTATATTTATAAAATCTATTTATATGTTTGTTTACTTTTTCGTTTGGCACCTCAACTAAATTGATAAACTCTGTTCCCGCCCTTTGAGTAAAGTAGTCATTTATGTAATCTGGAGACTTCAATGGATAATCACTACCACTAATAAAAATTAGATAATCGAAATTATTTTTGCTGCTTAAAGCTGCTTTTATTAAATTTATAGTAGCTTGTACCTGAGAAAATTCCCCCCAATAAACAGATATCCGGCTCGGAATAAATACAACATTTTCATGATTAATATCTTGTTTAAATAGGGATATATCATTTTTACGATCTATATGTATAAAAAACTCAACATTAGGGCTATTAAGCGCATTAATTAGCTTGCACAAGTGGTTGGGAGTGTTATGTGCTGCTATTAAGTATGCCAAATTCATCATAATTCCCTGTTGCCTACCTACACAGATAAGTTCAAAAATCAAACGAGATTCCTATATCTATATTATTGGATGGAAGATTAACCCAAGGTTTACTTTTTACCAAGTTTAGGCTGTTTTAGCCCAGATATAAGCCATGATCACGTTTTATTTGCGCCAACTTACTGACAAGATTCATAACGGCTAGCACAGACGCTAAAATCAAGGCAGCCTTTGTATGGAAGCGGTTGTGTCCTATATCACACAGAGTGCCGTTCACTGCATAAATCCTGACTGTCAACGTCCCTACCCCCAGCCTTGGGGAAACAAATTTTGCAACAGTTGTGGCGCACCGCTACAGCTGTTAGACCGCTATATTCCACTTCAGCCCTTGGGATCGGGAGGATTTGCTCAAATTTACACGGTTTGGGATGAAAAAATTCAGAGAGAATTGGTGCTGAAAGTGCTGGTGGAAAATTCACCCAAGGCGCTGGAATTGTTTACACAAGAAGCGGCAGTTTTAAGTAGTCTGATGCATCCGGGTGTTCCACACGTCGATGCAGATGGGTATTTTCAACTAAATTTGTCCAATCCCAAATCGCGCCAACTACCTTGTTTGGTGATGGAAAAAATCAACGGATCAAACTTTAGAAGAGATACTCAACCTGTATCCTCAAGGGTGTCCAGAGGATTTGGTGTTGAACTGGTGTGGCCAGGTGGTGCAGATTTTAAAAGAATTGCACAAACGCCAGATTATTCACCGCGACATCAAGCCTTCTAATTTGATGCTGCGTACCTCGCCATCTGTGGGACTAACCGGGGGAAATCGGCTAGTTTTGATTGATTTTGGCGGCGCAAAACAATTTGGGGACAAATTGACTTCACAATCAAGTTCTACTAGGTTATTTTCTTCTGGATACAGTCCGCCAGAACAAGTTATTGGCGGTTATGTGGGGCCTGCTGCGGATTTTTATGCCCTCGGTCGGACGATGATAGAATTACTCACAGGTAAATATCCACCAGAGTTGGAAGATCCCCAAACTGGGGCTTTGCGCTGGCGTCAACGAGTGAGTGTCAATCCGAAGTTTGCAGATTTGTTGGATGAAATGGTACAGGAAGATGTGCGATCGCGTCCAGCAAATGCCAGTATCATTCAAAAACGATTGGCGAAGATTTCCCAAGTTCCATCACCACAAGCTTTATTTGCGCCAATTCAAAACCTGACGCGCCAAGGTTTAGCGAATATTCAGCAAGCTTTGAGCCAACTTACACCATTACAGCAAGCTGTAAAACAAGCTTTAGGAGATTTTAACCAAACTGTTCAGAAAACTGCCCTGTTTATATTTAAAGCGATCGCCACATTTTTTCTAGCTTGTTTGACGACAGTTTGGGCGATGATGCTAACGGGAATTGGCGCTTGTTTAGGTACTTGTACTGGTTGGATTTTAGCCTATGGGACAAATTTGGGCGATCGCATTACCAATGCTATATTATCTCAAATACCAGAATTAGGTCAAAATACTCAATCTGTCTTGGGTGCAGAAATTTTGGTGTTTGTCGGCGCAGGCTTGGGAACTGCATGGGGACTGACATCAGCTGGGAGTTTTGGTCAGCGGCGGCGATTTTTGGTAGCCTCGGTGATGGGAATGATCAGCTATGGGTTAGCCTGGTTAGTTTGGCAATTAACCACACGCACAAATAGCAACGAAGGTTTGGTGGTCTCAATTGTCTTTGCAGTTTTTCTGTTTACCCTCAGCTTAAATCTTGGTAGCCATCATATAGTTTATGCTGTGATTGCTTCCTTTAGCACTGCGATCGTCTTTGCGGGTTTAATTCATTTAGAGATTCTACCTACAGTCTTACAATTTTCTATTCAACCAAACTGGCAACAGTTATCGCTGTTGATGGCTTTTTTTGTTTTTATCGGTGTCTGCCAAACTTTGTGCTTGGGAGTGTGTTATTACCTAATCGTTCCTGGGTTGCGCTTTTTGGGCTGGCGTTAAAGAGGGAGTGGGGGAGTAGGGGACAAATCTCCCTCAAAAATTAATATCCCCCTAGAAGGTTTTATCATCGAGCTAGGGGGATAAAATATGTGGTAGTCTATAAGTGGTTCCGTATAGTTCGTAACGACTCGATTCTAGTCCTTATATTTTATTTTGAGTAGTAGAATTACTACAATTAACAATATTTTTATAACTTCTTCATCACGACTTTATTCCTGTTATTTGCTAAAAAATTCGGATATTGTTTAAGTGTGGCACTAAGCATAGGAGTTAGACCTTGTAGGTCGAATTACTCATAATCGAACTCATCTACCCCTCCTGTCTGAAGCTCGCTAGGATTGTTTGGGAAGATGATTATGTGGAGATTATGGATATTTTACCCTACATGATATTACTGTCATACTTGTGAATATCGGTAAAAAATATGAAACTGAAGATTGTAGTTATCGCCGTTCTGTTAGGTTGTTTTGGGTTTGCAGCTCAAGCCCAAGCATCAAATCAGCAAGATTTAGATCAGTTGAAGTCCACAGGTGGCTGTATCCGATGCGACTTGAGTGGTGCTGACCTGACTCAACTAAATCTCGCTAAAGCAAATTTGCGAGAAAGTAACTTGAAAGGGGCTAATTTAACTCAAGTCAATCTTACAAACGCAGACCTGACTGGTGCAAATCTCGAAGCTGCGGTTTTAAATTCCGCCAATCTCAGTGGCGCTTCCTTAACCGGTGCAAATTTAAAATCAGCATCCCTAGAAAATGCCGATCTGTCTTCTGCTGGGTTGATCAGTGCCAATTTGGAAGCTGCTAACTTGAAAAATGCCAAATTGCAGTTCACTAATTTTCGCGGCGCATATTTCCGATTGACAACCATGTCGGCGGGGACAGTCACTTCTGATAAACCCTATGGTTGGTCTTTAGAACGTGGAACTGCTAGAGACTGTAACAAGGTTAAACCCGAAGATACCCCAGGATCAACCTGTTATTCAAAATAATTGGACTGGGGATGGGGCATTGGGAAAATTACTTCCCCATCCCCCCATCCCCTATTCCAGAGTGGTTTCATACAAAAAAAGAAAAATAATTTCTCGTTGTGTGGAATGGTTTTTTAACCCCGCTTCCATTCCTCTCCCCCCGTGGGGGAGAGGCTTTGCAACCGATTTTAGTTTTTTCTCTCGTCATATAAAACCACCCTGCCATCCCCCACATGTCTTTATCATGGAAAGGGTGTAAACTGGATTGACCGATGCTTACCCAGATTAAAGATTTAGCGACAAAACTAGCGCCCCGCTTAATTGAAATTCGTCGCCACATCCACACTCACCCAGAACTCAGTGGTCAGGAATATCAGACAGACTGCTTTTGTTGCTGGTGTTTTGTCTTCATGTGGTCTTCATGTGGAAGAAGGAATTGGCAAAACTGGCGTTGTTGCTGAACTACAAGGTGCTGGTAAAGATGAGCGTTTATTGGCAATTCGCACTGATATGGATGCATTACCAATTGAAGAACGCACTGGGTTGGAATACGCCTCCCATGCTGAAGGGGTGATGCACGCTTGCGGTCACGATGTCCATACTACAGTGGGCTTGGGAACAGCAATGGTGCTATCTCAATTCACAGAAGCGTTAGGCGGTAAGGTGCGGTTTTTATTTCAGCCAGCAGAGGAAATTGCCCAAGGCGCAAGCTGGATGGTCAAAGATGGAGCGATGACAAACGTCTGTGCAGTATTAGGGGTGCATGTTTTCCCTTCTATTCCCGCTGGTTCCATTGGTGTGCGTTACGGCGCATTGACCGCAGCAGCGGATGATTTAGAGATTATCATTATCGGAGAGTCGGGACATGGGGCACGTCCTCATGAGGCAATTGATGCAATTTGGATTGCGGCACAAGTAATTACATCACTACAACAAGCGATTAGCCGCACACAAAATCCTCTGCGTCCTGTGGTGTTAAGTATTGGTAAGATTAATGGTGGTAGAGCGCCGAATGTGATAGCAGATAAAGTGCAATTATTGGGAACCGTGCGATCGCTTCATCCCGAAACCCGTGCTAGTCTCCCCAACTGGATTGACAAAATCGTGGCGAATGTTTGTCATACTTATGGTGCGCGTTATCAAGTAAATTATCATCAGGGCGTACCCAGCGTGCAAAATGATTATGCCCTGACACAATTATTGCAATCAGCAGCGGAAGAAGCATGGAATAGCGATCGCGTCCAAGTCTTAAGCGAACCTTCCCTGGGTGCAGAAGATTTTTCTGTTTTGTTAGAACATGCCCCCGGTTCTATGTTTCGCTTGGGTGTAGGCTACACAAATCGCCAAATTAATCACCCATTACACCATCCTGAATTTGAAGTTGATGAATCTGCCATTATCACTGGAGTTGTAACAATGGCTTACGCCGCGTATAAATATTGGCAGTAACGCCTAAATGAAAATAAAGTCTATCGTTCGTAGTTGCGCTTTAGCGCTATTCGCGTAGCGTGGCGAAAGCCAAGCGCAACTACGAACCAACACGTCACGAATTTATGAAACGCTCTACTTAGTTATAGCCTAAGACCGAATCTCCCTCATTCCCCCAATGCCCCATTCCCTAGTAACACATCAAGCTAATTTGGGAATACTCAACCTAGTAAGGTGTGAGGATGAACAAGTGGTAGAAGAACGTGCATATTGGCTAGCTTGGGCGCAAATTTCGGGGATTGGGTCAGTATTGCTGCGACGCTTGCAACAGCATTTTGGGACGCTTGCAACAGCTTGGAAAGCAACTGCGGCTGAGTTAGCAAAAGTGGAGGGTTTTGGTTTTCAAACATTAGAAAAAGTAGTACAACAGCGATCGCGTTTGCATCCACAACAAATACTCACCCAGCACCAAGCCCAAAACCCCCATTTCTGGACGCCAGCGGATGCAGATTATCCCCGCTTACTGCTAGAAACTCCCAGTCCACCGCCAATTATCTACTATCGCGGTGAAGTTGAACTGCAAGAAAATCTCGGATACAAACCCCTAGTAGGCATTGTTGGTACTCGTAAACCCTCAGAATATGGCATCCGTTGGACACGTCAAATTAGCACAGCTTTAGCGAAAAATGGCTTTACAGTTGTTTCTGGGATGGCTGAGGGAATTGATACCGAAAGCCACTCCGCCGCCATGAAAGCTGGTGGAAGGACGATCGCAGTTTTAGGAACTGGTGTAGATGTCATCTATCCACACAAAAATCGGGATTTGTATCAGCAGATTTTGACGGCTGGCTTAGTAGTGAGTGAATATCCCACCAAAACCCCACCAGATCGCACTCACTTCCCGCGCCGGAACCGAATTATTGCCGGCTTGAGTCGTGCCATCTTGGTAATGGAAGCACCGCTTAAATCAGGTGCCTTAATTACAGCTACCTATGCGAATGATTTCGGACGTGATGTCTATGCACTACCGGGAAGAATTGATGATCTCCCATCCCAAGGGTGTTTAAAATTACTCAGTCAAGGTGCTTCCTTCATTCTCAAGGAACTCGACGAACTATTAAAAATGTTGGGAGCAATCCCCCAAATTGATGTAATTGAGGCGACTATAGAACCCGATAATTTAATTTTACCTGATTTGCCACCTGAACTACAACAGGTAATGAATGTAATTGCTGTTGATGCGTTACCCTTCGATTTTATTGTCCGACAAACGGGTATGGCTGCTGGCTCAGTTTCCAGTGCTTTGTTACAGTTGGAACTTATGGGTTTAGTCTCACAATTACCAGGAATGCGATATCAAAAGTGTTAAACATAAATTTACCCTAGTAGTTCATATCATTAGTTTTGATAGCGTGTAGTCAGCACTACCCTGCGGGAACGCTCCGCGAATAGTGCTTCCAAATCCGCAAACTACGAATTTATTCACCCAAGGAAACAGCTACTGTCACAGCAAAACTCGTCATCTGGAGTAACATATAATACATATAGTTGTCGGAATATGATTAACAGTGTCATAAAGAAGAAGTAACGGGTTAACCGTTGGCGTATCCCTTACCTTTAGACATGCTTGCACCCGCAGATTTCAGGATGGATTTTTTATACTCATGACTGAACTCAAACTACGCCTACAAGAGGGAGATAGGGAAATAACAGTTTCAGTGAATCAAAATGTATTCACTATTGGTCGCTTGCCAGAGTGTGACTTATACTTACCTTTTGGCGGAGTTTCCCGCAATCATGCCCGACTGGTGAAACAGGGTCATGATATGTGGATTATAGAGGATCTGGGTAGTAAAAATGGGACGCAAGTCAATCAACGTCTAATTATCTCGCCCCAAATGTTGAATCACGGTGACGTTGTTTGGTTAGGTAATGTCAGCTTGATAGTGATGTTGTCAACTGCTGTTCCACCGGCGATAGTCAAGCCAAATGTCGATACCGCTGAACAAAAAACTATTCTTCGCAATGTTAAACAACTGCAACAGCAATGGATAGATGCAGATAGCGAGGATAGCATCAACAGCAAGAAAGATAAAACCATTGCTCGTCTCAAAGATTTAGTAGATATAGCTAAAAATCTCTGTGCTGCAGCATCTATAGAAGAAATTTTCTCTCAGGTACAACAAGTTGTTTTTCGTTACCTCAATAGTATAGATCGCTTGGCATTATTAATTGATGTTAGCGGGTCTGGTACCCTAGAATTAATGAATGCTGCCGCGAGAAATGTTTCCCAACAAAAATTTCTGGTAGCTGATGACGATTGGATTAGTCATAGTATTTGTCAAAAGGTATTTGAGGAAAAAGTTGTTATTCAAACTGGTGACACCCAGAAAGATGAAAGGTTTTCTGGAGAACACAGTATTTTGGTAAAAGGCATTCGCAGTGCAATGGCGGTACCTTTATGGGATGAAAATAAGGTTGTTGGTGTTCTCTACGCTGATGCCCATCTGTCTTCTTACCATTGGGAAAATGAAGGAGAGGAAGAACTCAGCTTTTTTTCAGCTTTAGCAAACCTTGTGGCTTCGAGTGTGCAACGTTGGCTATTGGTAGAGAAACTCAAAACCGAAGCTGTGATTCGTCAAAGACTAGAACGCTATCATTCTCCGGGGGTAGTACACCAGTTAATATCTGTAGGTAGGTTACCAGATGGACGTTTAGCCCCTGCAGAGAGTGAAATTAGCATTTTGTTTGCGGATTTGGTGGGCTTTACGGCAATTTCTGAACGATTAACACCAACTGCGATCGCTCAGTTACTGAATAATTTATTTGAAGAAATGCTACAAGAAGTATTTGCCTGGGGTGGCACTTTAGATAAATATATTGGTGATTGTATCATGGCATTTTTTGGCGCTCCCGAACCGCAACCAGATCACCCCGCTCGTGCAATCGCTGCGGCTAAGGGTATGCTAATTCGCTTAGAACATCTGAATATGAATGGTTTTTGGCAAGAACCTCTACAATTACGCATTGCCATTAACAGCGGTAAAGCTGTCGTGGGAGATGTCGGTAGCTCTCAACGGGTAGACTATACAGCTTTAGGCGCTACCATTAATCTTGCAGCCCGTATGGAAGCCGTCTGTCCCCCTGGTGAATGTGTGATTAGTGAAGTGACTTATAAAATGCTTTCACAACCCTCAGACTTTAAAGAAATGGGGAATTATCGTTTTAAAGGTATTAATCGATTAGTTAAAGTTTATCAGACAACGATGCATGAATAGTTAGTTGTCATACTAATAAGCAATAGTATAAATACTGAAATAAATAGAATTTTTTATCTAAAAAATGGCGATAGTTTAATAATAAACAAACAATTATTTTTTTTCAAGACTAGAATTTGGGTGGTGGCTTCCACAATTTATCTGTGTAACACTAGGAAGCTACTTCGAGCTATTTTTGGGAGGTCAGGTAATGGCTATCGCCACCATTAATCCCGCCACTGGGGAGACGCTCAAAACCTTTGAGCCACTGAATGATACAGAAATTACCACAAAACTGGATTTGGCTGGTCAGGCTTACCAGCAGTACCGCCAGACTAGTTTTTCACAGCGATCGCACTGGATGCAAAAGGCTGCGGATATTTTAGATCAGGAGAAAGCCGACTTTGCTAAGTTAATGACCCTGGAAATGGGCAAACCTTACAAAGCCGCGATCGCTGAAGCTGAAAAATGTGCCTTCGTCTGTCGCTACTACGCTGAACACGCGCCAGAATTTTTGGCTGATGTTCACGTAAAAACTGATGCCAGCCATAGTTTTGTTCGCTACCAGCCCTTGGGTGCAATTCTCGCGGTAATGCCGTGGAATTTCCCCTTCTGGCAAGTCTTCCGCTTTGCTGCACCAGCATTAATGGCGGGAAACGTAGGTATACTCAAACACGCATCTAATGTACCTCAATGTGCTTTGGCAATTGAAGATATTATGCAACGGGCGGGTTTTCCTCAAGGTGTGTTTCAAACTTTCTTAATTGGTGCTGCTAAAGTAGCCGATATCATTGCAGATGACCGTGTAAAAGCGGCTACCTTAACAGGAAGCGAACCCGCAGGTGCATCATTAGCCGCCGCAGCGGGAAAACAACTGAAAAAAACCGTCTTAGAATTAGGGGGAAGCGATCCGTTTATCGTGTTAGAAAGTGCTGATATACACACAGCAGTTGTCACAGCCACGACAGCGCGGATGTTGAATAGCGGACAATCTTGTATAGCCGCAAAACGCTTTATAGTGGCAGAGGCGATCGCCGATCAATTTGAAAAGCTGTTGTTAGATAAATTCCTGGCTTTGAAAGTTGGTGATCCCATGCAGCCAGATACCGACTTAGGTCCACTAGCAACCCCTGATATTCTCCAGGAATTAGACCAACAAGTGCAAGTGCCGTGGCTAGTGGTGGAAAAGTCCTCACCGGCGGACATCCTTTATCAGATCGTCCCGGTAATTTTTATCCGCCGACAATCATCACCGATATCCCCCAAGATAGTGCCGATTGCCCAAGAAGAATTTTTTGGCCAGTAGCCTTGGTATTCCGTGTTCCCGATATCGATGCGGCAATTAAACTAGCCAATGATACACCCTTTGGCTTAGGTGCTAGCGCCTGGACAACAAACGATCAAGAACGCGATCGCTTAATTGAAGAAATCGAAGCTGGTGCCGTATTTATTAACAGTATGGTAAAATCCGACCCCCGTTTACCCTTTGGCGGAATTAAGCGTTCTGGATATGGCAGAGAATTGAGTATCCAAGGTATACATGAGTTTGTCAATGTTAAAACAGTGTGGGTTAAGTGATTAGTCATTGGGCATTGGGCATTGGGCATTAAAGACAAAGGATAAAATTGAGGAAATCAAATGAATACGGCAGAACTGTTAGTACAGTGTTTAGAAAATGAAGGAGTGCAATATCTTTTTGGGCTTCCTGGTGAAGAAAACTTACATGTTTTAGAAGCGCTGAAAAATTCTTCTATTCAATTTATTACTACCCGTCACGAACAAGGCGCAGCCTTCATGGCGGATGTCTACGGACGCCTGACGGGAAAAGCCGGAGTGTGTCTTTCGACTCTTGGCCCTGGGGCAACAAATTTAATGACTGGGGTAGCAGATGCTAACCTTGATGGTGCGCCTTTGGTAGCCATTACCGGTCAAGTGGGAACAGATAGAATGCACATCGAATCCCATCAATATTTAGATTTGGTGGCAATGTTTGCACCGGTAACTAAGTGGAATAAACAGATTGTCCGCCCAAGTATTACACCAGAAGTTGTGCGGAAAGCGTTTAAGGTAGCACAAACCGAAAAACCGGGTGCAGTGCATATAGATTTGCCAGAAAATATTGCTGCAATGTCCGTAGAAGGCAAACCATTGCATAAGGATAATATCCAAAAAACCTATGCTTCTTTTGCTAGTATTCGCGCAGCCGCTGCGGCAATTTCTCAAGCAGTTAACCCATTAATTTTAGTCGGAAATGGGGCAATTCGCGCTCTAGCTAGTGATGCAGTGACACAATTTGCTACCCAAATGAATATTCCCGTTGCCAATACTTTTATGGGCAAAGGTGTTATTCCCTATACGCATCACTTAGCCTTATGGTCAGTGGGATTACAGCAGAGAGATTTCATCACTTGTGGGTTTGATAACACCGATTTAGTAATTGCCATTGGCTATGATTTAATTGAGTTTTCTCCCAAAAAATGGAATCCCGATGGTAAGATTCCCATTGTGCATATTGCTGCCAATTCTGCGGAAATTGATAGCAGTTATATTCCCAACGTTGAAGTAGTTGGAGATATTTCCGATTCTCTCAATGAAATCTTAAAGTTAGCAGATAGAGAAGGTAAACCATCACCCTACGCTATCAGTTTGCGGGGGGAAATTAAAGCTGATTATGAAGAACATGCCCATGATGATGGTTATCCCATCAAACCACAAAAGTTAATTTATGACCTGCGTCAAGTAATGGGACCAGATGATATCGTCATCTCTGATGTTGGCGCCCATAAAATGTGGATAGCTCGTCATTATCATTGTCATAGCCCCAATACTTGCATTATTTCCAATGGCTTTGCAGCTATGGGTATTGCAATTCCTGGTGCTTTAGCAGCCAAACTTGTTCATCCTAATCGCAAAGTTGTCGCCGCAACTGGTGACGGTGGCTTTATGATGAATTGCCAAGAATTAGAAACAGCTTTGCGTGTTGGGACTCCTTTTGTCACCTTAATTTTTAATGATGGTGGCTATGGGTTAATTGAATGGAAGCAAGAAAATCAATTTGGTAAAGGAAACTCATCTTTTGTGCATTTTGGCAACCCTGATTTTGTCAAATTAGCCGAAAGTATGGGCTTAAAAGGCTATCGAGTTGAATCTGCTACTGATTTAATTCCCATACTTAAAGAAGCCCTGGCGCAAGATGTACCTGCAGTCATTGATTGTCCTGTAGACTATCGCGAAAATCGCCGCTTTACCAAAAAAGCAGGCGAGTTGAATTGTGCGGTATAGGAGTGTTGAGTAACAATACTATTTCCTATTACTTGAGCAATTAAATTTTGGGCGATTGGTAGTGTAGATGCCCACCAGTATCTGTAGGTTGAGTAATCACAGCAAAACCCAGATTTGGTGGGCATTGTCGTTATTTTATATTCATATTCAATTTGTGGAGTTAAATCGATAGCTTGGCTTTATAGAGGTTAATTATTCCATTCCTAGTGCCGTTTTTTTTACCGGAACTTTTTGTTTGGCGATTTGAGCTTGGGTAAATGTCACCAGAACTAGAAAATAGTGGACTCAAGGGATTTTATGAAAAATTGACCAAAAACACCTGCTACTATAGTCAATAGATAAAGAAATATTCGTAATGCCTAGTGTTGACCAGCTAGAGAGTCTATACCGTGTCGCTTATCAACTGACGTATGTGATGCTTCAGCCCATACATCTTATTTGTGTTGATAATCGCACTGGCAATGTGTATTTATTAGCTGGCTATACAGAAGAACTGGAGTTTCAAATTCTACCCAACGGGGAGTTTGCTGATGAGCCGCGTTAACTATGATACCATGTCTAATGCTGAGTTGAGAGAGTATTTTCTCAAACATCGTAAAGATGACGCTGCATTTCAGGCGTACTTAAACAGAATTAACCAACGTCCACTCAGAATTATTGCATCTCCCGACGACCCTGATTTTGATGAAAAGGTTCAGCTAGCTATTCGTCAAAAGTTAGAAGCGGGAAGAAATACTAGCAACCAGTCGTCTAACACAGCATTGGAGACAAAAGACGAAGATTGATCTGTGAGATTAATTTGCGTCTAGCTAAAATCATTTCCGTTTACCCGCAAGTACCTTGGCTATTACCATAGTGATGCAATAATTGCCGGCACTGCTTTGGTGTATGGACTAACTTTAATAACAAGAAATACAGATGATTTCTGTTGGATTACTCAAGTGAGATTGTGGAATCCGTTTGAGTCTGATCAACCCAGTTAAGCAAAAAGTGCAATAAATTGAGTAATTGTTGACAAAATCCTGAATTGTAGTCACAATGTAATTACAAAGAAGGACAACTATCCTCATGGGGACAGCAATTAGAACCCGTATCGTAAAAATCGGTAACTCTCAAGGTATCCGCATTCCTAAACTTTTGCTGGAACAAAGCGGTATAGATGAAGAGGTGGAAATTGAAATTCAAGATAGTTACCTAATTATCCGTCCTGCCTCGCGATCGCGCAAAGGGTTGGGAGGCAGAGTTTGCTACAATGGCAACCAGACAAGATGATGCTCTGCTTGATGATGCTCTAACTACAGAGTGGGAGCATCTAGAGTGGCAGTGGTAGTTAATAGATTTGATGTATTTTTGATTAACCTCGACCCGACGATTGGCAGTGAAATTCAAAAAACAAGACCCTGCGTAGTAATTTCACCCGATGAGATGAACAAATATATTGCTACGGTCATAGTTGCTCCGATGACAACTAAAGGACAGTCTTATCCGACTCGTATTGCTTGTCAATTTCAGGGTAAAGATGGGCAAATAGTTTTAGATCAAATTCGTACAGTTGACAAAACTAGATTAGTCAAAAAGTTAGGTCAGATTAGTTCTGATTAACAAAAAGCAGTCTTAGATACCTTAGCTGAAATGTTTGCTAAATAAGGTATAAGAATGTAGCTACTAGCAATGCCTATTACTGCTGCACTGCAGGTTTTGCATATAGTCTCGTAAAGAGGCGAAATCGAGATATGCTATTTTGTCAAAAATTTACCTCAGCACTGATCACTCGGTTGAAACATCAAGCACTGGTGAGAAATTTATGCAGTGCAATAATAGCCTCAAACTAATGATACAGCACATTTTATCTAAGTGAGGTACACAATGGCGGGCAAGATGCCCACCCCACAAGAGTTTTAGCATTCATATTTGTACCTCATTTACCTGGAATTTGCTGTAATGATAAGGTCTTTCAATTAATTGTATATTTTTGTAACTAAAATAGCTGGCTATACTACTGCTAACGCCTATTTTTAGGACATTCTACCGCTGATTGCCCTCAGCCAGTTTTACCTTGACTAATTACAAAGGTTAAGAGAAACTAACTAAAGACTGATGTGCTGGCTAATTAAAATAATAACTTTTGTAAAGATTCTGAGATATATATTTTGAGAGATGGAACATTAGTTAACAAATGGGAAATTTGTATCTAAGTAAAAATGTTCCAATGGCTATATTTTTAGCCTCCAGCTACAGCAGCACAGTTCAAGCGTACTATCGTGGTTGGCGAAGCGCATGGAGACATTAGAGTTCATAATCTATCCAGATGGTCGGGTACAAGAAAAAGTCACTGGGATTGTGGGGGCTTCTTGTGCTGAAGTTACAGCAGCAATAGAAGCACAGCTTGGACTTGTACTTAGTCATGAACCAACCTCAGAATTCTTTGCCGCTAATCAAGTGCAGCAATCTGGTGTGGCTAATACACAAGCCACGTTCAGCGAATGGTAAGTTTTCAACATAGTAGTTTACTGTTATTGAATCACAACCACCATGTCACACTTTAGCCAAATTAAAACTCAAATCCGTAACATTGAATCTTTGAAAGATGCGCTAACTGGTTTAGGTATCGATTGGAAGCCAGTCCACAGGAAGTACGCGGTTATCACGGTCAAACCCATCCTGCTGAAATTGCAATTGAGCAAGAAAATGGCTACGATATCGGCTTTAGATGGAATGGCAAAGAATACGAATTAGTGGCTGACTTGCAATATTGGCAACAAGACTTATCCGTAGATGGTTTCTTACGGCAAGTAACCCAGCGCTATGCGTACCAAACAGTTGTGAAAGAAACAGACTCGTGTTGGCTTTCAAGTTGCGGAACAACAAGAACAAAAAGACGGTTCGATTCGCCTCGTAGTACAGCGCTGGAGTGCGTAATGGCTGAATTTGTGCCGTTGTCGGTAGCACAAGAAGACAATCGCTCCGGTTTAGAACCAGAATTAGGTGGTTTTTTGCGGGATGATCCAGAAAGGTCTGGTTTAGAACCGGAATTAGGGGGTGTGTTGCGACAAAAGGGTGTTTATGTAGACGAACTCACCTGTATTGGTTGTAAGCACTGCGCGCACGTGGCACGGAACACCTTCTATATTGAACCAGATTATGGGCGATCGCGTGTGGTTCGCCAAGATGGGGATACAGAAGAAGTGATTCAAGAAGCGATTGATACTTGTCCAGTTGATTGCATTCACTGGGTTGAATACACCAAGCTGAAAAATTTAGAAGAAGAGCGTAAATATCAGGTAATTCCTGTGGTGGGTTATCCGGTAGATCATGCTGTGGCTTCTGGCGAACAACGGCGTAAAAGACAAAAATTCAAGACCAAAAAATCCCGTGATTAAAAGATAAATTTCAATTAATATAATCAAGAGCTGGTAGAACCAGCTTTTTTATTAGGCATGTCAATTGAGAGGATCGTGCTGTGAGAGTAATTTCTCTACTTTGGCTTCGTCGATTCTAGCGGTTAATTTTTTAGCTTCATGTAAGTCTCTGGTGGTTTTGGCTAAATTAAAAGTTGAGCCAAGAGAGAAAGCTAAACCCATACCCATAAAGCCTTTTACCCAGTTATCCACAGGTAAGTTAACAATCCCAAAGGTAGTCATTGAAATCGAAAGAGCAAAAGCTGCCCATGTTTGAATAATCCAAGCTGTACTGTCTTTTTGCGGGCCAAGTGTTTGCATATTCCCTACCTTTTAACTTGGTGATTTAATTGTGATTGTATTGATTAGTACACTCACTCACCATAACGGTATTACCAGTTTTGCAACTGGACTCAACAAGGGTAGTTCTGTATTGCATGTTATTTGGTCTCAAATTGCCCACAGGAGAGTAATTTCTGGAAAATTACTCAAATCCCTTTCATAAAAATATCTATACCAGTTGGCTAAGTGGCATAAGCAAATCCACGTAATTATTCTGTTTCAGGAAGGATTTGCACCTTGCCATCAGGACTCATAACAGCTCGAATTCTGACACTTTTGCCGAATCGATTGGCAGAAACAAAAGGTTTACCAATGCTAGGTATCCCAGCGATGTCAATGTATTCTCTTGCTGCCTTATTCAGGGGAAAAATTCGTTCAATGGAGCCATCAACACCTAAGATTAAACTATACTCTAGTGTTTGTGTGAAGCCAGAGGGTGGCTGCCAGCGTTTTTGCAAGTATTCTCTAGCCTGTGCCACCTGAGGTGTGTCAAATAAGGAGCCACTGCTCGCAACTTCTGTGGATAAGGGGGTTTTGCTTGAGTTTCGCAATTTATCAGCTAATCGATTACTCCCTGGCACCACAGAGCTAGTATTAATTCCTATATTAGATTGCTGTGATTCGACTGGCAATAAAGCTGGGTTAGGATCATTGGGTATGCTAGCAAGAGGTGGGGGGACTTTTGAGAGACTGGGGCTAATGCTGGGATTTCCAGATAAGCTTGGTGGTAAATTGCGTTTTTTTGCGAAAGCTATTCCCCCAGAGGGAACTAACCCTGTAGGGTTCTGGCTCAGATTTGGTTGAATGGAAATTGGTAGCTTACCAATTGTAGTAGGTGCCTGGTTGAGTGGATTGCTAGAAAAGTCTGGATTCGTCCCAGAAGGAGTCAGTAAATTTGGAGATTTTGACGAGGCTATGGGGAAACTAGAATTGGGGTTTCTTTGGGACGTTATGGGGAAACTAGAATTGGGGTTTCTTTGAGAGGCTGTAGACAAACTGGAATTGGGGTTTCTTTGGGATGTTATGGGGAAACTGGAATTGGGGTTTGTTTGAGAGGCTGTAGACAAACTGGAATTGGGGTTTGTTTGAGAGGCTGTAGACAAACTGGGATCAGACGGTGTTAGGGGTATTGTAGGTAAACCAGCACTGGGAGGCGGTGAGGCGGAACCTAACTGTAAATTATCTGGGGGTGTAAGTTCTACTTGAGGTGTGGGAAAGTTGCTTGAGGGTTCAAGAGCAATGTTTTCTGGTGCTGGTGCAGATTTTTTTGCTACCTGTGTTTGCTTTGTCTTGATGTTGTTTACATAATTCCAGGTAACTGGTAATAAACCCACACCTAATACCAACACAGCTGCCACAGATGTCCAAGCAGGCCAAGTAAAACTAGAACTGGTGTAATTGAGCGTTGGTAACGCCATAACATCAGCCGAGTATTCATCTAAAGCTGTGGCTAAATCGAACAGCTGTAGCAAGCTGAGTTGAATTACAGGGCCAGATACTTGGTTGGCGAGGTAACCAAGAAACAGATTATGAGTCAAATAACCATTAGGTTCTAAATAAATTGTTGTCCTTGGTAGATGAGGCGTCAAGGACTTGAATGTTTGAGTTTTAGCTGATATTAAAGGGATTTGCAAATCTGTTAATTCTGAGTTACCAGTTACTTTGCTGGAATCTTCAGGAATTGAGAAACTGACCCAAAAAGTTTCGGGCGGTTGTTGAAGGAAGTTTTGGATGTAGTTGGTAACTGCATCACATAAAGCTTCGAGCTGATCGCGATCGCCTCGAATGGCTAATCTCCGATCTTCTGGTAGTTGCGGATCATCAAAACGTAACTCAAAGCTTAACTGTTTGAGAACAGTTTTACCCATCCAACGGGACAAAGGTGAACTTTGCGCCAATACTTCTAGCGTGCAGGTGGGCGGAGTGTAGCGACGAATGACAGAATTAGATACAGGCATGGCAGAAACTGCGGGAGAGACAATTTGGGATTTAGGATTTTGCGAAAATTGGTCAGAATTGTATCCCGACCTAGCAAACTTTTTCACAGGAATTTTGGATAAGAAATCTCAAATTTAAAATTTAGTGGAACGGTCTATAAGTGCTAGCCACAGACGGCGGTGTCCACCAGCGGCGCTGTAAAACAGTAAATCTATTAGCAGTTTTAACGCTAGGTGGGTAAGTAAATCCGTAGATATTTTCTCGTCCTCTTCCATCCTTTCTTGGTAGGTATTGCAGAAAGCATCAATATAGTCTCCAAGTAAAGCAGCCTGATGAGGTTCCCGGCGACTTTGAGCCATTTGTTCTAATAATCCAACAGCACGGCGAATTAATTCTTGGTGCTGTTTAGCGAGGAAGCAAGTGATCAGCACAAGCGATCGCGCTTCTTCAATATCTAGCTTTTTTCGTCCTCCTTGACCTTTACGCAGGGGATTTGACTGGCGTAGTCGCCATAAAGCTACCCGATCTGGCACTTTTGTTTCTAAATTCAGATTTATTGCTGCTGTGAGCATTGCTTCCGAACCAATACCTGTTAAGGTTTCTAGCGCCAATAGCACCAAGTCTAACTGGGTTTTGATATTGTCCCATTGAATTGAGTTTGGGGCTGGGAGCTTAATTAAATCCTCCCACTGGGAATTTGGAGTTACTGAATCGGCGGCCGAATGCATAACTTTTAGCATAGGTGATCGGGCTTCTCGGAACTGTTGCTGTTACCCATTTTGAAACAAGACTCTCAAGCAGTCAGGTTGGTTTCCCATAGCCATTTAGTCAGAAGCTGCAGCTAGCTTTGATAATTTTGGTAAACAGCTGGTATCTTTAGTCTTACTCTAAAGGAAAATTGATTTTCTACAAAGCGGACTAGGAGTCTGTCAAGCTAAAAATGATGCACTGTAGTGTGTTCACGAAGTGTGCGCGTAGCGCAAACATCTCGCTCACGCGGGCAAGATGCCCGCACTACCAAAAATCCCTCAAAACAAAATTGACAGACTACTAGGAACTGGGGACTCATACAACTTTATTCAACATTCGCAACGGTAACACCACTACCGCCATCTGCTTGTTCTGCAGCTTCGTAGTGGCTGACTCTGGGATGGTGCTGCAAATAGGCGTGAACACCTTGGCGCAACTTACCAGTTCCATGTCCGTGAATAATCCACACCGGGCCTGTGGCCTCGGAAATTGCTTTGTCTAATATGAATTCAGCGTCAGATACCCGTTTTCCGCGCAAATCTATTGTATTCTTAGAAGTGCGAATTACTGGGGCTGGTTGTGGTGGTGGCGTAACTGGTACTGGGGCTGGTTTGACTTTGACCACTGGTTCTGGTTTTTGACCATCCAAAGATTCCACATCTTCCAGCTTCACTGTCATCTTCATGATGCCAAAGCGCACAGTTAATTCACCATCCTCATCGGGGGCGGTTAAGACTTCTGCTGTTTGTCCTAATTTGGGGATGCGGAGGCGATCGCCTACTTTGGGGATAAACCCAATTTTGGGTTTGGCTGGTGCTGTTGGCTGATATTGCTGGGTAAGTTGATTTAATGCATTGGTTGCTTGTTGGGCTTCTTGGGCTGTGGGGGTTCCTTGTTGCAAACGGCGAATTACTTGGGCAATTTCTCCTTTTGCTTGGGCGATCGCTTTTTGGACTGCGACTTCTTGGGAAGCTCGCAAAGCCTGTTCTCTTTCTTGTAAAGCTGCGGCTTTTGCGGATACTTCTTTGTATAACCGTTCAGCTTGCTGTAATAAATTTTGGGCTTCAGCGGCTTTAGTTTCCTGGCGACGACGTTGGGCTTCTAAGCCAGCAATCACCTGGTTAACTTCGTCTGTAGCGCCACCCAATTGGGTTTTTGCTTGGGTGATGACTTCTGATTTCAGTCCCAACCGTCCAGCAATTGCCAAAGCGTTAGAACGTCCCGGAATTCCCCACAATAACCTATAGGTAGGCGATAGGGTACTTTCATCAAATTCTACAGAGGCGTTTTCAAACCGCTCATCTTCATATTTCAGGGCTTTGAGTTCACCAAAGTGGGTGGTGGCGATCGTCAGTTGGGCGTGATCTGCCAGATATTGCAACAGGGCGATCGCTAAAGCACTACCTTCAGCGGGATCTGTACCGGCGCCGACTTCATCGAGTAATACCAAAGAGGCGGGGGGGAGATTGTCCTCTTGTTCGCTAGTTTCCTGGTTTCCAGTGCCTAACGCATTCAAAATCCGACTGATACGGCGGATGTGACCGGAAAATGTGGATAAACTTTGCTGTAGGGATTGTTCATCGCCAATATCTGCCAATATTTGGTCAAACCAAGGTATTTCTACTGGTTCGCGGGCGGGAACAAATAAACCGACTTTGGCCATTAATGCTGCCAATCCCAGGGTTTTCAAGGTGACGGTTTTTCCCCCGGTATTGGGTCCAGTAATTGTCACTACCCGAATTTGAGATTTTATCAGTAAATCTACAGGAACTACTGGTTGACGTTGTTCGTGTTGTTGCTGCCAAACTAACAGGGGATGACGCAAATGCCGTAAGGTGATGGTTTCTTTTTCCTGCCAATTTATAAATCGGGGAGGATTGGCTCCTAACCAGAAGCTATAACGGGATTTAGCCGTTGCCAAATCCAAGGTGGTGACAATTGCTAATAATCTTTCTAAATCGGGTTTGACGGCTCCTACTTGCTGCGTCAACAGGCGGCGAATTGCTTCTTCTTCCGCTTGCTCTTTTCTTTGCACCTGGCGTAATTGATTACCCAGGGGGACAACGGAATTAGGCTCTATGTATAGTGTCGCGCCACTGGTCGATGTATCGTGAACAATCCCAGGAATCACGTCTTTGTGGGTCACTTTCACAGGGATGACAAAGCGATCGCCTCTTTGGGTAATCAGTTGTTCTTGGACTGCCCCAGATTTTGCCTGTAAAATATTTTGCAGTTTTTGGCTGATTTGACTGCGTATTTTCCGCAAGTCTGTACGAATTTCCCCAAGTTTGACGCTAGCGCGGTCTGTTACTTGACCCCGTTCATCGATACAGCGGTGAATTTCTTGTTCTAATTCCGGATAAGTCCGTAAATCGGCGACTAACTCCGTCAGGATGGGTAAATCTAATTGGTTGTCAATGACACGGCGTAAATTTCGCGCCCCAGCCAGGGTGGTGGCGATCGCTAACAGTTCATCTCCTAACAAAATTCCGCTCAGTTCTGCCCGTTCTAGGGAATCACCAATATCTTGGATGCCCTCAAAGGATAGACCTGTGGTGAGACGACTTTCTAGCTGGTAGATTTCCTTAGTGTAATCTAACAACCGTGTACTTTCCGCCTGAGATGACGGAATTTGCAGATGACGTGCGGCGATTGCCCCCAGCTTAGTGGCGGCAAATGTTGCCAAATGCTGGCAGAGGCGATGCCATTCGAGTAGTTCTAGGGTTTCAGATTGGATCAAGGCTTCAATATCTAATCTGAAATTATCGTAACAATTATAGCTGCTCTATGGCTGACTCTCAAAGATGGAAATTTAGTCAGTAGATTTAAGACTGAGGCAACTGGCATATAAGGACAATACGGAATCCGTTAAAATGTATTTATAAGTACCAATCTATCTCATCGTATCGACCGTAAAAGTACTTTAAGTGTGACACATACATAAGTCGCTATAGGTAAAAAGAAATTACCCAATATTTGAGTTTTTTGAGTGTGTAAGTACATAGGTAGGGGCACAGCAATGCTCTGCCCCTAGGATCAACTGATGCATCCTACAAATTGGGTATTTTTTCAATGGAAGTCGCTAAATTAATGCCTGAGTTAAAGAAGGCAAATTAGGAGAATTAATCGAATCAATTGAGTCAACTAGTACGATGTAATAATCAAGTAATAAGTGACACATCAAACCAGACTTGTCAAACAACTCAGTCAACAGCAACCTTCACTCAGCATCACACAGAAATAGAGTGACAATTTTTCTTGATCTCTTCCCCTCGCCGTCATCCGTGTCCTCTGTTGTTTCTTAAAAAAAACGCTCCAATTATCCCCACAATTTGATACCCTAGCTTAAACAGATTTGAGAAAATTGTCAGCGTGGAAATTCAACTTGGGCGCGGGAAAACGAGCTCGTAGAGCCTACGGAATTGATGAAATTGCCTTAGTCCCCGGTAACAGAACACTCGATCCGAGTTTGGCTGATACTAAGTGGCGTATTGGCAATATTGAGCGAGAAATCCCCATAATTGCCAGTGCGATGGATGGGGTGGTAGATGTGCGAATGGCTGTACGTTTATCGCAATTAGGGGCATTAGGAGTCCTCAATTTAGAGGGTATCCAGACTCGCTATGCTAACCCAGATCCGATTTTAGATCGGATCGCGGCAGTGGGAAAAGATGAATTTGTCGGTTTGATGCAAGAACTCTATGCCGAACCCATCAAACCGGAATTAATTATTCAACGTATTCAGGAAATTAAACAACAAGGTGGGATTGCGGCGGTGAGTGCTACCCCAGCAGGGGCTAGCAAATACGGTGAAGCTGTCGCCAAAGCAGGGGCAGATTTATTTTTTGTGCAAGCTACCGTAGTTTCTACAGCACATTTGTCACCAGAATCTTTAATACCACTCAATTTAGCAGAATTTTGCCGTTCCATGCCGATTCCCGTGGTGTTGGGGAATTGCGTGACGTATGAAGTCACATTGAATTTACTGAAAGCTGGTGCCGCTGGGGTACTGGTGGGAATTGGGCCTGGGCCGCTTGTACATCGCGTGGGGTATTGGGAGTGGGTGTACCCCAAGCAACAGCGATCGCCGATTGTGCCGCCGCACGAGATGATTACTATCGAGAAACTGGTAATTACATCCCTGTGATCGCCGATGGCGGTTTAATCACTGGCGGCGATATTTGTAAGTGCATCGCCTGCGGTGCTGATGGCGTGATGATTGGTTCTCCCTTTGCCAAAGCCGCCGAAGCACCAGGAAGGGGTTATCATTGGGGTATGGCAACTCCCAGCCCTGTATTGCCCCGTGGCACCCGCATCCGCGTTGCCACCACTGGTACTCTACAACAAATACTCATTGGCCCTGCCGGACTCGATGATGGTACTCATAATCTTGTGGGAGCCTTGAAAACTAGCATGGGCACCTTAGGCGCCAAAAACATTAAAGAAATGCAACAAGTTGAAGTAGTGATTGCTCCTTCTCTTTTAACTGAAGGCAAAGTTTACCAAAAAGCTCAACAATTAGGTATGGGTAAATAAAGGAATTAGGTATGAGGGACTAGGGATGAGGGCGTTACAAGTAATTCACCTCATCCCTTCATCCCCAATTTTCCACTTGAAAACCTTAAATAAATTTTTCCAGACTCTTAAACAATTACTGGAAAATTCTCATATCTCGCCTACAATAGAGATAGCGGAGACGCATGTTTCCGTTCACTCCTCACACCACACTCCGCCCGGACTATTGTTCGGGCGGTTCCTTATGTGGATGAATAAATTTTCCAGCTTCTTTGCAAATGTACAATCTTTACTCCTTAGCACCAGTTTTTGCTATGGTAGAATTTTCACGAAAGTCAGAAATATAATTGGCAAAGGGTTTTAGGCATGTCAGCAGCCGAACAAGTTACGGATTCTACGTTTAAGCTCGAAGTACTCGACAGCGCAGTACCAGTTTTAGTTGATTTTTGGGCGCCCTGGTGCGGTCCATGCCGAATGGTAGCACCTGTTGTAGAGGAAATCGCTGTTCAGTACGGTGATCAATTAAAGGTTGTTAAAGTCAATACTGACGAGAATCCTAATGTCGCCAGTCAGTACGGTATCCGCAGTATTCCCACATTAATGATTTTTAAGGGTGGGCAAAAAGTTGATATGGTCGTCGGTGCCGTGCCTAAAACTACATTAGCTAACACTTTGGAAAAGTATCTTTAAAACTCAATTGGCAATTAAATGCTTTTGAGTAGTCCATTTGCTCTAGGGTTAGGTGAATTGTTTTAAAAAAGTTTGAGAGGCGCGAAACCTCGCGCCTCAATAAAATTTTTGACATCAGTAACTACTGTCAATCATTCATTACTTAACTGAACCCTTTGTAAAGATAACTTCTCGTGCAGAATGGTGTTTGTGTAGAAACGTAATTAATACGTAAATTTACATAGATAAAATTTAAGTCATATAATTTACGCTGATGATCACAGGTTGGCGAAGGTAGTGATCAGCAGCGCTTTGGTTAATGACTAACCCAAGGTGCTTTTTATGGCAATGAAGTAGCCATGCAATTTTGAATTTTGGATGAGGACTTACGCATGAGTAAGGAAAGATCAAGGCTTTGGTCATGGGGCGAATGGCATGAAAAATTACAAGACAGATGCCATTCGCGCTATGGTTAACTTAAGCAGTTGATACATAGCACACCAAAATTAGGTAAAATATAATGCCATTGTGGCGACAGTTCTCATGACCTCACCTGCGTCGTTTGACACCTTAGAGTCTCTCCAAGCGGATATCGCTGAATTAATTGATCGGTTACCGACGTTAAAACATCGGCAATTAATCATCCAGGCACTTTCTACCATAGTACGTCTAGCTGATAGTGACATCGAGCGTCTCGATTGGAAAATATTGTCAGCTGCTTTAGCAGACATGGAGCGCGGTTTTCAGCTGTTTTATGACTACAGACACGTCCGTAAAGTTACCATTTTTGGTTCGGCTCGCCTAGCGCCAGAAACCTTAGAATACCAGATGGCAGTTGAGTTTGCTCACGCTGTTTCTCAATTGGGATTCATGGTGATGACAGGCGGTGGTGGCGGTATTATGCAGGCAGGTCACGAAGGTGCTGGGCGAGAAAATTCCTTTGGTTTAAACATTCAGCTACCTTTTGAGCAACAGGCTAACCCGTTTATTGAGGGAGATCCCAAGCTAATTCACTTCAAATATTTCTTTACCCGTAAATTATTTCTCCTCAAAGAAAGTGATGCTGTAGCCTTGTTTCCTGGTGGCTTTGGCACCCAAGACGAAGCTTTTGAGTGCATGACATTAAGCCAGACAGGTAAATTTGGCCCTGTACCCTTGGTTTTAATTGATCCACCTGGTGGCGATTACTGGCTGTCTTGGAGCGAATATATTAATCAGCAACTAGTACAAAAAGGTCTTGTTAGTCCCGAAGACCCCAGCCTTTACACAGTGACTGACAACTTGGAAGTGGCCTGCAATGCTATTACCCATTTTTATCAGGTTTATCACTCCAGTCGCTACGTCAACGACCAATTAGTCATCCGTCTGACGACAGATTTATCAAAAGCTGAAGTAGAAAAACTCAATGCCGAATTTAGCGATATCCTTGTCAAAGGAAAAATAGAAAAAAGTCTTGCATTGCCTCAAGAAGGTCAAGATGAAACAATAGGACTACCCCGTCTCATTTTGTACTTCAATCAAAGAGATTTGGGGCGTTTATATCAAATGATTGCTGTGATTAACCAAATGGGTTCTCATTCATCAGAGGAAACGGGACATCCCGAAAGGAAGTAGGCACTTTTCAGGGGAGCATCCCAATTTTGCCTTCAGACAATTTGTAGTGGGAGCATCTTGCTCCCTAATGTCCAGGAAGCGGGCTAGAGAGCCATCACTTCAAAAAATAAATTTACACATTTGGGATGCTCCGCCCCATTCCCCATGCCCGATGCCTAAAACTCCACCCACTCTTGGGTGGAGTTTTTTTATTGAGGATTCCTAGAGCAATAATCCCAATTAGGAAAATTCGCGTTTTCCAGATACCCAAATGCTTTGAGAAATCAGGTATCTAACTTTTGACAAATGATTTAGGAGTGCTATATAAGTAAGTTAACTTAATCTGCCGATTTTTGTTGTCAGATACAAGAGATTATCGTCTATTTTTATACAAAAGAAAGAAGTATTCTTAAATTGTCAATTAAATCACAAAAACAATGTTATTTACCTGACTTCCCAATTAGAAAAACACCAGTTATTATGACTCCATGCTGATGAGCTTAAAAAAACTTGTATATTAGCACAGTAAACTACTTCACACATCCTGATAGAGGAATAAAACATGCTGGAATTATTGGGTTCAGGTTTGGTTTCGCTCTGGCTAGAAATGGCTGGGGTACAAATTAAGCCTTTAGATGCATTAGATGCATTGGCTTGGCAAAGTAGTCCTGGCTTGGTGCTTGCGCCTGATCCAAATCCAGCAGGAGCTAATACAGTTCAGGAATATTTGCAGGGGCTGCTGACATCAAAACTAGTACCACAGAATCTGATCGACAGTCAGGGAGTTTGGATGCAATCAGGTCCCATGCTGATGGCTAATCACCAAGGTACAACAGCTTTACCTGCTGCTTCTTTAACCAAAGTTGCTACCTCATTAGTTGCTTTCAAAACTTGGGGTCCCGATCACCAATTTGATACTCTCATAAGTGCCACAGGCCCAGTAGTAAATGGTGTATTGCAGGGCGATTTGGTGATTGGTGGTGGTGGTGATCCGATGTTTGTTTGGGAGGAAGCGATCGCTCTTGGTAATACTCTCAATAAAATGGGCATTAAGCAGGTAAAAGGGAATTTAGTCATTACTGGCAGTTTTGCCATGAATTTCCAACGAAATCCCCTGATGGCCGGTCAATTGCTCAAGCAAACTCTGAATTTTGCTACTTGGACTCGCTCGGAAAATTATATTTACTCCATCATGCCTAAAGGCACACCCAAGCCTCAAGTAGTGATTGCTGGTACTATTAAAGTAGAAGCACAGGCAAATCCACAACAAACCTTACTAGTTCATCACCGTTCCTTGCCCTTGAAACAAATCATCAAGGAAATGAACGTTTATAGCAATAATGATATAGCAGAGATGCTGGCACAGTCCGTAGGGGGCGCACCTGTGGTACAAGCAACAGCTGCCAAGGTGGCTAGAGTACCAGAGGCAGAAATTCAGTTAATCAATGGTTCTGGACTCGGACCTGAAAATCGGATTTCGCCTAGGGCTATTTGTGCAATGTTTATGGCGATGCAACAGGAAGCCCTCGCCAATCAGCTGACTCTGGCTGATTTATTTGCCATGTCTGGATTCGATCATCGGGGAACATTACACGGTAGACACATCCCGCAGGCGACAGTGATCAAAACTGGTACCCTTCGAGATGTGAGTGCTTTAGCCGGAGTCATGCCAACACGCGATCGCGGTTTAGTCTGGTTTGCAATTCTCAACCGTGGTCCCAATGTCTCAGCTTTCCGGACTGGACAAGACCAACTCCTACAAAATCTGGTAAAAAATTTACAAGTGGCTTTGCAAGTCCCCGCCGCTCTCACTCCCCACTCAACTGTCAACTCTTTACCCGAACTGGGTGCAGCCAGTCGTAATGAAGTTTTGGTGAAAAGTTAGTGAATTTACGGTTGACTTTTTTCCCTTTGTACCCTTGTCTATTGCCTATTACCTTTTTCTTGAGGAATAATCTCTGTAACTACCCTACCACTAGAATTACCACCTTTGACAACAATATTTTCTGTTTGCAAATTGCCAACGGCTGTTTCTCCGGTAAAATTTAATGGTGGATCAAATTGCTTATACAAGACATTTCCCTTGGCTTCTACTAACTTTTTGTCCAAATACCAAGTTAATGTTTGAGATTTGAGATTCTGGCGACGTTGCCCAACGGCATTGACATTACCTGTTAAATAAACCGTTTGTTGGGGTATTTTCATTTCGCCTTGATTGGCTGTCACCGTCACTTGTTCGGCGCTGTGGAACACGCGCACAGGCGAATTTGTGGTGACAGTTTCTGTGTTCATATTCCAATTCATCAAATTACTAGCTATTTGCATTGGTGGGTCTAGTAATTGTACTTGGGCATTTTGTTGAATCGTGGCAATTTTGGTTTTTAAGTTAATTTCCGCAGAATTTCCCCGCCCATGAGCGTTAATTTGATTATTTTTGTAGTGGTCAATTTGTAAAGGGCGATCGGCAATTAATTTTTCTTCTTTGATCTGCCATAATAAATGTGCAGTTCGCATTTGTATTTGCATTTGGGGATCGACGGAGTTTGCTACTACGCCTCCCGAAAAATCTATGCGCTGTTCGCGGGTTTTGACTCGCGCTTCTTGCGCCGTTGCTTGTAGTTGTTGACGAGATCCGTTTATCTGCTTACGGATAATCAATAAATCTTCTTTGGGACGCCATTCTAATTCATTACCTTGCAAGACAATGCCATTATGGGGGTCTGTGGCGAGAATTTTTCCCTTGAGAAATAGTTGCTTTCCGTCCTGTTCAATATCTGCTCGTTCTGCTTTGATTTGGTAAACTACTTTGCCATCTTGATATAGTTCACCATAAGGACTTTCCGCCTGACCAATTTCCTTTTCTTTAGTGTATTTTGCCTGTTTAGCACGGACTTTCCAAATCGGTCGCCCAACTTCATCAAATTGTTCAAAAGCAATCCCAAAGAAAGTTAAATTGCTATCTGAGTTTTGTGCAGATGCACTTGTTGCAGTTGGTTTACCAGATGTGGGGGATTTACCCCCACAGGACACCAAACCCATAACCAAGAAAAATGTTAAAGACAGGCGATACAAATTTACTTTTGGTTGTAAATATCTCAGATATGGGAATGACTTGAATTGGGGGAAATTTGTCCTACTTCCCCCCTTTGTCAACTCCTGCACCCTTTGTTTCATCCCGTCTTGTTTTTGCTTCATTACTCTTGGATTTCTAGGTGTCCGTCAACATCTCTTGGATCATCCAAAAAACCCATACTAGATAAGGGTCGATATGGATAGCTTTGACGAGGAGTTTTTTGGATGTCTTCTTTGATGGCTTCTAAATCAATATAGCGATCGCTCACATTGATTAAGCTGTCGCTAGTCATTGAGCGCAAACTCACGACTTCTACCCGCACACCCCGATAACTCACAGAATTGACGGCGTAGGCTAAATCGCCATCACCACTGACTAAAACTGCTGTATCATAAGAGTCTACTAAAGCCATCATATCTACTGCAATTTCTACATCCAGGTTAGCTTTTTTTGAGCCATCTGGTAGTTGGACTAAATCCTTAGCAATGACTCGATAACCGTTGCGACGCATCCACAACAAAAACCCTTGTTGCTTTTCGTTTGTCCGGTCTACTCCTGTGTAGAAAAAAGCTCGTAATAATCTCGAACCACCAGTTAATCGACATAGTAACTTAGTGTAATCAATTTCGATTCCTAGTTGCAGTGCCGCATAAAATAAATTTGAGCCATCAATAAATATCGCCACTCTACCCCGATTTTCCAAAACTTGTTCTGGTGTAAATATTGAGTCGTTTTCCAAATTATTCAACATTGTTGTCATACCTCGGTTTTTATCCTTGTTATATTTGATACAAAATTTCTACTTTTTACATGCTATTTAGAATCGGCTTATGATAAGTTGCCGGGGCTAATTAGTAAAGCCCCGATAAATCTTTGGAGAAAATTAGAAATTGAACAAAATCAAAAATTGATTGCCAGCACTAAGCGTTTTTAGGGAGTTCTATGCGCTTAAAAATCGGTTGGGGTGTCCCCAACTTTTGTTTAGTCGGATAAAACTCCCCATTGAGCATGGATGACGAAAGGTGCGACAATAGCACTTTCTATTTGCTCGTTAAAGTTAATCCCGAAGCCCAATTGCTGATAAATATCGCTGCTGATATTCGGAATCACTGGGGACAGGAGATAAGCAGCTAGTCTAACAGATTCTAAAACTGTATATAGCACTTCTTCCAATTCTTGCTGCTGTCCTTGCTTATATAATGACCAAGGGGCTTGTTCATCAATAAACTTATTGCTGGCTTGCACTAGCAACAGGATTGCTTCGCAGGCTTGATTGAAAGCTAGCGTTTCGTAGGCTGATTTCACCTTTTCTCCTAAACTTAAGCCAATTGCTTTTAAAGGATTGTCAGCCGGAATAGCTTCATTTGGCAATTGGTGGTAAATTGCCGTCGCAGTATTTCTTCACCATGTTCAAAGTGCGATTGAGCAAATTACCTAAATCATTTGCCAAATCTGCATTTAGAACATTAATGAATCTAATTTCATTAAAATCGCCATCTTTGCCAAATTCGATTTCCTTAAGGAAGTAATAACGAACGGCATCACTACCATATCGCTGAACCAACCCTATG
>CAVYXS010000231.1:0-5453 GCA_963772205.1 uncultured cyanobacterium
ACTGTCCTACAGTTAATAGTTAATAAAAGCTCTGGCATCACGCATTAAAAAATTTAACTTAGCAATGCCATAAGCTAGTTGGGTATGTAGATTTGGCTGACTTAAATACCATTATGAATGGATCATGTGTGATCTTGTGTTAGGTTTTGAGTAGAACTTTCTGTATAAGTTGTATCGATAGTATACGATCACGTAAATCATTAGATATTTTGGTAGTATAAGGAATGGCAAAACGTTCTCTACAAGTATCATCCGAAGGAATTAGAAAAGCCAAACAGGCTTTTAAACGCAAAGGCTGGACACAAGAATATCTAGCAGCTGCTGTAGGTTTAGAAACTCGTCAGCCAATTTGGAAATTTTTCACCGGTAAGCCCATTGATCGTCACGCTTTCAATGAGATTTGCTTTGTACTAGAGCTAGATCCCTCAGAAATTGCCGAAAAATCTGGTATGGAGGAAATAACTCCATTAGAGACACCTGTTAACTCGACTGTAGATATTGATAGCCTAGTACAAAAGCTGCGATCTGCTCACTATGAAAAAATTCAATCCCAGTGTGGTACTTTGTACCTTATGGATGTTGCTCGCCCTATCGACTTAAATGAGCTTTATGTCGATGTAAACATTCTCGAAGAAATGACTAGCAAAAGATGGCTAGAAATTAACCATTTAGAAAAATTAAATACTCAAGAATTGGATAGATTTGGTTTAGGTAAAATTCGTCAAGAACGGGTTTGGGGACTAGAAGCAGTTGGTAAATATTCTAAAATAATGGTACTGGGAAAACCAGGCTCTGGTAAAA
The DNA here is from genome assembly GCA_963772205.1 of uncultured cyanobacterium. Lineage (GTDB taxonomy): Bacteria > Cyanobacteriota > Cyanobacteriia > Cyanobacteriales > Nostocaceae > Gloeotrichia. Next base: position 802 of record CAVYXS010000231.1, read on the forward strand.
CGACATTTTTACAATCAATAGCCATTAGTTGTAATCAAGGATATTTTCAACCTGATTGTGTGCCCATTTTCCTCAGTCTCAAAAACTTTGCGGAAGATACTAGAGGGCGGACTCAAATTACTTTATTAAATTACCTCCATGAATATTTGAATAATTTTGGCATTTCTGAACAAGAAATGGTCACGGTTTTTTCTCATGGTAAAGCTCTCATTCTTCTAGATGGTTTAGACGAAGTTTCTGGGGAACATGCTGAAGAAATTATCAAAAATATCCGGTATTTTATTGAAAATTTCTACAAAAATAAAATAATTATTACTTGTCGCATTGCTGCTCAACCTTACAAATTTCAGGGATTTACAGAAGTAGAAATTGCTGATTTAACAAAATTACAAATTGCCGCTTTTGCTAACAAATGGTTTTTGGCAGTGGCCAAAAATTCACCAGTGGTGGCACAAGCCTTGGCAAATAAATTCATGCAAAAGCTAGAATTAGCTGAAAATTTGCAAATTCTCGAATTGGCAACAACACCAATTTTGCTAAATCTTACCTGTTTATTGTTTCAGTTTGTCGAAGATTTTCCTACTCAACGCTCTGAACTATATAAACAAGGATTAGAACTGTTACTGGTGCGCTGGGATGAAGCTAGAGGCATTAAACGACATCAAATTTATCGCGATTTATCCTTATTACAGAAAATCAAATTGCTGAGTCATGTAGCTGCAATTACCTTTGCTCAAGGAGATTATTTACTACCAGAAGCTAAGATGCGGCAACTAATTGCCGACTATTTACGCCATCTTCCCCAGGCTATTACTGATGCAGATGCATTGGAAATCGAGAGTGGGGCTGTTTTAAAAGCTATTGAGGTGCAACATGGATTATTAATTGAAAGGGCACGAGGAATTTATTCTTTTTCTCATTTGACTTTTCATGAGTATTTCACGGCACGAGAAATTGTTGCTAATGCGAATACCCAAACACTGCAAGAATTCGTTACTCACTTAAATGAAAAGCGTTGGCGGGAAGTTTTTTTACTCAGTGCGGGAATGTTGCAACCGGCTGATGAATTATTCCTGTTAATGAAGCGGCAAATTGATACTTTAGTCACTAAAAATACAAAATTACAGGATTTTCTGATCTGGTTGGCGCAAAAATCTTCTGCAATCAACGCTCCCTATCATCCAGCTAGTGTGCGTGCCTTTTACTTCACTATTGCTCTTCCCCCAGAACATCCTTTAGCCCGCAACCAAAATTTGGCTATATCTTTAGATCATGGGCTAGCAGGTAATCTTGTGGTTGATTTAGCCTTGGATCTGGCTCTAAATCATGCTCTGGGTGTGAGTTTAGCAATGACTGCTGATATATTCTTTCAACGTTTCTCAGCTTTGAGTTTAGCTTTGGATTTGGAGCATCTGATGAAGAATAAACCGTCTTTACAAATATCTCTCCAAAACCTGAAAGACCTGTTACCATCACCAAATCAAGGTAGAGAAGCATTAAAAATTTGGTGGAAAACCAATGGAGAGGCTTGGCAGGGGAAATTGCGAAGTATCATGATTAGCGATCGCCAAATTGGTCATGTTTGGCAGTTTAATCCCGAAGATTGGCAGTACTTACAGGATTACTGGGATGCTCACCAATTATTGTTCGATTGTCTCAACAGTGCTGGTGATGTCACTCCCAAGGTACGACGTTCGATAGAGAATAGTTTGTTTTTAAGTAGCTCGGTGTAATTAAGCAAACTTGATTTTTTTTAAGCTAGATTATTTAAGAATCAACACTCATAGTCATCTGAAAGAGAAATTAGTTATGACTCAGAATGAAAATAATCCTGCATCCAATAGCGAGCAATATTCTTCACATTCCGGTACACGATACTGGGGTAACGTAGAGGTTGTTGAGGAAGGGGAGATCTATAGAATTAGTCGCATTGAAATCAAGCCTAGGCACGGCATTAAACCACAAATACATTATCACCGCAATGAACATTGGGTTGTAGTTTCTGGTGTAGCCAAGGTGACTTGTGGCGATGAGGAAATATTAGTTAATCGCAACGAGTCTACCTATGTTCCCGCCGCCACATTGCATAAGGTAGAAAATCCCGGATCGATTCCCCTAGTGATTCTAGAAATTCAAAATGGTGAGTATTTAGGTGAAGATGATACAGAGCGGCCTTATGATCTGAATGTGGTCAAGCCTATATAAGTACTGAGTTTGGAGTTTGGAGTTTGGAGTTTGGATAATTCCCCCCATACCCCATCCCCCATACCCTAAGGACGCAACAGCACCCGTTGCTCACCGTAACGCAAGAGCCTTTCGATAGTCGCCAGACGATTTTCCCAGACTTTGACTTGATAGGGATTTTCGCTCGTCTCTTGGCGCATCCAGTCGCGAAACTGAGCCTGAAAACGAGTTAAAGCGCCCCTAGCAATGATTAACTGACTACCAGTTGGTGAGGTAGCTAACTGATTTAAAGCAATTTGTAAAGCTTGTGCTTGGGTGTTAAATTCAGCAATTGTGGACGCTGACATTCGCATTTGGTCGTTTTGCAAAACAAACTTCCATTCGCGTTGCAGACTAGTGTAACGCACTGCAGCAGTTTGAAAAGGTTGGCGATGAGGAATTGGTTCACCTGTAGTGTGTTGCACCCTACCTTGAGTACTACTCAATACTTTATATATTTCATTATTAAAGTTTTCGGCGGCGAAGAGTGCATAACCACTAACTGGCAAATCTCTGACCAATTGTAGTTGATCAAATGCCCCAATTGTGGGTAAAGAAAGTAAACGAATTCCTGGTATCAACAAAGTGCTGCCTAATTGTTTAGATGCGATCCAAGGTTGTGCTAGTCGTTGGAAGCGAGCAGTATCTAGAGCATAAGTCATGGGAACAATTAAATCTATATCGCCTCGTCTAGCCCAAACTTCCCAGTGCTGTTGGATTTTTTGAATGCGTTCTAGTTCTGGTAAAGGAAATACAGCCACTGACAAGATTAAATTTGGTCGTTTTTGTCGCAATTGCTGTGAAACTTCGCTGACAAAGCTATCAACTTGCTGGGTGCGAAATGCTGTCCATTTTTGCCACAAGTCGCGATCGCCTGGTAAAATACTCAGTGGATCGACCCCATTTATCTGCTGAAACTGCGCTCTGGCTGCTTTACCATAGCCATAAATTCTACCTGCGCCTGGGTCTTGAAAGGGATAGCGAATATAGTCTAGCTGTAGACCATCGACGTTATAACGTGTAACAATTTCTGTATACAGCTTTAGTAAATACTGCCGCACTTCGGGATTCGCTTGGTCAAAGAATGGCTTAGTTTGACCAACGGGAATCATGTTACCATGATTATCGTAATTTGCCCAATCAGGATGAGCGGCCAGGAACTGGCCCTGGATAATCAGGACTAAGGTTAAGAATTTCATTGTGACGCTTGTTACCCGCCGCGAAAGTCCACACCCAAGCATGTAACTCCATCCCCCGTGCATGGGCTAATTTTACCCCGACTTCCAGGGGGTCCCAGCCACGAATTAAGGGGTTTTGCTGGGGGGCGACAAGACTAGGATAAATAGTGTAGCTGGCGTTGACTGTTTCAAAAAACACCGTATTAATGCCGGCTTGCGCCAGGCGATCAAAAATCTCGGCTAATCCGGCTTCACTACCAGCACGCACAATTGTGCCCCTATCTAACCAGACTGAGCGAATTTCGGGTTGGGCTAATGGCTGATCAATGGGAAACTGCTTCCATAAAGTCGCCTTGGCTGAGAGCCACTGTTGACGAGCTAAAGCATAGTTTTTTTGTGCAATCAACTGGGGTAAATTTTTGGCAACTTCTCTGGCTCTAGCTAGGGATTGGTTTGATCCGATGACTCCTCTACTCATGATGCTGCTGGATATCAACTGGGGATGTTGCACCTTGAGCGAATGGGAATTGTTAGAAATTCCTTCACCGTCATCACGGATAGACGCCGCAGCGAGATGGGCACTTTCTACTCTACCAATCAGATTTTGTAACTCTTGCTGGAGGGCGATCGCTTCCTTACTATCAATCGGCGCATTAGAATTAGCTGTGACATCTAAACGTACCGTTTGTTCTAGTTGATCAATCGCCTCCTGTGACTTTTGGGGTGTGATTCTGGTAGCATGGGGTGATGGTGACCTGCTTGAGGTCTGCGTCTGCGCGACGGCCGAAGGCGATGGAGTTCGGCTGGGTGCGGGCGGCGAGCGGCGCGGGTTGCGCGGCGGGAGACGGCTCGGTGGCGGGCGGTTGCGGATGGCGCGCGGGAGGAAGATTGGGAAGTTCGAGGCGGGCGGACTCGTCTGCATTGCGGGCGCTGAGCGGGGCGGCGGCGGCGGCCAGCTCGGCGGCGAAGGGCGCGGCGGCGGCGGCTGCGGTGCTGAGCGCGGTCGCGGGGGGCGCATCGACATGAGTGCGCGGCATGGACTGCCAGACCGAGGCGGGCGCTTCTTCAGGCTGATCGGCGGCGGCATCGGGCGGCGTGGCGGGCAGAGTCTGCCGGCGGCGCTTGCGTCCCATCCAGCCGAAGAGAGAGCCGAGCAATGTGGAGTGGGCGTGGGGTCTGCCACGCGCTTGTGCTGGAGTTCCAGCTCCATTCCCGCCTGCTCGAGGGCCTGTTCGCGGCGGCTGGTAAAGA
>CAVYXS010000232.1:0-11164 GCA_963772205.1 uncultured cyanobacterium
GTTTTTCACTCTCCCCCAGTAAAAAGGGATTAAGAAACAACAGGAATATGAGGATGTTTTATACCCCTGCGAGCTTGAGTAAGAACTTGAGCAACGTAACTCCAAGGGTCAACTTTTCTTAGACGACAAGTTTCAACAACACTTAAAATAGAGCAATAAGCTAAACTTCCTTCAGTAGTGCGAGTTCCATAGCTAATACGTCGGGCAATAACAGCATGTCGTAAAGCCCGTTCTGCTTCATTATTGGTCGGTGGTAATTGCGGATGATAAGAACACGCAACTACAGCATCCCAATCGGCTAAAATCTCTTTTGCTAAAGCCTTTAACTTGGTATGCTCTATTCCCGTAGCCAATCGGCAGACTCGATAAAGGCGAGCGGGGTTCGAGTCGGTTTCATCCTTATCCCCGTCGCCAGTGGCAAGCTCATGTATTAGTTCCCTTAGTTCTTCTAATAGCCACTGTCCCAAATCTGCGACTTCTTTATCCACTACCTCCGTTAAAGCGATCGCTTTACGGATGAGATGAGCTAAACAATGTTGGCGTTTAGGATAATTAACGTAAGCCCCATAGCCATCAGTTACTAACCATCCCACAAATGCGTGACTTATTAACCGCAGTAATTCCTCTTTACGACGACTACCGATATGGTAAACCGCAATTGTATTTGTAATTGCCACCCATAACCAGCAATACTTGCCTTTCTCGTACCAGGGTGTTTCATCAAGGTGGATTATTTCTGCTGATTGCAATTCTTGAATTAATTCCTCAACTACTGGGGAACAAGCTATTCCCACTTCTCGAATACAACGGTAATTGTGCCAACCGAAAGGGATACCCCAACCCAATCACCCAAAAGTTCTCGAATTTTGGGTCGAGATATTCGATATCTTACTGCCAGAGAAGCGATAAACGTTGCCAACATCGGACCGACAAGTCCATATTCCTGCAAGCACAAATCTTTACTTCTTCCTTCAACTACCGAAACGAAACCGACTAAAGGCTTTTCTTTTGTGCGGTGTCCACAAGCGCAAGTCCCCTGATAGTAGTGATGAAGCGTACACTTTACCTCGATTCCAGAATCTAATTTTTCTAGTTCTAATACGTAGTAACCCATGTGGGGTTTTACATCGCACTCTATTTCTAACGGACTGTTACATGATGCACAAGTTTCTGGATGATGGGCAACTATTTCACTGGCAACTAAGGGTGTTGTCCGCCATATTCCCTTAGCTCCTTTTTGCTTTCCCGGCAATTTTTTCCCAAATCCCTTGCTTTTCGGATTCTCGCCTTGTTCTGAAACTTCCTTATTTTCTTGCTTTGACTCCGAAACAGAAGTTTCACTCGTAGTTTCTTGTTTTTCCCCTAACTCCACTTTTTCTTTGCTTCTGAATTGGTCTGATGACGGGGGTAAGGAGCTATTGCTTGAGTTTTGTTCTAATTTTTCTATTTGTTCAACTGCCAGAGAATGAAGATTCCCAGCCACTTCTACCAATTTCTGTTTATCCAGAGATTGGAAGTAGTCCCGGTTCATTTGTGCGAGGTCTTCTTTGCTCAGTCGATTCATTCGTGTTTGGCTAAAATTGCACAATTATTTTTTTACATTACCACACATAGTCACCCCTACTTTTACCTATACTCCAAACTGGAGCAGACGGGGGAGAGTGAAAAACTACATATTTTCTACCTTCGCACAACTAGAAGCAGACAGGTTTAGCAAATGGCTAACAGACATGAAGTTGCGCCGAAGTATGCACAGTTGTTTGAAAACTCAAGACTTGGCAAATACTTTTACAGATAATTTCTGGTCATTATACTGGTATAAAATATGGATATCAAAATCTCAGTTAAGTAATCTTGCAAAACAACATTTATCTGCCTATTTGCAGGAAACTTGTTATTGGGTAGCCGAAAAAGCGATCGCTAAATTTGCTGTCTTTGGGCATGGATTAGCTGATTATTTCCAAATGAGCATTACAGAGTTAGAAACTGTTTTAGAAGGGTATAACCCTGACAAATCCACTTCTTTGAAAACCTACGCCAGCATGGCTTTTCCCAGCAGATTGAAGGATATGCTGCGCCAACGCAAGGAAGCGGATATTTGCACAAACTGGGGACTTTTACGCAAGGTGAGTAAAAAAGTGGTGCTGGAGGCGCTGCAAAATGCCGGATTGTCCCCTACACAAGTAGCCCAATACCGCCTAGCTTGGACTTGCTTCCGGATGCTATATCTGCAAAATCAACCGGGAGGAACCCAAAAACTGCCCCAACCCGATCGCCAATTATGGGAAAATGTTGCTGTTCTATACAATAGTCAACGACACAGCCAGCTAACTTTCCCAGGTTCGGAATGCAACTCGGAAGTAATTGAGCAATGGCTAACCAAAATTACTATTTATATACGTCATTATCTTTACCCTAGTGTCGCTTCTCTATACGTACACAATCAAAACGAAGATTCCAACTCCGAGTTTGATATCAAAAATGCAGCTTCGGAATCATTAATTGCTGATATTATCGCCCAAGAAGATGCTCAAAACCGACGCACTCAAATCTCGCAGATGAATGATGTACTCCTATCAGCCTTACAAAAGCTCGATGCTCAATCTCAGACGCTACTTGAATTGTACTATCGACAGGAAATGACTCAGCAGCAGATTATCCAAGAGTTGAAAATCAGCCAACCTACGGTTTCCCGTCGGTTGCTCAAGGGTAGAGAATCCTTACTAGAGGCGTTAATTAATTGGAGCCAAAAAGCAGAGAATATTTCCGTAAATTCCAACCAAATAAAAGATATGAGTGCTGCTTTAGAGGAATGGTTGAGAATTAATTATGCCAAATCTGGCTTTAGGACTTCATCAGTTTGAGGTATTAAGGATGACATTTTTGTTTGCGGAACCTACGGAATTATTATTAGAAGCATCACCAAGATTGCGATCGCACTCTTGGCAAAACAGCCAGATTTATGCAAATCCTAGCAGTCGGTGGTGTGCTTATCTCAATCAAATTTGTCTGGATGTGTTTTTAGGCTGGGTGAAAACAGAGTATTTTCCCGATGCTAAGATTTGGTATGGCAGTGCAGATATGCCCAGTTTTTGGGAGTTTGTTAATGGAACGGCGATTTCCTTCGGCACAAAGAAGGTAGTGTTAATTCCCAGCGAAGCCATTGACTCTCAAGAGTTAGAGGTTCCTCAGGAATGGGTAGATATTAAAAGTTGGGCAGCAGATTATTATTTAGCAGTGCAAGTCAAACCGAATGAGGATTGGGTGCGGGTTTGGGGTTACACCACCCATAAGGAATTGAAATTCCTTGCTAATTATGACTCTATTGACCGTACTTACTGTTTACCAGTAAAGCATATTACCAAAGATATTAACGCTTTCTTTTTAACTTACCAGTTTTGTCGGGGAGAGGAAACAGTTAATGCAATTGCATCTTTACCCGAATTACCAGCAACCCAAGGCGAAAACCTGTTACAACGCTTGGGTAATCCCAGTGCAACATTTTCGCGGCTGGCATTACCATTTACAATTTGGGGAGCGTTGTTAGAACAAGAACAGTGGCGACAACAGTTGTACAATCACCGACAAGGCAAAGTCAAAGTTAATCTCAGCCAGTGGCTAGAAGGGATGTTTTCATCAGGCTGGGAGGCTTTAGAAACATTTTTTGAGTCAAATGGTAGCAGTATTGCTTTAGGATTGAGGAATGGCTATGGTTTGCGAGATGTTGCTGCCAAGCGAGCCAAGTTGATTGACTTGGGAATGCAATTAGATTCCAAAACTGTATTTTTACTCGTTGCTCTCATACCTGAGGTAGATAGACAAATAAGCGTGCGAGTGCAATTACATCCGACTGCTGGGGAATCCCATTTACCAGAAAATATTAAATTAGCTTTACTTTCGGAATCTGGAGATATGCTTCAGGAGGTGCAAGCTAGAAGCCAGGATAACTTTGTACAACTGCCACGTTTTGATGTGGAACCGGGAGAAAACTTTTGCATTCAAGTAGGATTAAATAACTTTCAAATCAGAGAAAATTTTCTAATTTAGTCATTAAACAAAGACGGTGATGAACAAACTAGTCGTCTTCAGCTTCTTGTCAGGTGATTTGGATCAAGGATTTTCTGCGGTGACTGCTCAATTTTGGGACAGTAATCGACAATATCCGATGAAACTGACAGGAACTCTACCACCAGCACCAGAAATAAGCGAACTATATCATCGGTGGCAGCTACTTTATGAGGCACTCCATCAACGTTTGGGGTCGCGTTTACGCATGAAAATTCATGCACAAGATGTCACCAATATCTCTGTTAGTGAATTTTGTGAAGTCTGCCAACAATTAAAAAACTCTATAAATAGGTGGTTGAACTCAGAAGCATTTCAAAATGTAGTCCAACAGTTACGAACACTACTCAATAAAAATGATGCAATTAGAGTAATTTTTGAAACAAATATTCCCTTACTTCAGCGACTTCCCTGGCATCTGTGGAACTTTTTTGATGATTATCGTCAAGCGGAAGTAGCTTTAAGTTCTCACGAATATGAACCCCCGCACCACGAAAAGAGAAAGCCTACAGGTAAGGTAAAAATTCTCGCTATCTTGGGTAACAGTGAAGGAATTGATCTTGATAAAGACCGGATTTTACTAAAGGGGTTAAAATCTGCCGAGACTGAGTTTCTAGTGGAACCAACCCGTAGAGAAGTTGACCGATATTTGTGGAATCAGGATTGGGATATCTTGTTTTTTGCTGGACATAGTTCCAGTCAGGCTGATGAGGACACCGGAAAAATTTATCTTAACCAAACTGAAAGCTTAACTATTCCCCAACTTAAGAATGCCCTACAAAATGCGATCGCACGCGGTTTACAACTGGCAATTTTCAATTCCTGTGATGGCACAGGTTTGGCAAGGGATTTAGCCGATTTGAACCTTCCCCAAATGATTGTCATGCGCGAACCTGTACCAGATTTAGTAGCTCAGGAGTTTCTCAAAAACTTTCTTGTCGCTTTTGCGGGGGGTAAGCTTTTTTATACAGCAGTACGGGAAGCACGAGAAAGACTTCAGGGATGGGAAAATGATTTTCCTTGCGCCAGTTGGTTACCTGTTATCTGCCAAAATCCAACAACAGTTCCAATAACTTGGTCAGAATTATGCGGCAATTTCCGTGATTCTATTCATTCAAGTTCTGGTGTTAGACAATCAATAGCAACTATTCTTTTGAGTAGTGCTATCGTCGCTTTATCTATCATCGGTTTGCGATATTTAGGGGTATTTCAAACACAAGAACTACAAGCTTTTGACCAGATCATCCGCTTGCGTCATCAAGAAGAACAAGATTCCAGATTGCTAGTAGTTGAAGTTACAGAAAAAGATATTCAAAATCTGTCAGAACTGACACGCGGACTAAAATCTATATCCGATCAGAAATTAGCTAAATTACTTGATAAACTACAAACATATCAGCCGCGAGTTATTGGTATAGATATCTATCGAGATATCCCCGACTTTCAAGAAAAATTAAAACAGTCACAACTAACTGCACAATTAAATCAAGAAAACGTAATTGCTGTCTGCAAAGGCAAAGATAGCGAACACGATCCTCAAGGTATTAAACCTCCTATAGGTGTTCCCGTTGAACGTCAAGGTTTTACTGATGCCATCCGCGATCCAGATGGTATTATTCGCCGTCAAATCTTAATGCTTAAACAGGAAGTTTCTTCTCGTTGCACAACTCCCTTCTCGCTTAATCTGCAATTAGCTGCCCGTTATTTATATTCCGAAGATATTCAATATGAATTGACTGATAATGCTGTAATTTTTCATTCTCCTACTAATAATAAAACATTCTGGCGATTAGCAGCAGGTAGTAGTGGCGGTTATCAACAAGGAGTAGGCAAAGTAGATTTAGGCGGCATTCAAATACTCACAAATTATCGTAATTCCAAGTTTGAACGAGTTACAGTGGAAGATGTATTGAATGGTGCTGTAAAATCTGATGCCGTTAAAGATAAAGTTATTTTGATTGGCGTAACTGCCCAAAGTCTCAGAGATAGCTTTCCTACTCCTGATAGTGTCGGACAAAAACCTTATCAAGAAACTCCAGGATTGTTGATTCAAGCACAGATGACTAGCCAAATCATCAGTGCTGTGTTGGATCAATGGTTAATTATTTGGGTTTTGCCTTACTGGGGTGATATCCTTTGGATCTGGGGATGGTGTTTAGTTAGTGGCGTGATTGTTTGGCGTATGCGTTCGCTCCTGCTACAGATATGTGTCATAGTTACCACAGATGTAGTCTTATACGGTGTCTGTGCAACTATACTTTTAACACAGGGCGCATGGTTACCTTTGATTCCATCGTCCTTTGCAGTTATATTTGGTGGTGCAACAGTATTGGTATTTAAGTAAGTCGGCGCAAATAATCATCACTGGTTTGTAGTTGCGCTAATCTCATTGGTTGTGAGTTTGTGAGTTATTGTACAGTGAATTTTTATTTGTCGCTGTGCCAAATTAATGTCATCGAGGGTGTGAAGCCTGAACTCTTGTGGGTTCGCGCATAAAATGAAATTTGTCGCCCCTTGAAGTGAAATTATAGCGGTTATCGGTTGAGTCCAATACACTCTTAGGGGCACGGCAGTGTCGTGCCCCTACATGCGACGATATAATTTTGTATTGCATCCAACTGAGAACAGTGTGATTTGAATCATAAAATAAACTTTTAGCTCACAGATATGCTTCAAAAAGAGTTAACCATTTTATGCTTCAAAAATTGGAATCAAAGTAAAATAATCTTCCATGTAATACACGGATAGGGATAGACTAACGGTGTATTACATGGAAAAGTTTATGCGGAAACGGGATATTCAGGGGAAGTTTGCACTCAAAGATGATGATTACCGTCAAGTACGCTCTTTGAGATTGACCGATGAAACGTGGAAGGCATTGGGTATAGCGGCGGAATGCTTCGGGTGTAGCCGAGCGGATTATTTGTCAGAGATGGTAAAGAATAACCTTTTACCAAGTATTACACGGGTGAGGTAGTGAAAAATGTACGTCAGGCTCTCCCATGTATTACACGGAAGGGGGAGGATTTTATAACTCTGTTAGCTCATGAATTTTTTGAAGTTCACTGTTGTCCTACAGTATCTCGTTTGGGTTTACGTTGTCCGACACGCCCCGAAGACTTTTTAGGCGTTTGCTGTTGAGGGGGTGTTTCATCTGTCTTCTGTGCATCCGTGGGAGGTGGGGTAATATTTGTTTCTAGTGGTGTCTCACTAATGGAAGAATCATCTGGTTTTGTCTTCTTACGAGTTTGTTTTTTCTTAGGTGCTGGTTCTATGGAAGTTTCACTTGGTGTCGTAGAAGCCGTTTCATCGATCGTAGAACTAACGGGCTTTTTACGAGTCCGCTTTCGTTGGGGATGGTGGTTTGTCAGATTTCGAGGGCGATGCAACCACATCTGCTGCGCCCTTTGATAAATCCACCGCAGTTTTTGGCACAGATGTAGAACCCATTCCCATCTGTAGCAAATGCCACAAATGTTCACGACGACTTTCCATGTAACTAAGTTTTTGTTCACCCTCAGTAGTATCCAGCGCCATGCGTTCACATTGGGCAAGAGAGAGCGTATGTTCATGGAATTGTTCTAAACTCAGAGTATCATGTCCATCATGCAATACCGCCGCCACAGTCCGTATAAGCCAGTCCTTAAGTACCCCAACACAACCAATGGAACGCTCATAAAAATAAAGCCAATGCTGCATTAGTTGCGGAACATCCACATTCATAGGTACTTGCGTCAGAAGTGCCAATAATGCGGATTGAAAGTCTTGGCGGTCAAGTTCATTCTGATACAAATAACGCGGAAAATGGATATCCAGTCCCCGCCGCGATGCTTGACCACTTAAATTACGGAAATTGAGCAGTTCGTAAGTCCCAATCAGAATGTGTAGCACACCCGTAACGTTGGTCATGGACTTTATCCAGTCCAACTGGTCTAAAAGCTTACCAGCACTTGCACCAGTCCCAAGTGTACTAGGGCGTGTTGCCATCAGGAAGTCTTCGTCATAGGCAATGCGACGGTGTTCTCTCTCTCCTGTTGTTGCCAGGGAGTCGGTATAAACTTGTAATGGTGTTGTACCCAAGGAATCATGATCTAAGTTGTCGTAGATAGAGTAGGCCCACTCGCTTAGATAGGTATATAAATCTGCCAATGTCCAAACGGCAAGTTGTTTAGGGTCAACAACCTTGGTCAGTTGGCGTGGTTGTTTACTGGCTTGGGTGTTACCCAACAGGTTGAAAACAAACTCGGTATTGGTTGTGCCGAATAATCGCTCAACTACTGAACCAAAACGGGGTTTGCCACCTGGTCTTGTCTTTTTAATGCAGTGGTAGCGTGCTAATAAGGTGTCGAAGTAGACGCTATGAAATTCTTTGCCGCCATCTACGACCACGGATTGGGGAAAACGACCAAAACGCTGCACGCAAATACGTAAGGCCATCATGCAAGACCTGTAGCTGGGTGGGTCAAAGGTGAGATAAACTGCTAATATTCGTCGGGAGTAGGCATCAATCATTAATGTCAGCCAAGGTCGTCCTAAGTTCCGACCAGAAGCTTGAGAGCATAACTCGATGTCGAGTTGGGTATGGTCAAGATGGCAGATAGCAAAGGGGCGGTCTCCGTGCCGGGGTGTAGTTTTAGCTAGTTCTAAAACAATCGGTTCTGTTGCGTATGCGGCTTTTGCTCCCTGACGTTTTAAAGTCTGCTCATAGATTGGACGCTTTTTTAGCCGAGTATAAAATGTACGCTCACTGAGTGGTGGGATGTTGGCTGTACAGCAGGCTCTTGTATATGCACGATAAACTGAAGCGGCTGGAGCTTGTCTTGGTGTCTCGAAGTGTTCGGTAATAAATTTATCTAGTAAAACACTGGCATCTGTTGGTGCTTTGGGTAGGCGATTTCCTCTATTATTTGTACGTGGGAGCAAACCAACATAACCGCAGCCTAGCTTGGCTTCGGCTTCACGAAACTGTTTAACCCATCGGGATAAGGTGCTTTGAGGTATTTCCTGATAGATGTCTGTGTGATGCTGGAAATATGCTTGTACTAAATGAAATCTGCGATTAGCTGTTTGTAGCGCCACAGGCGAGGCGGCATCCATCAATTCACGCACTTCCTCATTGAGGGTTGTTTGTTTTTCTGAGGTGAGGATGTTGATAGTGCCACTGTCAAACAGTTGCAGAAAAAATGCTGTGGGCAATTGCATTGGCTGCCCAACTTCGGGTAGTAGTGTGGTTGTAGTCTCGCCCAAGTTAACTAAAGTCCAAAGTTGTGAGTCCCAGACTAATAAAGTGTTAGGCAAAAGTGTTGTGGGTGAGGTGATTTCTCGATGATCCCCAGTTGTCCCTATCGCTAAATGTGTATAAGCAGCATGAGTTTGCCCGTCTACCCATAGCTGAACTCGCCAATGTTCTACTAGGGGAACTGCATACAAGTCTACGTAGAGTTGCTCTGTGGCAATCATGGCGTAAATATCGTTGGCACGTACTCCAGGTATGAATGCAAGTGTGGCGGCAATGGTAGTTCCTGGGCTGGCTTGGACTGAAGACAGTATTTGTTCTGTAATGGAAAGGGGGACATTGGCGGTGAACCTAAAGTAGTCTTCTAAAAACATTAGGTTCGCCGTGTATATGGGATTTAGTTCGGTATCTGTGCGAACGTGGTATTTGAGTCCATAAGATTCGGCGTAAGCTTCTCCTGGTGGGCAATGCCAATGACCAGTTTCAGTTTTTTGGTAGCGTGAGGGGTATTTTTGGGCTAGTCGTTTTAATTCGGTTTCGGTTTTCCATTCTTCCCAGGCTGCACCTGTCATCCGCAGTACGAAGAAGTCTGGGGTATGGTAATGACCTATTTTTCGTCCGCTAAAGTTTTGGTACTGAATTTTAAATGGCGGTGGTTGGTCATAGAACTCTAACACCTGTGGGTCGTGTTCCATTTGATAAATCGCCCACAGTTCTACTGTGTGGCTCTCGAATTGGATGGTTTGACCCATTTTCCGGCTAGGGTAAACTCCACTAACGTTCTTGGCACGTCCTTGTACTCTTCGGGAAGGTGGGGCAGCCCGAATTGTGGCGATTAAGTCTTTGCAAGAATTAGTTAGTTGCTGTTGGGAACACCAATAGTCAAATTCGTCTTCTCTCATGAGAGTTTTCCATCATAGATAGAGTATTTTCCTTTATCTAGAGACAGTTTTAGACTTTCACTATGCAATACAACGCTACGCGGTCATGGCTTTAAGTGAAGCATATCTTGGTATTTTGAACCATATCTTCAGTTAAAAGTTTATAACTGGGTGATTTTTCCACGGTTTTTTTGTCCAAGTTTTGTCCGAAAGCGTTTTTTAAACTCATTTTCTAATTATGCTTCAGGATTTCAACTCTCTCTCATGTATGAATGCAAAGTTTTATGTTGTGATTGGCGCGAAAGCAGGAAATTCCGTTAACTCTTACTCGATTTATGGTTCAAAATTTTTCCCAAATTATGATTCAAACCACAGTAATTTGAAATTTTCAAAGTTGCGAAAGCCATAGCCCAATCTTTTAATTAACTTGAGTTTATTATTAATTCCTTCCACAACTCCACTTGTTGTTCTCCCATCAAAATAACCAACTATTTCTCCAAACCATCTCTGAATTGTCCCAATACTTTTGGGAAAAAATGACATAGCATCATGCATCCAATCAAGTAATTTTAATACTCCTTCTCCCCAAGAATACTTCGTTTCAAATATTTCCCTAAACTCTTCTTTTAGGGCGTGCATTTTAGAAAATCTTGGCGATGCATCCAGAACGGATTCTAATTTATCTTTTTGTTTTTCATTTAAATCTTTTTGATTTTTAACAAGCTGTATTTACTTTTATTTTCCAGTCTAATTTCACAACTTTTTCTGATTCCTCTTCTGAAGACATTGCTGCTTTTTTCTCAGCTTTACGTGCGTATCTAATTCATCATTTACTTGCTTCATCACATGAAATCTATCAGCGGTTATATTTGCATTTGGCATTAATTCTTCTACCAGGTTTTATAGGGTTTCCAAGGTCAATACTTACTTCCTGGATTTGCTCCAAGACGGCATAACCCCATCCCTCAAAGACTTTACGTAA
>CAVYXS010000233.1:0-31164 GCA_963772205.1 uncultured cyanobacterium
CGATAGATAGAACTTTTTGCTTAACTTTCAACATAACTTAGGCGGGTGGTTCGAGTCCCCTGCGGGTTGTTGGCAAAATGTATAATTCACTAACCAGTACCCTACCGCTTACTGTATTTCCCAGAAAATACAAAGAGACACCTTAAGCCCTTTGACCGCCTAGACTTACGCCACAGCGAGTCCTGATAGGGTTTGCCAATGCTTTTACGTAACGTTTTACGTAACACATGTTCGGTAAAATAAACAGCACAATAAAAGCATAATAAATAAAACTTGTGAAGAGTTAACAAAGCAATAATGTGGTGCTAATTTCCTATTGTTACTAAAATACCCATGCCATAAAATGATTCTGTAAACCTGAATGACGTACAATGATGTCACCGTGCCTTCATAAATTTAGCTAAGAAGACGAATTCATGAATATTATTATTTCCCCAGAACCTATGCATATAAATCTATCTCCCGATGCTTTTCACATGTGGGCAACTCATTACCTGAAATGTAAAAATGATTTCCAGTCTCCTGACAAATTCTCTCCGGTACCTTACTTTCTATTGTGTCGTGCAATCGAGCTTGAAATAAAGGCAAGACAACTAAAGGCCGTAACCCAGAATCAAGTAAAAGATAATTATGGCCATGATTTAGTAAAAGCTTATGGAGCCTTGACTCCAGCCGAAAAAGTACTTGTTCAAAACGAAGAAAAAACTCTCAAAATAGCAAGCGACATTTACAAAAGAAAGGGTTTTGAATACTTTAATATTATGAGTGCTGCGCAAGGTTATGGAGATTTCCCTGATTTGTCGTTATTGGATTCCATTGCAAACAAACTAATCAAAGCGTGGATTCCGAGTTTGGTTTAATTGAGTACGAATGATACGGCAAGATTCTTAAGGCAAAATGACCCAAGAGTTTATCCATTTAGTGATGAGACCATAAGTATCTCGGACTAAACTGGCCCGATCTCTTTTTGTTTATTTACGAAAGAGGCTGAGAAACCTGTCCTCGTATTCCGGGAAAAATATTCCAGCGGTCAAGTTCATCTTTCAAAACACCCGGGTCCATATCGCCGGCAGCCGCATGAAGGAACAAACCCTCAATTCTGAATCTGGCATCGGCGGGAATGCCTTTATCATCCATCGTCAGCAAACCTCTGGCATTCATTTGCCTGGCATTGTGATCAACTGACCGTTGTGTCATCTCAAAGATAAACTTGATTAGGGCAACATCCCACATTTCATCCAAGCCTTTGATGATGGTCGTCAGAGGGTCTCCTCGTTTATCAATCTTTTCATTCAATTTTGCTACCACCGCGAGCAGGTTATCCGAAACAATATTCATCTCTTTTGGCTCGTTGCGATAGGCATATAATAGTCCCGGCAACATTTTTCCCATAGGTTTGGATAAGAGAATCGAAATACCGGCGGGCATTATCACTGAACCCTTCCAGGGAGGACAAATAGTGTGGGGTGACAATTCGAGGTTTTTCTGCAATAACTCTGCCTTCTCTGACAACCGTTTCCTTGGTATTCGGGACAAGCTCGGCATAAGCCGGCTCGGTGACAAGATAATAATAGATATTGGTCGTCCCGAAAGTGGTTAGATTTTGTTTGGGCGCACGGAGAATCTCAGTGTGCTCCACAGCCTCTTGCATTTTCTCATCGTCAATGTCCATCGACTACCCCATCCACACAAATAACTCAATTGATCGCCAGAAGAGCATGCTTGTATTCGGTGAGGTTCTGAATGTATTGCTTATCCAAACTTACCAGTGTTTTTCGCCACTCTTCCTTGAATTGCGGATGTTGTTCCACGTTTACTTCCATTCTGGAGTTAGTGCCCATTTGCTGTTGCACCGCTTGCTGGAGTTTCTCGGCAAACTGGGCTTTCACCTGCTCATAGGCCTGCTTTTTTCTGCTGGTCGCCCTGTTCGGCGTAGTGGTTGAAGATATATCTAATTTTGGTGAAGACGTTCTCTACCGCCGTCTTGTCTTTCTTGATTAGTTTGATGCCGTCCATGGCTTTGCGATTGTTTTTCTTTGCGGCATCGTTCTTCGGCAGGTCAATATTCCTGATCAGTATCGCTGAAACGCCCTGCACAACATATTTTCTTTCTTCGTCATTGTACTTGCTTAGTTCGGTCATCAAGTTGACATCATCTTTCATGTATTTCCCGGCCAGTTCTTCACCTTTTGGGACGAACTTCCATTTCAGACGCTCTTCCAGAGTAGCAGGTTCAATGTCCTTGATCTTCTCCATCGCTATTTCATAGGCGCTTTTGACGTCAGCCATCGCTCATCTCCTTGTCCAGTTTGTTTTCGAGTAATAATCACCCTTTCATTTAATTATACAAAATAAGGCACAAAAAGGACTTTCCAACTATCGTTATTCTTTACTTAACAAAAGCCCCTTTGTTAAACAACATATTTTAGTTTCGGAGGCAGCAAGACTACTTCACGCGAGAATATTTGCCACCGATACGTCACCAAAGAACCTGTTTGAAGGATTGCATGAACAACAATTCAATCGGAAATATGTTTATTTATCCATTCCCCGCTGCAGACCACGTATATATGATATTTCTCCTGCGTGTCCGGCAAGTTCCGTCACTTCATGCATTAACATCAAGCCAACAATGGGTTAAAAGGCCTCGTAGGAAGGGGCTTTCCGGCCGGAATGAGCCATCGAAGCAGGTGGGGGAGGCAGATTAACCTTTCTTATCGAAATCTTTTGGTTTTAATCCTTTAAGATATTCGAGAGTATTTTTTCTAACCATTTCACTGTAGGTAAGCAAGTCTTTCACATCAGGAACCACAAAGGCAGCAACCTGTTCCTCCGTATAATGGGCTCCATTGAACGAATTTTGATTGCTGTTCGCGTAGCGTGCCCGAAGGGCTTAGGCTCTACATTAGAGGCTTTATTCCGCAAGCTAAAAAGCCTAGAAGATTTGAAAACAGGACAGTTAGCAGGTAAAATCTGTACAGTTATTGATTTGGTTACCCGTTTACCTGTCGAGGTTTGGTTTCACAGTAATCCTGCCGCTTCAGACACCAATTTTGAATCTACATTACTAAATTTAGTAACTGCCAAGACTTTAATTTTACTCGATAGAGGTTTCTATCATTTCCTGTTTTTACAACAACTGATTAATCAAGAAGTCCATTTTATTACTCGTTTAAAAGCCAAAGCATCTATTAAATATCTAAAGATTTTTAGCTATGACCATTCTCTTAAAGATCGATTGATTCAACTTGGTACTGGTCGTGGTGGCGCACCAGGTACCTGACTTTACGTTTAATCGAGATAAAAGTTGGTAAAACTAGCTATTCTTATATTACTTCTGTCCTCGACCCACAAATATTACCTCCTTACGTTGTCGCAGATTTATATCGTCGAAGATGGAGAGTTGAAGAAGCTTTCTACACAGTAAAACGCTTACTGGGGCTATGTTATTTATGGACTGGTTCTATTAATGGTATCAAGCTACAAGTCTGGGCTACTTGGTTATTTTATGCTGTGTTAGTTGATTTGGGTGATGCAGTTGCCGATGAATTAGCTTTACCATTTGACCGCATTTCTTTGGAGATGATTTTTCGTGGTTTGTATCATTTTAGTGTTGCCTGTGACAAAGGTAAAGCGGATGACCCGATTAAATACTTTGCTGCCCCAGAAAATCAAGATTTAGGAGTAGTCAAAGCACTCCGAAAGCCAGTCTCCAAGCTTGATTTATCCCCTTGGACTGCACCTTCGCAGACATTTGTGCAATTACTTTAACCTCTCACGCATGACCCACGACAAAGCATTTAGTGCTTTCGCCAACCAAGTAGAAGAGATTATTCAACGCGATGTAGAAGTCTATGCTACCCAGGTTGTGCAAGAGAAGAAACAGGATGAGAAGAGCAATGATGACAAGCAAGAAAATTTAAAAGAGAAGAAAGAATAAACCGAATTATGTAAAGAACGTAAATTTCTCTGATTTCAATTTACTTTAATGGTGATACAAATACGGTGGTAGGGGCACGGCATTGCCGTGCCCTTACGAGTGTATTGGACTCAACCGATAACCCCATCTATTTTAAGAACCATAGCGTAGTGGGAGCATCTTGCTCCCTGGTGGTAGTAGCGGGTTTTTCGTCCCGCACTCCAGGTTGCAAAATGGACGAGGTTTAAATCTAAAATCTAAAATTGGCTTGGTGAAAGCATTACCAATGTGGAGCGCTTAGTATATAATTATGGATTGTGTCGAATCAACGCTAGACCATGCCTAAACTCAAGACCCGTAAAGCAGCAGCGAAGCGATTCCGTGCCACCGGCTCAGGTAAAATTGTGCGTCGCAAGGCTTTCAAAAGCCACCTCCTAGAACACAAAAGCTCCACCAAGAAGCGCGGATTGCGCCAGACTGCACTTGTACATGAGCGCGATGAAGAGAACGTGCGCTTGATGCTTCCATATTTGTAAATTTGTCAGGAATATCAGGAATATTAAGTTATGACTCGGGTAAAACGCGGTAACGTAGCTCGTAAACGCCGCAATAAAATTCTCAAATTAGCTAAAGGTTTTCGCGGTTCCCACTCAACCCTGTTTAGAACCGCCAACCAACAGGTGATGAAGGCGCTACGGAGTGCATACCGCGATCGCAAGAAGAAAAAGCGCGATTTCCGTCGTCTATGGATCGCCCGCATCAACGCTGCATCTCGCCAACATGGTTTGAGTTACAGTCAGTTGATTGGTAATCTGAAAAAAGCCGAAGTCCAGCTAAATCGCAAAATGTTGGCACAGTTAGCAGTTCTCGATCCAGCTAGCTTTGCCAAAGTCGCTGAATTGGCAACTCAAACTAAAGGATAAAGGTGATTACGGATGAATAACGGATGTAACAAATGGCAAGCAAATAGTCGGTTACATCTGGTATTATCCGGCATCTTTCTGTGTATTGTTTGTTGGTTGGGGACGGGAAACATTGCATCAGCCGCCCAATTACCAGAAATACAGCAGCGCGGGTACTTAAATATTGCCGTTAAAGATAATTTGCATCCCTTGGGATTTAGAGATGCTAACGGTAATTTGCAAGGTTTGGAAATTGATTTAGCAAAGCATTTGGCAGCTGACTTGCTAGGGAAAGCAGATGCTGTCAAATTGCAACCAGTAGCCAACCGCGATCGCCTATCTGTAGTCTTCAACCATAAAGTAGATTTTGCCATAGCTAGGGTAACAGCAACCGAATCCCGCGCTCGTTTGGTGAGTTTGAGTGTTCCTTACTACTTTGATGGCACTGTCATAGTAACTAAAGATACCTCATTGCAGCAGCAGCGAGATTTGAAAAGTAGTAAAATTGCGGTACTCAACAATTCTAGTACTATTGCCCAAGTGCAATATTTTTTACCTCAGTCCCAATTGGTAGGAGTAAATTCCTATCAAGAAGCGCGAGAGCAAATAGAAAGCAATACAGTAGCAGCCTTCGCCGCCGATGCTAGCGTTTTGAGTGGTTGGGTGCAAGAATATCCTCAATATCGGCTACTCCCCACCAAGCTATCAACAGAACCTTTGTCTGTAGTTATGCCCAAAGGATTGCAGTACGATGATTTAAGACGACAGGTAAACGAAGCGATAGCTCGTTATCTAGCTGAAGGTTGGCTCAAGCAAAGAATTGAATATTGGGGTTTACCCTAATTCAGTGCTGAGTTAGGAGTGGAGAAACTAAACTCTCACCTCTTAATAACTGACAACTGACAAAAAGCTGATAATAAAGAAGAACGTTTAATATTTGTATTTGCAGGCAATGGATAACAGTCTAGCAGTTGTTTACCTATCGATTTTCATAGGTTTGCTTAGTTTTACGGTTGTGAGTGTTTTTCGGCAAATTTTCAAAACTCGCAAGCGTGAAAGTGCCCTATCTAGGTTGAACAAGAAGTTAACTAAAGACAAGGGTACAGCTCAAGAATATTACGAATTGGGTAGTATTTATTCTGAGAAGAAATTGTTTGCTCAGGCGATAGTGCTATTTCAAAAAGCGCTGAAAGCGGCTGAAGAAGAGGATGAAAAGGATATTGCACCTATTTACAATGGGCTGGGTTATGCTTACTTTGCTCAAGAACAATATGACTTAGCAATTCGTCAGTATAAGGAAGCAATCAAAAGTAAACCGGACTATGTGACAGCACTGAATAATCTTGGGCACGCCTATGAGAAGAAAAAATTAACTAGTCAAGCACTAGAAACTTATGAAGCAGCACTGAAATTTGCGCCAAATAATGGCACTGCAAAACGCCGTGCTGAATCTTTACGACGCTTGGTATCTGCTTAATAATTGTTGGCTAATATTAGGGACTGACAATTACAACAATATCCAATTTTTAGGGTGCGTCAGAAAACCAGAAAACTGATGTGCTTTGAATATTTTCCGTCTGACGCACCCTACTCCTAATTTATTTTTTGTCAGTACCTTAATCTTGTTCATCGGATTCTTGGATTAATGACATCAGCTTGTTGAGTGTTTGTGTTAATTGGGTGAGTCTCTGTAGTGAATCATCCTGAGATTCAGCAAGACTTTGTACAGCATCACACAAGGCAAAAATTTGATAACCTTGTTGTTGTAACTGTTTTCCCTGTTCTTCAACTTGTAAACTGAGAGTTTCCAGTCTAATTGCCAGACTTTCAATTGTCTCTGTAGTTGAGAGTACTGCTTCTCCGATTTGTTCAACAATAGATTCCAAACGATTTATTTTAACTTCGACTGCTGTAGAAATCATTTTTACTACCTCATTTTGAGAAATATTTACTGAATGATAGAGGCGTTGTTACCCCTACAAATTGATAATTTTTCAAGTAAAACTCGCATCTATTAACCTAAATTGAAAGATGTACTATCCCATGCTTTTTTAGGGACATGTTTTATCTGCTAGATACATTTTTTAAGTGAAGAATTTAATGTTCTAGCTTCCCTAATCGATTAGTAGCAAATTATAACAAAACAAATTCCAGAAAAAATATCTAAAGTTTTTACATCCTCCTTGAGATATATTTTCTATACTTTATCTTAAATTTATAAAAAATCACGAATTTGGGAATCTTGGTCAAAATCAAGTAAATATACATAGATATGGCAATAGAAATTGATAGTTCTGGTGCAATTTTTGGCGTTGCTGATTGAAAGTATGTTTTTTTTCACGCAGAGTCGCAGTACCGCTAAGGCGGAACCCGTTCGCGGAGCGTCTCCAAAGGAGAAGGGTGGCGCAGAGAGGAAGAGGAGAGAGAGAAATGGAATTTTTGACTTTCATCCCACATTCCGCAACGCCCAATTTTCTTCACTCAACAAAGCTATGGATTCCAAAGACGCCATCTCCCTATCTATTTAACTTGTTTTAGTTCACCGCAGTTAAGCTAATAAGCATTTAATTTGCATAAAAGCAGGGCTGAAGCCCTGACTACAAGTGAATTATTGTGGAAACATGAATGACGCTGACAGGGCGACTATTTCATGGAATAGCTCAAAAACATCATACCGAGGGCACAAAAAGCTAAACCAGTAAAGCGAATTTTACTGGATAAGAGGGGCTTAATTTCTCTAGCACTCATAGCAACAACATACTGAGTCAAAGTAACGCCTAATACATAGGCAACCAGGGGGATGATTCCAGTACCGATGATCGATTCACCATCAGCATAACCATGAAACAAACCAGCGATCGCTCCTACTAGTGCGAGTGCTACCCAGTTCCGTTGTGGTGAAATCACCAGCATAGCGCCACAGCTAATAGTGGTAAGAGCGATCGCTATTTCTGTTCCTGTGAAATTCAGCGGGAAGAGATGAATAATGGTACCAAAGACTGTGGCGATCACAAAAGATGCGGCGATCAAAGTACCATGTGGAATTAAGGACGAGATTAAGCCAATAGCCACGAGACTAGTCAAATGATCCAAGCTAATTACTGGTTGGGCGATTCCCCAAACAAAACCTTCCCAACAATTAGAGATGGCGTGATGAACTGGTAATCCACTTAATGAACTGAGCAGGCTAATCAATACTAGAGCTGCGATCGCGCCAATATGGCGATGCTGTAATGGGGTAGAATATCCTGATAACTGAATTTTTAGCATCGATTGACCGAAATTAGTTTTTTAGTAATTTATCCTACCCACATTCTCAGCAAAACTAACAGAGTTATTACTCTAAGTGATTTCTAGGAAAGAATTTACCGATGGAGGTAAGAGGTTTATACAGGGGGCTGAGAAGAGAAGTATCTTACTGCCGTCTTTTGGCGCAACTGTGGTAGAAGGGATGGTAAACGCTTAAGTGCTTCTGCAAGTGGAGCAATTCCGTCCCACTCACAAGAACCATCGTAGAACAGCTCGTATGTTTCCTAATTCCGCCTTATAAGTTTTAGCCTATTTTCTCCAATAGTGCTTCATTGATAACCGTTTGATAGCCTATCCCTCGCTTTTCTGCTTCTTCCTTTGCCCAGGCTATGATTTTAGGATGAAATCTGATTGAAATCGGCTCATACTTTTCCTCTTCATCCTTAGCAGGTCGTCCGCGCTTCCTGAGTGTAACCCCAAACTGATTTGCGATCGCATCTCTGAATTTTTGGTTTTCCTCTGGTGTAACTCGTCTTGCTTTGTCAAAAGGAAACTCAGATTCCTGATTCATATTTTTGACACTCCCTTTTTGTCGCTTTTCTCGCACTAATTATCCTAATTCCCTCACCTCGCATGGTAAAAACAACCACAACAATTAAGCCATCTTCCATTTCACCAATTGCCCATTCCCTTTCTTCTCCCTGAGAATGGCTAGAGTCCTCCGTAAACATGAGATAAGGGTCGGCAAAAACTGTTACAGCTTCCTCAAATTGAATGCCATGTTTCAAAAAATTCAACTGGAACCGCAAGGAGTCCCACACCGAAATCTCTGATTCGGTGTTGGGAGGAATTGCGGGCTTGTTTTGTTGCGTCCTGCGACCATTTTCTTGCACAGCAAGAAGAGGTAGGAGGACAGCGACAAAACAAGCAATCTTTTATGCTTTTACACATAGCTTTGTACTCCGTTTGATAAGTTGAACTTTTGCTGGGCTGAATTGCCCAATTCTGCGCCAGTTGTGGTCATACACAGAAACATTTTTAGTTTTTGGAGTCTGCGTATAGCCACCAATCCAGCCAATATAAAATTTACCTGCTTTTTCAGCTTTCACTAAGTCACCAGAACGTAATCCGAATGGCGTAATTGTTCCACCTTTGCGCTTTCTGTTGCCAGGAATATCTTTAACAGGGTTCTCGAAATGAAGCTGACGACGGAATAGATTTGGACGCGCAATTATGCGGAATGGTGCAGGTGTAATAGCAACGAATCCTACCCAGCGATGTCCCCGACTATTAGCAGTGTGGAATTTCTCAAACCGCATGAAGTTGCTAGATGCTAATGCAATCCCGTCATGAGCATGAGTCTCTGGAGTTTGTTTTGATTTGTCTTTCTTGTCTTTAGATAATCCTAATTGCTGCCTGAGTATTGAAGTCTGCCACCCTTCTTGTGTATTGGTTGGTGCAATTTCACAGAGCCATTCCAGCATCACTTTTTGACCAACCATCACAGGACTAAAACCTTTGTCGCCTTTCGCTTTGATGTATTCGTAGGTGATTTGAGTTACAGGAAATAATTTGACTAATTCTTTGGTAATTCGTAATTCTAATTCCTTGTTAGCGCGAATACTGGGAGGCAATTTATTCTGTTTGCGGTTGTTAAACCTTTTTTGACGGTGCGCCCTTTGATTAAACGTTACTTTGCGATTTATCCTTCTACCTCGTCTAGCACGTCTTAATAATCGTCTACCATCCATCTTTTTGGTGACATCTGAAAATGGCAATATTAGATGTGCCATAAATAATGTGAATTTAACAGACTGGACACCAACGCCAGTAAACTTTTTACCAGGGTCTAATCCCAAAGCTATTGATTGAGTGTCATAACCAGACGGTTCCACTAATAGCTGAATGCCAAAAATATTGAGGTCATTCTGTACAATCTTGGCTTTACCTTCCTTAAGCCAACGTCTAGCTCTACTGGCTTTTGTTGGCATCATAGGTTTACCGTTTTTATCTAACACTGGAACACGAATCATGGAGATAATCCTCTCGTGTAAGTTGTAAGTCCCTTAGCTCACCATTACCAAAATGTCCTTTCTGCAAGCACCACTAATCAGATGGTTTGTAAATAATCCAGACTAGGGAAACATCTGGAAGTACGTATCAGGTAATGGCTTGTGAGCAGTAGTCATCTCTTAGTTGCAAGCTGATTCTTGCAAGCCTACACTGCACCGGAGATCAGTGTAGGTAGTTGACCTCAGCTTTATTCTCGTCCCACTCAAAGCGCATTTATAGTATATACCAAAAATATTGTCTTTGCTATCCTACAACGACTTGGACTTTGGCATGAAGTGTATAGACGCGATCGCTTTTGTGATATTAGGGAAGTGCGATGTCTAACGACAAGCCTTACGGCTACGCCTTTGTGTAGAAGTCCCCACCATGCTAAATTAATAGGCTTGACACCCCAACAGATTAGTAATTTGTTGACACCCACAACCTGAAAATAACTAATGCAGTAATTCTTCCACCTGATGCTGACTCCATAAAGTTCTATAAAGCCCAGGTTGTTGTACCAGTTCTAAATGATTGCCTTTTTGGACAATTTTTCCCTGATCCATCACAAAAATTCGGTCAGCAGCGGCTGCAGCAGAAAGTTGATGAGTGATAAAAATTACAGTTTTTCTGACCGTACCGCCGGCCAGATTTTTCAAGATTTGTGTAGCTGTTTGATTATCGACGCTGGAGAGGGCATCATCTAAAATTAACACTGGGGCATCGACCAGCATAGCTCTAGCTAAAGCAGTACGTTGTCGTTGACCGCCAGAAAGAGTAATACCACGCTCACCAACGATAGTTTCATATTCATCGGGAAAATTTTGGATTTCTGGGTGAATTTGGGCAAGTTTGGCTACAGATTCGACATTTTCTTGTTCGCTGAGTGGGTCACCGTAGCGGATATTATTTTTGATTGTAGTGCTAAATAGAAAACTATCTTGGGGGACATAGGCGATCGCACTTCTTAAATCGGCTAATGCTATTTTTGTCATATCCAAGCCATCCAAGAATAACTGCCCTGGTTCAATATCCAACAACCGTGGTAAAGAATTTGCTAAGGTCGATTTCCCTGAACCAATGGCACCAACAATTGCCACAGTTTCCCCAGGGTAGATGGTAAAATTGACGTTATCTAAAGCGGGGGTGTTGTAACCAGCATAAGTGTAGCTGAAATTTCTCGCTGTCAGTTCGCCTTTAACTTCCGCCTTGGGTAAATTTATCGCATCGGCAGAGTCTTGAATGTTTGGTGTTACAGAGAGAATCGACTCTAAGCGATCCATACTCACTTCACCCCGTTGGTAAGCAGTAATTGTAAATCCTAACAAGGCGGTGGGGAAAATTAGACGCTCTACATAAATTAATAGTGCGACAAGATCCCCAACAGCCAGGGTACCAGCAGCAATCCGCGTTGCTCCTAGCCAAATAATTACCAGAGAACTGATATTGGCTAACCCGCCAATAATTGGAAATAGCGTATTGCGGCTTTTTGCCAATTTGAGGTTAGCCGCCAACAGCTGCTGATTTTTTGTGGCGAAGGCTCGACGTTCATTTTCTTCTTGGGCATAGATTTTAATTAAAGCCATACCACTCATATCCTCTTGAATCAGTGAACTGATATCAGAGAGTTTTTCCTGTACTGCTTTTTGTTGTTGGCGTAGGCGAGAACTAAACAAAAACACGCACAAGAACATCAAGGGATATACTGCCATAGAGGCTAATGTCAGATCAACACTAATGACTAGCATCGTTGGCAGCGTCAGGATGTAGGCAAAAAACGTATTTGCTAAACTCAGGAGGGCAAAACCTACTAACCGCTTAATATTGTCCACATCACTGGTAGCCCTACTAATCAAATCGCCAGGGGTATTAGTGGCAAAATAATTAGGCTCCAACTTGAGTAGGTGTTCAAAAATCCGCTGTTTGAGGTCAAATTCCACCAACCTACCCACCCCAAATAGCCAGATACGCGAAGCCATTCGCATGAACCACATTGCTGAACTCAGCAAGATGATGATGACAACGTAATTTAGTATTTGATGCCATTTGAAGGTTGTCGAGAGTTGATCAACACAAGCGCGAATCAACCAGGGGATATAAACACCAAGTCCATTGACAGATAACAAGGCGAGAATGCCAAGAGCTGTTTCGCGCCAATAGGGACGTAGGTAAGCACCGAGTTTAGCAAGCCGTCGAGATTTTGCCATGTCAGCAATAATTTCTTTGATTGTGGCAGAAATAACATTTTCAATCAGGCCAGTCGCTAGGGCGTAGCATCTGGCCTTTTTATTGTTACTTTTTTCGCCTGATTACTAGCGACCACGTAAGTAACCATAAATTTGGTTGAGGTAACTTTCCCAAACCCTGGTTGTTAAAGCCAGAGTTTCTGCACTTGGTACAAAGTCTTCAATCCGCAAGCCACGTGTCCTAATTTCCTGAGGATTTTGCAACAGGTAGGTGGGGACTTGAATTGTCGGGGTGTTGAATGCCAGAGTAATGTCAGTACTATCAACCTGAGGTAGGATGCCATTGCCTACCACATCTGAGATGTTAGCTGAGGTAT
This sequence comes from uncultured cyanobacterium, assembly GCA_963772205.1. Classification (GTDB taxonomy): domain Bacteria; phylum Cyanobacteriota; class Cyanobacteriia; order Cyanobacteriales; family Nostocaceae; genus Gloeotrichia. The sequence continues at coordinate 12,686 of CAVYXS010000233.1, forward strand.
TTACTGGGGCTAAAGCCACTAAACTGGTAGATGGTGGTAAAGAGCCAACAGGGGACCTCACCAGAAAGTAGGCGATCGCGGGTGTGCTGGATAGCAACAAAATCGCTAGGGACCAACCCAGTAAATATCCACCTGGTTCGCCTATACCGCCCTTGTTAATCTTTTGGGCACCGAAAATCAACAGTAAAACTGAAGCTCCCAAAGGCTTGAGTGGAAATGATACCAACTTCCATAAGGAGGCGACAGCTGGTTCATTCGGGTTAACAAACGCCAGCACTAAGACTACCAACAAAATGCCTAACACTACGCGCCCTAAAAAAGTCCCTTTTGGATAGAATCTCTGGAACAGGGAATAAGCAATAGTGCCAATCAACAGCCACACTAGTATCAACGTGAGCGTTCTAAACATAGATTAACTCTCAAATTATCTTGTGCGGTCAGCCTAGAGGTATCGGGAAGTGGATTTATTTTATCGTCAAATTGTAATCGTACCGTTACCTGAGTCAAAATACCTCAAACCTCACACCCAAAGACTACCGTCGTAGTGATTTTAGTGCAATTTTCCAACACTGCGTCCATTATTTAGAATTTTTCAGATGAGTAATGGGGCACCAGTAAATTAAATTAATTGAGTAGTCGTCAATTCACAAGAAAAAACTATGTCTTCTACAGAACAAACTATTTTAGTCACAGGGGGCGCTGGATACATTGGTTCCCATACGGTGCTGGCGCTCAAGCAAGCAGGTTACAACGTCATCATCCTTGATAATTTGGTATATGGGCATCGCGACTTAGTAGAAAAGGTTTTACAAGTAGAACTGATCCAGGGAGATACAGGCGATCGCCCCCTACTCGATGATCTATTTAAAACCCGCAATATTACTGCAGTCATGCACTTTTCTGCCTATGCCTACGTAGGAGAATCGGTGACAGACCCGGCTAAGTATTACCGAAATAACGTCTTGGGTACTCTGACTCTGTTAGAAGCGATGCTGGCGGCTTCTGTGAAGAAATTTGTTTTTTCTTCCACTTGCGCCACTTACGGTGTACCAGAAATCGTGCCCATACCAGAAAACCATCCCCAAAATCCCATCAATCCCTATGGCGCTACCAAGTTGATGGTCGAGCGGATTCTTTCTGACTTTGATACCGCCTATAATTTTAAATCAGTGCGGTTTCGTTACTTCAATGCTGCTGGTGCTGACCCTAAGGGCTTGTTAGGCGAAGACCACAACCCAGAAACCCATTTAATTCCCTTAGTCCTGTTCACAGCTTTAGGACAGCGGGAATCTATCTCAATTTTCGGCACTGATTATCCTACCCCTGATGGTACTTGTATTCGTGATTATATTCATGTCAGCGATTTGGCAGATGCCCATGTTTTGGGTTTAGAGTATTTATTAAAAGGCGGTGACAGCGAAGTTTTCAATTTAGGTACTGGTCAAGGCTTCTCAGTCAAACAAGTAATCGCAGCAGCTGCAGAGGTTACAGGACTAACAATACCAGTCCAAGAGCGCGATCGCCGTCCTGGTGATCCCCCAGCGCTGATCGGTAGTGGTGAAAAAGCCAGAAACATCTTAGGCTGGAAACCCCAGTACCCAGGCATCAATGATATTGTCGCCCATGCCTGGCAGTGGCATCAACAACGGCATAGGTAAAATGATGGGAAATGGGGCATGGGGCATGGGGCATGGGGCATGGGAAAGATTCACCAATGCCCTGTAAGGCCTTTGCCCCTTTCAGCCTCAAAAGCTAAAATTTCACTCCCCCACTCCCCCACTCAGCACTATGATCGGGACTTGTTAGGGGGGACATAATATTTTTCTATAGTTAACATTGACCAAAAAAAGCGCGAACGTATCAACAAGACACTCAGGGTGATAATTCCTATCAACACAGTGGCTATTTTATTCCCCCCAGTTGACTGAAAGGAACCCAGATAATGGGAACCAATCAGCACAGCATGAATGGTACTCAAGACTAAAGCAGGTAGTCCTAATAGATGAATTTGTCGCCAATGCTTACCCAAAGAAGTTTGTAATGAATCAAAACTGGTGAAAGCGGCGGGAGTCATTAATACTAATGCCATAGCACCTATCGCCATCCCCCATTGAAACTCTAGGGGTAAGAACCAAAAGGCGGCAAAATTCCATTGCAGTGAATGTTCAATCATGTGGATGGTGTGAACCACAGACAGCACAAAGGCTGCTACTCCCAAACCACGGCGGTAACGCAGCGGTGACGCCCAAAAACTGCTAAGGGGACGAGCAATCAGTGCTATAATCAAGCAGATTAAGGCGGCGTGTCCTGTGTAATCTACCATTGTGTCACCAGTCCGCAACAAGGTAATCATCCCAATGATCAGCATCACCCACCCACCCAAGCGAAATAACTGACTGCGTTTGTCTTGACTTACCAAAGAAGTCGAAACACCTACACCTAACATCGTGGGTAGAGTACCCAAGCCAAAGGCCAGCATGGTGGCGCTACCCATCCACAAATTACCAGTTTCAGCAGCTTTAATTTGAGCAGCATACAGGAAACCACAGGGCATTAAACCCCAAGTCATTCCCAATAGCGCTGGTGTCCACCATTTGGTTTGCAAGGAAAGCTGCACCATTCCTGCACTCAAGCGGTTGTGTAACCCTGCTTGTAATAAGGGATGTAACACCGGAATTCGCGGAAGAAAGTTGGGTTTTACTTGTCCCAACCCAAACCAAATCAGCATCACGCCAGTAATAATTGCGATCCAGCGGCGGAAATCGCTACCAATACCCGCTAGCTGTCCACTCTCGACCAACACCGAACCCAGCGCCCCAATACCAGCACCGACTAGAGTATAGCTCAACATCCGCCCCAGGTTCAGCAAGGCATGAAATTTTACTTGCTGTCGCCAATCAGATTTTTCCTGTTGATGAGACAAAGAAAATGCCACTGTCAGGGGGCCACACATCCCAAAGCAATGTCCAAAACTGCCAAGGAACCCCAGGATCGTTATCAGTAATAAATCCAGCATGTATTAAGGTTCTGCAACTAGGGACTAATGTTCAACCACATTAATTTTGTGGGCTTTGTAGTGAGCGATTTATCGCTCATTACAGCACTTTAGTGCTGACTACATAACCCTCAACATTAATGAGACAGAGTACTAGGGGACTAAGGTGAATAACTTTACTCTGCACTCGTCAATCAGTACGGTTATAGTGCGAAAACTTACCTTAAATTATTGGGTTTGTCAAAAGACAAGTTGTCAAAGTTGGTGTTGGCGCTACTTTTGTGAGTCTGAGTGAGGGCGTTTAATGTGCAGCCTCATATAAAATGCAATCAATCATCAACTTTATCAGTATTATGCTGAGGGTAGGTCAGAGTCCAGTTCTGTTGATCATTTAGCTGAAAATACAAACCTTGAAGAATTAACCTCAGAGCGATTCGAGTTCTCAAATAATCTTTGATCAAATGTGTTCCCGGTAAGGCAAAGATGTCATCATAGTTTTGGCTATTGCCAAATGGACGGGAACATTCGCTACCAAAACCTTTAACTGTTAACACAAAAAATGGGGTTTGCTTGTATTCATCAGGAACCATAAAGATGCCATATACATGGTGTTCACCACGCCACGGCTGAACCACAACCTTGCTCGCCTGGATTGGAAATTTTTGGGTTTTTGATGCTAGAAAAGCTTCAAAGTCACAATCGGAATCATTTACAGTCCAGGATGTTATAATAATCATCATAGAGAGGAGTAGAATTAAAATATAGATAAATTTACGCCGCATATAATCAAGGAATAGTATTGATGTATCTGATGTCAATTAATGAATAATGCTATCATTACTTAGATGATAGGAAATGTAACATTATCTACAATAGAAAAATATGCATAATTAGAAATGACTCAGCACTAGGAGCCAAAAATTATAATTTTATGTGTCATATCTCAACAGAATAATCTTTATTCCCTAGAGTGAACTTGTATGCTGATGTTAACTGATTTATGATATGTATTTTGTGAGGGAATCAGATGATAAAATCAAAAATAAATTATAATATCTTACCGCCAGCAGATTTAAGAATGCCTTAAGTGAGTTGACTTTCAGTAGTACAAGTACTCTATACTTCCAATTATCTAGAACAGACCTGTTAAAAAAATCAGCCATTGACAGCTAGTCAGATTGAGGAAGATCCCATGCAACTCACACAAGATCAATTAGTCGAGTTACAGGAAAATGATTCAATAAAACTCAAGAAAATTGACTATGTAGAATTCTATGTTGGTAACGCTCGGCAAGCTGCTTACTTTTATTCGAGATGTTTTGGGTTCAGGCTGATCGCCTATGCTGGACTGGAAACCGGCCTGCGCGATCGCAGCTCGTTTGTACTAGAGCAGTGCAATATTCACTTTGTGTTTACCTCGGCGCTGACGCCAGAAGGTCCCATTGCTGAATATGTCAATTTGCATGGTGATGGAGTTCACGATATCGCTCTACTCGTTGACGATGCGCGTGCTTGCTTCCAAAAAGCCGTGGCTAGGGGAGCAACGCCAATACTGGAACCAACAATTTTCCAGGAGCAAAATGGACATATTGTCAAAGCTACAATTGCAGGGTATAGCCAGGACGTAACTCATTCATTTGTGGAGCGCCATAACTATACAGGTTTTGCTCCAGAATATCATCCCATAGAAAGTAGTATACAATCCAATTTCAGTAGTCTGACAGAAATTGACCATATTTCTCTCAATGTCGAATTAGGTAAAATGGAACTATGGGCAGATTTTTATCGCACAGTTATGGATTTTCACCAAAAGCAAGAATTCAGCAGTGATGATATATCAACTAAATATTCATGTCTGACTTCAAAAGTTTTACAAAATAATACTGGTCGGATTAAATTTCCCATTAACGAACCTGCTCAAGGTTATCGAAAATCACAAATTCAAGAATATTTAGATTTTCATTATGGTCCTGGTGTACAACATATTGCTTTGAGAACTAACGACATTATTCAGACAGTAAAACAATTGCGTAACAATGGCATTGAATTTCTCGACACACCAGATACTTATTACTACAATTTGCAACAAAATTTGATGCCAATTGATGAGGATATAAATGTGATCAAGGATCTGAAAATATTGGTTGATCGCGACGATGAAGGATATCTGCTGCAAATATTTACCAAACCGTTAGTGACTCGACCGACGTTTTTTATAGAAATCATTCAACGTAAAGGCGCACAGGGATTTGGTAACGGTAATTTTCAGGCGTTGTTTGAAGCTATTGAACGTGAACAGGCTACCCGTGGCAATTTGTGAATGGTAACAAAGTTTAAGAAAAAAGGCAAAAGGCAATAAATCTTTCTCTAGGGCTTCTCTGTTTTCCAAAGCCCTTTTTATTTTTCCAACTCGGAATAATTGCACTGGGAAATTTGTTACTACATAGGGTAGTCAAATACCCTACCATCGAGTATATTTTCTTAAACATCGTACTCACATAGGTTTATGGGAAGCATCTGGAGAAGTGTAAAGATCATTACAGGTTTGTTTTGCGCGATGCCTACGGCGGTTGTAGCGATGCCTGCGGCGGTAGTCGTCATCGCACTCACACAGCTTGTTGGCAACAATACCTCTGCACAAGCTGCGGAAACGGTTGTTGTGCGGTTTGGTCTGTTTGCTGAATCGATACCTGTTGCAGATCTGCAAACAGCAGCCGAAACTGGAAAATTTCCTGAAAGTCTGAATTCTTACACCAAACATTTATCCCAATCACAACAGGACTTGATCTTGGGTGCATTGAGGACTAATGTACCAATGAATGTGGTAACAGTTAGTCGGTTACTCAATACGGAGATTGGCATTGCACTTCTCAATAATATGTCTACGGCTCTAGTCCGACAAGACACAGCTGGAGTCCAAGCACTCAGAGCAGGATTTGTCTTAGGCTCTAATGCACCAAAGGGGCTTTCTATACTCAGTTTTATAGATGCATATCCGAGTAAAAACTTAGAAATTAATTTGCCAGAAGCATTTACAGTAGCCAAAAATTTGAATGCAGGTTTTTGGTTAACTCAACAATTTATGCTGGCGATTTCGCCTCTACTCAACCCCGCAAAACCCCAAATATCTTTCTCTTTTGATCCTAGTCAACCGGGAAACGCTCAAGTCCAGGTAATGAAGTTAATATGGAATGACCAAAAGCGCCAACGTCAAATTCCCGTTGATATTTATTGGATCAACCGCTGTAACTGCTGACAAACCTGTAATTGTCTATAGTCACGGCTATAGTTCAGTCCGCACAGACTTGAATTATTTGGCACAACATTTAGCATCCCACGGTTATGTATTCGTAGCTTTAGAACATCCTGGTAGTGATGAGACTTATGTCAATTTAGCAATCAAAAACAACACTCCCCTGTTAAAAGCCCAAGAGTTTTTAGATCGTCCTAGAGATATCAGTTTTGTTCTCGATGAACTAGCAAAACTCAACCAAACAGCTAATAACCCCCTACAAGGGAAACTGGCCACGAATAACGCGATGGTTATTGGCTATTCTTTTGGTGGTAGTACAGCCTTAGAAATTGCAGGAGCAGAGTTACAACTAGAAGGCCTCAAAAAACGTTGCAAAGAAAAAGTCTCTGAGTTCAGTTTTGGAGAAACTCTCCAGTGCGTTGCCCAAGATTTGCCAGAAAATAGGTATCAGCTGGGCGATTCTCGAATCAAACGGGCAATGTTTTTCAGTCCTACCAGTTCTTTGCTCTTTGGCGAAACTGGTTTTAGCAAGATCCAAGTACCTAGTCTGATGTTGACAGGTTCTGCAGATAAAACTGTTCCAGCTTTATCTGATCAAATTGTGCCATTTACCAAAATTCCATCCCCTAAATGGCTGGTGGGTATACTTGGGGGTACTCATTTAAGTGTGAAAGATCCCAATTATACTTTAGATCAGATAGGAAAAGCAAATACACCTTTCTATGGTGGTGAAGTTTTCGGTGATCAAGCGGCTGACATTCGCAAATACGTCAAAGCCATAACGTTGGCTTTTGCGGCACAGATGACACCAGAAGCTAGCAAATACGCTACCTTTCTCACCCCAGATTATGCTGAGTTTGCTTCCACTCAGGCTATTCCCATTCGCTTAGTTACGGAGATTCCCCCTGAGGCGCTAGCAATCGTGAAAAAATTTGTCGGGAATTAACTAGTACTTCATGTCATTAATTTTGAGGGGTATGTAGTAAGCACTACCCTGCGGGTTCCGCCTTGCGGTATAGTGCTTTAATGAGCGATTTATCGCTCTCATCCGTATTGCCAACCGTAGAAGCCCGTGCTGTTTGGATTGGCAATTCTCCTTCGGAGACGCTGCGCGATCGCAACTTATGTACTCGTGGATTTTTAGTTGGTATTGCTCGAAGACAAGCGTATTTTATGATTCGCCAACATGCCTCAATGCCTTATGAGGAACTAGAAGAATTGAAGCAAGTTGGTGATTCTCCAACAGGCAAAGTTTTTCAGCAAGATGTTATGAATAAAATCTCGTCGTGAGTTGTATGTTTGAACGAATCAACCCGTGATGGAGACACATCCGTAGCCGTCTTTACCAACTTCTGACAAGAAACAGTCTGTGGAATTTTAATTTCACAAACTTACTTTCAACGCTGGACTGTTGTAAATGTACTTTTTTTAATAGTACACCTTAACAGGGGTAGACTTTAGTCCTAACTTTTAATTCAAATTTCTCCATTCACTTGCATTTTATGTACTTGATCTGCTAAGTCTTGACGACTTTGATCATCAAGTTTTTCAATTGCCAACATCCCCATAAGAATCACCTCTTTTAGGGTCAAACGTGTAGAATGTGCCTGTTTTTGCACAATCTCCTTAATAATTGGACTGACACCGATCGCGGTACTAGCTCTAGCCACAAAATCTGAGGGAATCATTCATAACTTCGCCTAAATCTTAGCACTTCTAACGAAGTTCTTCTATATAACTCTAGAACACAATTTATCTTGTTAATACGCATATTGACAAGTTTAAGCATAAAAATTTAACTGTTGATTGTACCGGCGCGATTGCTTTGGGCGGCGTTGCGGACTTTTTCGCTGTTCGCGGAGCGCTAAGGTTCCCCAAGGCGAGTGCATGGGCGAGAATAAATCAAAGTAGGTTAAGTAATGTAAAGAATCTTGAGATTATTTTCGTAGTATTCCCGTAGCGAACAAATGAGGACTAAAGTCCACACTACAAACCTTTAATTATTTACGCCGCTCTACTTAACTTATTAGGTTGTGTTACGCACCAGACAAATTGGAGATTGTTTAATTATCAGTCCCTTGGCTTCCCCAACGGGAGTGGGTGCTTGTCGGAATAGGAGAAAATTTCTCAGTCAAAGAACTGAATTTTTATTAGTTTACTTCTTTTTGAAGATTTATCTTAAGTATTAGTATTGTAAAATACTAAGGATATTCACTTATGTTTCTCCGCAATGCTGCTTTAAAGGAATTGTAAATTGTCAACTTTAATTCAGTAAACCTACTTTACAGAGATAGACAATCTAAATAAGAATAATAATTTAAACGTAGTAAAATTTTCTCAAATCCAGCCAGTTCATACTGTCATAGGTAAAAACAGTGAGTATAGGAGAAATCAAATGATGAAGGAACTTTATCTATTGGCAGTAAGTTTGTTAACAGGATTGGCAATACCAGCATCGACTATTCCACAGGTGTCGATTATCCTGCCGGAAAATTCTCTAATCGAGTGGAATTTAAAACAGGGTTCGCAGCTAACATTAGGTAAGAGAATAATTCCCTCTGGGGATACTTCGTTACCAGAGGTGAGTAACCAAGCTTTGCAGCCTATACAAGAATTAGCGACACTAAAAGTATCATCACTTCAACCCATTCCTCAAGCATCCAACCGCACACTGTTATCTGGCAGTCAACTATATTACCAAAGATTAGCGGATCTCAAAACAGGTCAGGCTAATAAAGGTGTCGATGATCATAGCTGGCAATCATTGTCAGCGTCAGCCAAAAAAGAGCAACTAACCTATGAGGACTGGAAAAATTTATTAGCCTTAGAAGCTAAAGCACTTGCTCAAACTCAAGGTACAAATCATCTGAGTATCTTAGTAGGTGATTCTTTAAGCATGTGGTTTCCCAAAGAAAAACTCACTGCTGATAAATTGTGGCTAAATCAGGGTATATCTGGAGATACCTCTGGTGGTGTGTTGAAAAGATTAGTGGCGTTTTCAGCAACTCGACCGGATGTGATCTACGTTATGGTGGGGATCAATGACTTACGCAAGGGTATCAGCGATCAAGTAATTTTGCGTAATCATCGTCAGATTATGCGCCGCCTACGCCAGAACCACCCAAAAGCCGAAATTATTATACAATCAATTCTGCCTACTCACCTGCCGACAATTTCCAATAGCCGTATTCGCCATCTTAACGCACAACTAGCGGTCATCGCCAAAGAAGAAGGAGCTAATTATCAGAATATCCATAGTTGGTTTACAGACTTTGAAGGTAATTTGCGCTTCGATTTGACCACAGATGGATTACACCTATCGCCACAGGGGTATGATGTTTGGCGAGCAGCAATTGAGCAGATAGAATTAAAACTAACTCAGCCGGAGAACTGAGCGATCGCCATCGCCATTTTGGATTTATGAAAGTAACTCATAGCGATTTAATCGCCATCCGTTCTGTTATTGAAAGCCAATTACAAGCCTTTCAAAACGACGATCCTATCGGCGCATTTGCTTTTGCTAGTCCCGAAATTCAAGTGCAATTCCGCAACCCAGAAAACTTTATGGAGATGGTAAAGTTGGGTTATCCAGCGGTTTATCGTCCTCGGTCTGTATTATTTGAAGAAATCACCAGCATTCAAGGGAATGTAACTCAGCCAGTGTTGTTACTTAGCCCTGATGGACTACCTGTAAGAGCATTATATTTAATGGAAAAACAGCCCGATAATACCTGGAAAATTAATGGCTGCATTCTAGTTCCTGTGGAAGCAGAAATTATTTAATTTTCGGATTGGGGATTGGTAACAACTTCCCGATTTAAAACCTGATTTAACTTACCGCTGCGATAACCTTCTAAATCAAGACTTACGTAGACAAATCCTAAATTTTGCAATGTGGAAACTACGGAGGTTAAATCCGTTGTCAAAACAAAATCTTTAATTTGTTCTGGCGGTAATTCAATGCGTGCTGTATCGCCAACAGATCGCACGCGCAAATTTTTCACACCCAGCTTTCGCAGGTAAATTTCTGCTCGACCAACTCGTTGTAACTTAGTTATGGTAATTTCTTCACCATAGGGAAAACGGGAACTCAGACAAGGTTGAGCCGGTTTATCCCACCAAGGTAAACCAAGTTGTTGCGAAAGTTGACGGACTTCGGCTTTACTGACACCGATTTCCGCTAAAGGCGATCGCGCACCTCTTTCTTTAGCCGCCTGAATTCCTGGGCGATAATCATGCAAATCATCAGCATTCACCCCATCCACCACATAAGGATAACCCAACTCAATTGCTAAAGGCTTGAGAGTATCGTGCAATTCGCTTTTGCAAAAATAGCAGCGATTGACAGGGTTAGAGGTGTAATTGGGATTTTCCATCTCATAAGTCTCAACGATTTTATGACCAATCCCAATAGTAGCGGCTTGGATTTTAGCATCTTCCAGCTCTTCTGGTAACAGCGAAGGAGAAACAGCAGTCACAGCCATTGCGCGATCGCCTAACACATCATAAGCAATCTTCGCCACCAACGTGCTATCAACGCCCCCAGAGTAAGCAATCAACGCCTGCGCCATTTCGCCAAATAAAGCTTTTAGTTGCTCAAGTTTTTTTGTCACCATCATTGCCAAATTCCTACCAAAACCCTATAGCACCCAACAGATATTATTGTAATCACTTGTCAGTTATGAGTGCTGAGAATTCCCCCACTCCCCCTAGTGGTTTATGGCATTAATTATGATGGTTACGTAGTGAGCGATTTATCGCTCATTAAAGCACTAAAGTGCTTACTACATACCCCGCAAAATTAATGAGACACAGTACTAGGTTATTGGTTGACTATATTTTGCTACCAAATTTCCTAACAAAGGTAAATCAATCGGCTTAGAAATATAATCATTCACACCAGCAGCCAGACAGATTTCGCGATCGCCTTTCATGGCCATTGCTGTTTGGGCAATTATGGGAATCAACCGATACTGCGGATGTTCTCGCAGCTGCTGTACTAGGTCGAGTCCATTTGCATCTGGTAGCTGTATATCCATTAAAATTACTGCTGGAACTAACTTTGTCAGAACTTCCCACATTTTGGCAGCATTTTCCACCCAAATCACCTCATAGCCCAATCTATTTAGGTAAACCTCCATCATATCGGCATTGGGTAAGTCATCTTCCACCAACAAAATCTCTGGAGAGGAACTAGGGATGATGGAGTTAGGTGATGAAGAAGATAAGGACGAAGTTGCTTCCTCATCGCCCTCATCTTGCTCTACTGCCCCAATTGGCGTCAGGGGAAGTACGATGGTAAAATTCGATCCCCGATCAACAACAGATTCCACTTCCACATAACCACCGTGAATCTGAGCAAGCTTCAGAGTTACCGCTAACCCCAAACCTGTCCCTTCCTCGCGCCCAGCTACGGTGTTGGCAATTTGGAAATAGGGTTGAAACAGTTGCGCCTGATCTTCTGAGAGATACCAGCACCAGTATCCCAAACTGTAAAATGCACAAATACACCTTTTTTTAAGACCTTTAAGCCAACAGTTCCCGTAGTAGTAAACTTTAGCGCGTTGAAGAGGAGATTCAACAACATTTGCTTGAGTCGCAAGGGATCAGCTACCAGGGTGGTGACATTGGGGTCTATATCTAGAAGCAATTTCAATCCCTTATTCCCAGCTTTTTCCTTCACCAGTGCTAAAACATTACGACACAATGCTGGCACATTCACAGTTTCCCACTGGACTTCCAGCTGGTTAGCTTCAATTTTAGAGAGATCCAAAATATCATTAATTAGCGCTAAAAGGTGCTTACCGCTGGACTGAATAATATTTAAATACTCTTGATGGCGTTCTCTGGTAGAATCATAGCCTTGCGCCAAGAGCAGGTGAGTAAACCCGATAATGGAACTAAGGGGTGTGCGAATTTCGTGACTGGTATTTGCCAAAAACTGGTTTTTGAGTTGATTGGTGCGATTCTAGTTCTTGATTAGCACTGGCTAAATTTTGAGACTGTTGCTCCAAAGATTGTATTTTTCTCAGCTGTGCCAAAGTTACAGCAAACCCCTCGGTAGCCCGTGTAATTAATTGGGATTTGAGTTGAGCTTGTGATGCTTTGAATAAGTCCCAATCAGATCTTGGGGGCGCCACAGGGATAATTAGCCAGCCCATAACGCCGCCAACATCATGCGCTAATCGCCAAGCAATTGGCGACTCCTCCTTTTCCAGGTGCTGTACATCTTCGAGTTCTACAACCTCAAGCAATTTCAAACTTAGCTGTTTACCTGTTTTCAGGTTCACTTCTAGGAGTGAATCTTGTGAGGTGAGGGATGAGGAACGAGAAATATAGCAAACGTGACCAACTGTTTTTTGTGGTTGAACCAACACGACCGCCACCGTAGTCGTATTCAAAGCACTCTGCAGATAGTTTACCAAGGTTTGGAAAATTTCTGCCTCGGTGTCTGCTGGCTGTGGCACAGTTGTACAAACAGAAAGCAGGCAATCATTGAGGTGACTTTGCAACTGGTTCAAGCTGCTCTCCAGCCACAACTGTGCGCGAAGTTGCTGGATTGTTTTCAAAAGTGTCGGGGTTGCATCTCTGTGTGAGTTTTGTTCTGGTAAGCTTGAATACTGCTGCATGGTCAACTAGACCGCTGAACAAAGTTAGCGTCGCACTCAAAAAGTGCGAGCAGGATTCTATGTATATTAGCGCACAATTATTAGTTATTTGTAAATCATAACTTATAGTGTCGAATGTGACCTAGATCTCAAAAAATTGTGTATGAAATCACTCACCTAAAATTTTTTCACAGTAACTACAGACTATGGATCTACAATTTGCTCAATTAATTGTCAACGGCATCGCTGTAGGGAGCATTATTGCTCTAGCAGCAGTGGGACTTACCCTAACTTATGGGATTTTACGGTTGTCTAATTTTGCCCACGGTGACTTTCTCACTTTGGGAGCCTATCTAACTCTGTTCATAAATACTATTGGGGTGAATATTTGGCTATCCATGATTTTGGCCACAGTGGGAACCGTAGCAGCAATGTTATTGTCGGAAAAGTTGCTGTGATCAAAGATGCGCTCCATCCGCGCTAATTCTACGACCCTGATTATTATCTCCATCGGACTAGCCTTATTCCTTCGCAATGGCATTATTTTTATCTGGGGCGGCAAAAACCAAAATTATGATATACCAATTACCCCGGCTTTGGACTTCTGGGGCTTAAAAATACCACAAAATCAAATTTTGGTGCTGGGATTAGCAGTGTTGGCAATTGTAGGGCTGCACTACCTGCTACAAAATACCAAAATTGGCAAAGCCATGCGAGCCGTTGCTGATGATTTGGACTTAGCCAGAGTTTCTGGTATTAATGTTGACAAAGTTATATTCTGGACTTGGGTAATTGCAGCTACGCTTACATCCTTGGGAGGCAGTATGTACGGCTTGATTACAGCTGTACGCCCAAATATGGGTTGGTTCTTAATTTTACCTTTATTTGCCTCTGTAATTCTGGGAGGGATTGGCAATCCTTACGGTGCGATCGCTGCAGCTTTTATTATTGGGATCGCTCAAGAACTTAGCACCCTTTGGCTGGGTTCACAGTATAAACAAGGTATAGCGCTGTTAATTATGATTTTGGTGCTGCTCATTCGTCCCAAAGGTTTATTCAAAGGGACGATTTAAGCAGCACCATTCCACATCTAAAACTATTCGATGATGTGGAAATAATAAGCAGCTACCAAGAAGTTGATAGCTAGTAACAGTAATGCCCAACCTGTGCGGAAGGCGTAGGAAGGTTTAGCATTTTTAGCGGTCATCAGCTGTTCTCCTAAATTTACGACTGTTTTAGAAATACCAAACAGATGTACCAATTCGCCAAATTCTTTAAAAATATTATAGAGAATTGGGAATTGGGCATGGGGCATTGGGCATTGGGGGAGACAAGGGGATAATTTGAATTCATTTCTCCATCACCCCATCACGTCATCACCCCATTACGCCCTCATCTTCCCCTGCATGGTAGGAACTGCGAACCAGGGGGCCAGAACGGACATGGCTGAATCCCATACGACTGGCGATGGTGCCCAATTCATCAAATTCCTCTGGTGTCCAGTATTTTTGGACTGGTAGATGTTCTAAAGAAGGACGCATATACTGACCGATAGTCAGGCGATCGCACTCTACTGCTCTTAAATCCCTCATGGCTTGGATGACTTCCTCGGTGGTTTCTCCGTGCCCTAGCATCAATCCTGATTTGGTGGGAATAGCGCGATCGCTTTCTTTGACGATGGACAACACCTCCAGTGAGCGATCGTACTTTGCGCCTCGGCGCACTGGCCCAGTTAACCGTCGCACTGTCTCAATATTGTGGTTGAAACAAGCAGGCTTTGCCCTGACAATCATCTCTATCCGCTGGCGTTGATTTTCTACCCCAATACCCGCACCACCCCAAAAATCTGGTGTCAGCACTTCAATTTGAGTGTCTGGGTTCAACTGGCGAATCATCTCCATTGTCGCTACAAAGTGCCCTGCACCCTGATCCGGTAAATCATCACGAGCGACAGAAGTTAGCACCACATAACGCAATCCTAAAAGCTGTACCGCCTCTGCTACCTTTTGTGGTTCCCCTAGGTCAATTGGCATTGGCGCATGGCCTTTATCTACTTGACAAAAACCACAAGAACGTGTACATGTTGGACCCATTAATAAAAAAGTAGCCGTTTTTTGGGCGTAGCATTCTCCCCGGTTGGGGCAGCGTCCTTCTTCACAAATCGTGTGAATTTGGCGCTGCTTAATAATGCGTTGTACTGTTGAGAGTTCACTAGCTTTGCCGATAGGGCGGCGTAACCAGCTAGGCATTGCCATAATTTCCGACTGGAGTTGCGCTTGTTGTGGCGAAGTCATAGATAATTCAAAATTCAAAATCTGGAAAGAGGGAGAGATGGGGAGATAGGGATCTGACTTTTCAAGTCATATAGAAAAGCCGACGAAAAACCCCATGCGGGAAGGGGGAAGATTCAAAGTCTCTCTCCTTGTAGGAGAGAGATTTAGAGAGAGGTTTTTCAAATCCCGTGAAAAGTCAGGATAGGGAGATGGGAGATAGGGAGATAGGCAGAGAAAATAAATTCTCCCGATCAATGCCCCATGCCCACTTGCCCTGAGCGCAACCGTTCGCGTAGCGTCTCGCAGAGAAGGGATGCCCCATATCCCATCCCCAATGCCTTAAATATCACCATGACACAAATTGCAAACAACATAATCTGAAGTTTTGCAAAACACGTCTAAAATTATCCCTTATACCGAAATATACTCTCCCCCAATCAAGATAAATGTTGGATATAGTGGGAGCATTCTCAAGGACTATCAGCAAAATAACTATCTACACCTACAGTTTCTGTTAGAGTAATCAGTTGTGGCAAGTAACAAGATTCTAGTTATCGATGACACTACCGTTGTCAGGGTAAAAGTACGAGAAATGTTGCCTCCGGGTAACTTTGATGTATTAGAAGCAAAAGACGGACTGGAAGGACACAATTTTATCCTTCAGGAAAAACTTAGCTTGATCATGTTGGATTTCCTGTTGCCTAAAATGAGTGGGTGGGAGGTTTTTCAAAAAATTCAAGCTAACCCGGAGTTGAGAAAAATTCCCTTGGTGATCATGTCAGATCGCAAGGAAGAAGTCACGGAGAAAATCCAAGAACCTTTTGAATATTTTGAATTTCTCGGCAAGCCGTTTGACCAGAAACAATTAATTGGCGCGATTAAGTCAGCCATGACAAAGGCTAAAAAGCCTCGCCCAGAACCAGCCCTGGCTGCAGCCATTACTACTAATAATGGCAACGTAGCCACCACTAATACTAGTAATCGCACGATAGCAACCCCTAATACCAATAATGGTACAGTAGCAACTCTTAGTAGTAGTAATGCTACGGTAGTAACCTCTAATGAAGCGACAGATTCTGCCGCAGAAATTCAGGCACTTAATGAAAAAATTATCAAGATGCAAGCCGATATTGATGGCTTGAAAAAACAACTAACCCAGGTTGTTGCCTTTATTAAACAGAAGATTAATTGATGCATCTGCTTTCTTTTCAGGATAACTACTGAAAAGTCGATTTTTGCCTTCAAACGTGTAATTTTGTCAGGTGGATTCGGCAAAACGCCGTAATCCACTACCAGCAAATATGCTTATACGATTTCACGAAAACGCTGATAGATACATATAAATTTTCTGTAGGTAACTGACAAAAAATGTCCTAAAACTGACGCAAAAACCCTCTCTAAAGGAGGAAACTTGCGTGCTGGGGTTCCCTCCGTTGAGTAAAGTGTCCGTTGACACAGAAAAAATGGGTGATATTTAAATATTATATTATATATTACAAATTAAATTCTATGTAATTTACGTAGTTTTACTGAATAAAACTAATTTTAGGACTTATACATTGACAAAAACCAAGAAACATGTAATGCAAAAACCGGAGATATCGTAGGGATTTAGCATTGCTCATTGGTGTCAACTTAAGTTCAAACGCTTACCCGACATACATTGCACCCCACCCCCAACCCCTCTCCGTATACGGGGAGGGGAGACTTTGACGTAAGTCAAAGGCGGGGTGGGGTAATGCGGATCTTGTGAGTATGTAGTCAGCGATTTATCGCTTTTTTAGGACTAAAGTCCTCTCTACGTTCGCGGAGCGTGTCGTAGACAGACGCTACGCGAAAACTACAAACCAAGCGTTGTTCTTTTAGTGGATTAGTAGGTAGCGCTATCCCAGCGATTTGTCTTGAGATTGCAGCAGATGAGTCGAGTGATATCAATGTGGGAAGAATGGGAAAAATAGTGCAGGAGATAAACTCTGCTTTCTCGACGCCCATAACCAAAAACCATGACGCATCCTCGTGTTGATCATTACCCAAAATTACCTTTACGCCTCATCCTCATAATTCCCTTTATCATTCAAATCTTTGCCGCTGTGGGACTAGTGGGCTATCTTTCTTTGAAAAATGGTGAAAGAGCAGTCAATGATCTGGCTAATCAGTTGATCAAAAAAGTCAACAATCTCGTGGATCAGCACCTTGATAGCTATTTGGCAACCCCTCCTCAGATTAATCAGATCAATACCGATGCGATCAAGTTAGGACTCATAGATTTAAAGAACCTGGAAAACACAGGACATTACTTTTGGAAACAAATGCGGGTTTTTAATATTGGCTATATTAACTTTGCCAATCCCAAAGGAGAATTTATTGGCATCGAACGTCTAGATAATGGCAACCTATTAATTAATGAAGTCTCTGCCAAAAAAGGCATCGGTAAACTTTATATTTATACAACAGACATCCAAGGAAATCGCAGTCAGCTGACGGGAATCAAAAATTATGATCCTCGTCAAGAAGCTTGGTACGCAGATGCTATAAAAATGAGCAAACCACTATGGACTGAAATTTATCAATGGGAAGATAAACCAGAAATATTTTCTATATCTTCTAGTTATCCTCTGTATGATGAAACGCAAAAGCCTCTGGGAGTGATTGGAATTGATTTGATATTGTCACAAATTAGTAATTTTTTAGGGAAATTAAAAGTTGGTAACGAGGGAAAAATATTTATTTTAGAGCGTTCTGGTTTAATAGTGGCTTCTTCTGCTAGCGAGAGACCATACAAGGTGGTTAATGGCAAAGCAAAACGGCTATCGGCATTAAATAGTCAAGACTCGTTAATTAAAAATACAGCGCAATATTTACAGCAAAAATTTAGTAATTTTAGAGATATTAAAGATGAACAACAACTTAATTTTACCTTAAAAGGTGAGCGGGAATATGTGCAAGTCAAACCTTGGGGAGATAAATTGGGTCTAGATTGGTTAGTTGTTGTTGTTGTGCCAGAATCGAGACTTATGGCAAAAATAAATGTTAATACCCGTACCACTATATTGCTATGTTTAATAGCCTTAGGATGGGCTACTGTTATCGGCATTTTCACAGCAGGCTGGATTACTAAACCCATTGTGCAATTACAAGCAGCAAGTGTGGCAATTGCATGGGAGAACTAGACGAAAAAGTAGAGATTAAGGGTATAGATGAACTCGAAAGTTTGGCTCAATCTTTTAACCAGATGGCTACAGTTGGCAGCATATTTTGTGGAACTAGAAACGCGAGTCACAGAACGTACTGCTGAGTTAACAGCAGCTAAAGAAGTTGCTGACAGTGCCAACAAAGCCAAAAGCGAATTC
>CAVYXS010000234.1:0-20719 GCA_963772205.1 uncultured cyanobacterium
TGCTGTGGCAGAATTATTACCCACACGCTTGTTAAAAGCGATCGCGGCTGTGGGATTTGCAATTTTGGCTGTACGTCTGCTGTTATTTAACGATTCTGAACCTACCTCGTAATCAAATAATTTCCCTCCTCTCTTTCGAGGAGGGGTTTCTGAAAATTTAGAGACTTCCAGTTGAAAAAATACCCGATTTTTTCGGGTGCGTCAGAAAATAATACAACTGCTGCAGCCTAAACATCGATGACTGACGCACCCTACGATATTTTGGTACTCCTTTAGGCTGATTCTCGCCAACACCAGCTAAAAAGTGTTCCACCTACTATCAACTTGAGTAATTCCAGCACCCAATAACCGCCGTGGAGTAAATTCATCGTCGCCGGAAATGTCGTTGCTGTAAATAGGTTGAGATTCAATCCTGTAGCGCACATTTGCGGTGTTAAAAAATACGTGTCAAGCAAAGCTACAGCCAGCAGAATTACAGATAAAATGACACCGTTTACACGCAACTGAGATTGAGTTTTATTCAAAGCTAGTACGCCAGTTAATACTACAGCCGCAGATAATAATTCTAGGCGATTAAAATTCCAAAAAATTACATAGCCTGTTGTACTAAAACTCCCTTGATTCATCATCCCAGAAATATAAAGACTAGGCATTATTACCCAGTCTAACACTAGGCTAGCACTGAGCCAGAAGCCTAAAGTGAATAAGATAGCAGGTTGCCAAATTGGCTGCTTGAATTGAAGGTTAGAAATAGAATTCATAAGAATAATTGCCAGTGTTGTATTCTTAGTTTCTAACTCAAAAGTTAGTTTGACAATACTTATAAATTATCTTTTACAAAACAGTTATAAATTAACATAATTAAGCATTATAATTACTGTAATTATTAATAAATATTAACTTTTATTGAGAATGTTTAAATGATTAAAAGGTGAATTTTAAAGCACTAAAGTGCTTACTACATACCCCTCAAAATTAATGAGACAGAGTACTAGCCCATAGCCCCTAATAGCTGTAAAAAATCCCTGCTCAAAATTTGTAATGGTGATATACTTACTGAAATCGGTTCTGATGGGAAGCAGCCATCAGACGCAAGGGGGAAAGTCTGGTGAAAATCCGGCGCTGTCCCGCAACTGTGAACCAAAAATAGGTGAGTCAGAATGCCCGCCGGTTAGAATTAATTCGGTTACATAAATCTGCGAGGTACAGATTATGCCAAGAAAAAAACCGGGGTTAGTCAGTCTAGCCCTGATGGGATGTGTAAGTTTTTACTTAGTAGTTGGTTTTCCAAAACCCGCCTACGCGATGCACATTATGGAAGGTTTTTTACCAGTGCAGTGGGCAATTTTTTGGTGGGTTGTGGCGCTACCATTTTTTATCCTAGGATTGCGTAGTCTTACCCGCATTACCCAAGCTAACCCGCAACTGAAACTACTGCTGGGCTTGGCTGGTGCTTTCACTTTCGTGCTGTCAGCGTTGAAAATTCCTTCTGTTACTGGTAGTTGTTCGCACCCCACAGGGACAGGGTTAGGCGCGGTGCTATTTGGCCCCCTTACCATGACAGTTTTGGGTAGCTTGGTGTTGTTGTTTCAAGCTTTGTTACTGGCGCATGGTGGTTTGACAACCTTGGGTGCAAATGCTTTTTCGATGGCGATCGCTGGGCCTTTTGCCGCTTACTGGATATATAATCTAACAATAAAGCTAGGCGGTAAACAAAGAATCGCCATATTTTTAGCAGCAGCAATAGCAGATTTACTCACATACGTGATTACCTCTATTCAACTGGCTCTAGCTTTTCCTGCACCTGTTGGTGGGTTTCTGGCTTCATTTACCAAGTTCGCCGGCATTTTTGCAATTACTCAAATTCCCTTAGCAATTAGTGAAGGCTTACTCACAGTGCTGGTATGGAACTGGCTACAATCCTATAATCCTCAAGAATTAGAATTGTTGAAATTAATTAAGCGGGAACCTCAAAGTCATGAATCAGTCTAAAAAAGTATTAAGTAACTGGCTGTTAGTTGTGGCTGTATTAGCTTTAGCAGTTGCGCCGTTAATCTTTGTGCGTGGTGGGGAATTTGCCGGTTCTGATGACAAAGCTAAAAACGCTATTAGTGAAGTACAACCCGGATATAAACCCTGGTTTAAATCACTATTTGAACCTCCTAGCAGTGAAATAGAAAGCTTATTATTTGCTTCTCAAGCAGCTTTAGGTGCTGGAGTAGTTGGTTATGTAATTGGATTGTATAAGGGACGTTCCCAACAACAAAACCGTGAAGAATGAGCTTACAACTAGACACTTTAGCTTATACTAATCGACTGCGAGGATTACCACCAGAACATAAACTGATTTTTGCATTTACTACTCTTGCTATTTCCCTTGCTACCCATCCCCTAGTGCAAATTTTGATGGCGATTTGGTTGGGTGTTTGGACTGTGATTTATGCCAGAATTCCGGCTGGAGTTTATTTTCGCTTGTTAATATTCACTATAGTTTTTTGTTTAACAAGTTTACCAGCACTGATGGTTAATGGAGTAGGGATTGCTGAATTGTCGAGGGTGCAATTAGACTCGTTGTATGGAATAACTGTTGGACAATTCTATATTTATATTAGTCATAACGGCAGTATCCAAGCATGGGAAATTTTAACCAGAGCATTAGCCTCTGTTTCTTGTCTATATTTTCTCATGTTAACTGTCCCTTTCACAGAAATATTACAAACTCTACGGCGTTTGCGCTTTCCTGTGCTTTTGACAGATTTGTTACTACTAATGTATCGGTTTATTTTCATCCTGCTAAACACAGCCAATGAATTGTGGAAAGCCCAAAATTCCCGTGGTGGGTATCGGACTTGGCGCACTGGGATGAAAAGTTTAGCAATACTAATTGGACAACTATTACAGCGAACCCTACAGCGATATAGTCAGTTTTCTCTCGCACTCGAATCACGGGGTTTTGTGAGTGAATTTCGAGTTTTGCATCCTCGACGTTATCGTCCACAACCGCGATATATTATCGAAGCAATTTTCGGCTGTGTAGTATTAATAGGATTGGAATTTTGGCGTAATGCAGGAATATTTACTCGAATTTGAGCAGGTATATTACACCTATCCAGTAGCACAGCAAGCAGCTTTAAATAATCTTACCATGAGGATTCCTTCTGGTAAAAAATGTGCATTAATTGGTCAAAATGGTTGTGGTAAAACTACACTTTTCTTATTAGCTAATGGTCTATATAAACCTGATACTGGTATTGTCAATTGGCGTGGTGAACCGTTAAGTTATAACCGAAATTATCTCAGTAAATTACGACAAAAAGTAGGACTAATATTTCAAGATCCAGAACAACAATTAGTAGCTTCTACAGTTGAAGAAGATATATCTTATGGTTTGTGTAATTTAGATTTACCCGAACCGGAAATTCAGCAGCGAGTAGAGCAAGCATTAGTGGAATTTGAATTAACTGCTTTAGCAGAAAGACCAGTACATCATCTGAGTTTAGGACAAAAAAAGCGAGTTTCTATAGCTGATGTGATGGTACTAGAACCGGAACTTTTGCTGTTAGATGAACCGACTGCATATTTAGATATTAAGCATACTCGGAACTTAATAGCAACACTCAAAAATATTCAGCAAAAGGGCACTACTTTAGTCATGGCTACCCACGATTTGGATTTAGTCTATCGGTGGGCAGATTGGGTATTTGTCATGGATAAAGGACGATTGATGTTAGAAGGTAAACCAGAAGATGTATTTAGCCAGCGGACACTTTTATCCGAGCTAGAGTTGGGAGTACCATTAATATATGAAATATTATTTGATGCGCTAGCTGGTGAGGAAGAAGTAGTTAGAAAGCGAGTGGAACAGCGGATATTAGAGTTATAAATCAGTAGGGTGCGTCAGATGTCAAAAATCTGTTGAGAATCACCAATTTCTCAACTCTGACGCACCCTACAACTTACCCTATTGTCACATTTAAAGAATGGTGCGTGACGCCACTAGTCTTGTAAGCTGCGTACAATATTTATCGAAGCGTCACGCACTCTACGATTATTAATGTGCCCGGAGAGTAGGTATTATTTTTCAATATATCAAAATACTGCTATTGTCAAAAGACAGTCTGTAAAACATTTTTTAATATGTTGAGAAGATAAAAAAGGTCATTATTTGCGGTATATTCCATCTGAATATCTCAAAGGAGAATCAATATGCAGCTGCTTGAAGTTCCTAGTGTTGCAGTCATTGCGGGTGAAAATGCGGTTCCTGTTTCGCAACTACCTTCTGTGTGGCAAGATATTGCTCAAGGAGTGGCGAGTGTCGGATTAAGCAATCCACATAGCTATGTTGAGATGGCACAGTTATTCCAATACAAATTGGAAAATGGGGATGTAGATTTATTTAGCGATCGCCCTGATCTAGCTTACCTGAAAACCTCATTTTCCCAGATATTTGGGCAGATGGCACGAGAAGCGCTAGAATTCTTTGGTCATGACTTTATGGTTCACAACTATCCGAACTTTGAAGAAATTCTGCGCGATGTCAAGTCTCAAGGATCTGAATACGCCAACGAGGTGAAAGTGGCGCGGATTGGACTGGAACTTTTCCATGAATTTGGTTATGAATTACCTGCAAGCTTTTATCATGTAAATTTAGCACCCATTTATCGAGATCATGTGTTTGAAGAACGCGCCCTCAGATTTGATCAGCGCGATATAGAACATAAGCGTTCCTGGGATGCGATGCTTCACGCTGGTAAAGTTTTTGCGATCCAAATGAAAGTGCAAAGCATCGCCTCCAAATACGGTTTTACTTATCAACACGGCTGTGGTTGTAACTCCCACCTATCTGCGATTGATGTATCTCACGGCGCCTTTGAATATGAAATCAGCCCCGAAAAACGTCAGCGGTGGATTCGTAGTTTTATTTGGACTGCTTGGTATGAGTATGCAATATTTCCCATTGTGCCTAATACTATTTATCTTGTTTAAGAAAATTTAACAGAGAAATGGAGCTTTGAGCCTGATTCACGGAGTTCAAAGCTTCATTGACGAGTATCAAACACTCAACCGCCTAATATTTCCCTCGCATCTCCTTTCTAGCTGGAACCTGAAAACGACATTTTCCCAGGCTTTTAGTCGTGACAGTAGTCTCTTAGCAGGGCGATCGCTAAAATTGATATGGTAGACTTCAGCAATAAAACTATGCAGATACCCTTAAATCCAGAACTCGAACAGTTAATTTACGATAAAGTGAACAGTGGTCGTTACCCCTCTGTGAGTGAAGTCATTCGAGAAGGATTAAGATTATTGGATGAGCGCGATCGCCTTGCTGAAAATCGGTTAACAGAACTCAAGCAGAAGATTCAAATTGGTATTCAAGAGTTAAATCAAGGCGTCGGAATTGATGGAGATACTGTATTTGCAGAGCTAGATTTAGAAATTCAACAAGCCGAAGCGCAAATACAGTTAACCGAAGAATCAGCATGAGCCGGGTACATCTTCACTCCTACCGCCAAGCAGGATATTGTAGAAATTAATCGCTACTTGATCAAATTTAGTCCTGCTGCTGCTAGAAGGCTCAAGGACAAAATACAACGACAGTGCAAATTGCTAGTCGATTTTCCGGCGATGGGAAAAAAGGCTGATAACCTCGAACCTGGGTTAAGAAGTTTTCCTTTAGAAGACTATGTAATTTTCTATCGCCCATTAAACAACAAGATCGAAATTGTCCGCATCGTCAGCGGCTATCGCGACTTAGAAGTTCTTTTCTCCAGCGAAGACTAAATTGTCAATTGTTTACCCTCGCTTACGACTACAATACATCACCAACAGCACAAACAACCCCATCCCCACCAAATATTTAAGCGGACTTGGGACGCTAGGATTAGGAGAGAAAAAGCCTTCAATAGTGCCAGCAATAATTAACATTGGCACAATGCCAAAAACCAACTTTACCGCCTGGGAACCATAAAATTTTAGCGCATCACCACGGCGATATTGACCAGGAAATAAAATCGCTTTAGCCAGTAAAAATCCCGCACCACCGGCAAAAAATATGGCGGGTAATTCTAGAGAACCGTGAGGAAAAACAAACGCCCAAAAAGGATAAGCAAGTTGATTTTGACCCACCAAAGTGCCAATAGCACCAATCAATAAACCATTAAATACCATTAAATAGGCAGTATAAGCCCCAGCGGTCATTCCACCAGCCACAGCCGCAAAGGAAACCGAAAGATTATTAATCATAATACTGGTAGATGCCAGGGGTTCAATGCCCACAATCGACCCCATCCACAATTTATGCTCATCTCGTACCCGTGAAATCAACTGTTCTGGTACTATCAGCGACATAAAGGTTGGGTCTTGCCAAGCATACCACCAAGCGACTAGCGCCCCCAAGAGAAATAAAGCCGTAGCAGTAGCGATGTAGGGAAATGTTTGCTGGACTATATTTGGTAATCCCCAGCGATAGAATTCGACAACAGCATCCCATTCCTGTCGGCGTGAACCTTGGTAAATCTGCGTATAGCCGCGAGTTGTCAAAGATTGTAAACTTTGAATCAGAGTATTGCCTACTTGTTGGGTACGCGCTCGTGCCAAATCTGCGGCTACTGAACGATATAAACTAGCTAATTCGCGAATTTCCGCTGACTTTAGTGACTTTAGTCCTTTTTTTTCTAGCTGCTTTAATAAAGCGTCTAAACGCTGCCAATTTGGTTCTCGTCGGCTGATCCAACGTTGAATATTCATAACTTTTAGCAAGATTTAGTGGAACGTACTTTAAGATAGCCTCAAAATCATCTCCGTAGTCTTCAGGAAGATTTGACATTATGTCTAGTAATTTTGATTCTCCAAGTTCCATACAACCACTGAATCTGGGTAATGTTGTCAGTGCCGGACTGCGGCTGTATCGTTCTCATGTCAAATTGTATCTTACACTGGCATTCACAGCCTATGCGTGGGTCTTTGTGCCCATTTATGGCTGGGCTAAATGTGTATCAACATTGGCGATTATCTCACGTTTAGCCTTTAGGGAATTGGTGAATCAGCCAGAAAGTGTGGAAACAAGTCGGCGTTTCGTCAATCAGCGACTATGGCAATTTTTGATCATGGGTTTGGTAATGTTTGCCATTGGTGTGGGTTTGCTAATTCCTTTGGCAATTTTTTTGGGAATCTTCACTGCTTTTGTAGTTACGAGTTCAATAGGTGGTAATACCCCAAATCCTGGTGTTATCCTCGTGATTGCTCTGCTGGCAATTATTTTAATACCAGTTTTTTTCCTGGTTGTATTGTGGATACAGGCTCGCTTTTCGGTTGTGGAACTACCCCTGGTGATTGAGGATAATGTTGATGGATTATCAACCATTAGCCGCAGTTGGGAACTAACGAAAGGACATGTATGGCGAATTGTCGGGATTTTATTTGTTAGCGGTTTAATTACTATACCCATACAACTGCCCTTTACTATTACGAATAGTGTGATTCAAGGAAATTTACAACCATTGGTTAAAAATAACCCAAGTTACGCCTTGCTTTCATTTTTCATTAGCCTAATTATTAATTTATTAAGTGCGACATTGGTTGTACCGTTTTGGCAATCAATCAAAGCTGTAATTTACTATGATTTGCGGAGTCGTCGTGAAGGGTTAGGCTTACAGTTACGCGATCGCGAGATTTAAACGCTAGCACTGAGACTATTATGCACCTATTTAATCGGATTAAATTCAACACCCCAGAAAGTGTAGAGCTAGAATTTACCCTCGCCGGCATTGGTAATCGCGCTTTAGCTCTGCTGATTGACTATCATGTTTTAGCTGTAATTTTAGTGGTGTTCCTCATTTTATGGGGCATAGTTTCAGTGCAGTTAACAAATGTTGTCGAGAAAATTTTTGGCGAAGCACTTGTTATTTGGTTAGTCGCAATTACCATTATCATCAGCTTCATGCTGTACGTGGGTTATTTTGTCTTTTTTGAAACTTTATGGCAAGGGCAAACCCCCGGTAAACGCTTGGCTAAAATTCGTGTTGTGTGCGATGATGGTAGACCAATTGGACTGCAACAAACAACCCTACGCGCCTTACTGCGCCCTTTTGACGAGTTTTTGTTTATTGGATCTTTATTAATCATCTTTACTAAGAGTGAAAAGCGCTTGGGCGATTTGGTGGCTGGGACAATTGTCATTCAGGCACAAACGCCGACAGCATCAGCAACTTTGAATATTTCCGAACAAGCAAATACGCTTTACACTGAGTTGATAGAAATTGCCGATTTATCGCAATTGTTGCCGGATGATTTTGCTATTATTCGAGAATATTTGCAGCGACGTAGTGGGATGTCATCTAAAGCCAGAGCCTTACTAGCTACAAAGTTAAGTCAACAGGTGCAAAATATTATTAATTTAGAACCTTTACCTGAAGGTGTTGCCTATGACGTATTTTTAGAAGCTATTTATCTTGCTTATAGCCAGAGAGAATTTTAGAATTGTAAGGTGGGCATTGCCCACCCTACTTGGAGCTTTAACTCTTAATTAATCACCAAACTCGCCCAATCTGGTTGACGATAATATTGCGTCATATCGTCAAACTTCCTTAATTCGACGCGGTGAATGAGAAATTCTGGCAAATTTAATAGCCATTTTTGATTCAACTCAGAGAGCATGGCACTAAAATTGGTGCGATCTAAATTGGGAGAAATTTCGCCGAAATAGCCTAATGTAATGTGGGCAGTAAAGTGATAATGTTGTTCAATTCCCAAGGCAATTAATTTGGGATTTTGATAAATGGTTCGCCGGAATTTAATAATCTGCTCGTAAGAATGTGCATCTTGGGGTACTAAACAAACGGCTATAGCTCTTGGCATGACTATTAGTCCTAACACCTGCCAATATATGGGATGACTCGTCTGTGTCAGGGATTGTTGATATTGCTGCAAAATTTCTCCGCAGCAAGAACCTAACTGCTGATCAAATTCGGGATTTTTTTCACAGGCGTCACGGTAAGCACTGTCCCAAATCAAGTCCGCCAAAGTTAGATGAAAGCTAGTAGGGGGAACAGGTACAATCAAATCATCGTCTAAAGGTAACTGTAAAAGTTCCTGTTGATAACCTTTTAACTTGGCATAGAAAGCAGAGTTTTCTGAGTCGTCTGCTGCTGGCGGAGTAATTAGCGTACACCCAGGAAAAGGTGCTGCTTGTCTATATCCAGAATACGGCTGAAATTTAGAAGATTCCTGGATATGCTGGAGTTGGGATCTGTAAGCTTCGGGTAGCGTCATCCGAGCTACTCGATTCAAGTAAGTTTGATAGATGTCGTCCAATCTTCTTAGCCTCGCGCTCTTACTTGATAGATTTTAGGCATACTTATTCCAAATTAACAAAATATTTAATTTTTGCAAGTGCTAGGGTTAAAGCAGAGAAAGACTGAGGTTCCTCTATGGCAATCTATGTTTATTGGGGTGAAGATGATTTTTCTCTAGAAAAAGCCGTGGCGCTGTTGCGCGATCGCGTTGTCGATCCCCTATGGGCGAGTTTTAACTATAGTTCCTTCCTTGCCGATCAAGCTGATGGGGTAATCCAAGGGTTAAATCAATCGATGACACCAAGTTTTGGTGCTGGTGGACGGTTGGTATGGCTGATCAATTCTACCCTTTGCCAGCACTGCCCAGACAATGTGTTAGCAGAATTAACGCGGACTTTACCAGTCATTCCGGAAAGCTCATGTTTGTTGCTTACCAGTCGTAACAAACCCGATGAACGTTTAAAATCGACGAAATTGCTCAAACAATTTGCCACGGAGTACCGAGAATTTCCGCTGATTCCACCTTGGAAGACGGAATTGCTGATCCAAGCAGTGAATCAAGCGGCTCAAATAGTCGGCGTCAAACTCACCCCCAAAACAGCAGAACTGTTGGCGGAGTCGGTAGGTAACGATACACGCCTGCTGCACAATGAACTAGAAAAATTACGGCTATACACTGCAGGTAGTCACAAGCCTTTAGACGTAGATATCGTGACGCAGTTAGTGAGAAATACTACACAAAATAGTTTACAATTAGCAGCAGCCATGAGAGCAGGAGACACAGCTAAAGCTTTAGTGACTTTGACTGAGCTGATCAATGCTTCTGAGCCTGGTTTGCGGATAGTAGCCACATTAATTGGTCAATTCCGCACCTGGTTATGGGTAAAAATGATGATGGAAAGCGGAGAACGCAATCCTCAAGCGATCGCCCAAGGTGCTGAAGTAGGGAACCCTAAACGAATCTACTTTTTACAGCAAGAAGTCAAGTCTCTTTCTTTGCAACAACTCATGTCTACTTTACCCATATTACTGGAGTTAGAAGTTAGTCTGAAGCAAGGATTTGCAGAAACTTCAATATTGCAGACTAAAGTTATAGAAATTTGTCAAATATGTCAAAGAAGTTGACAATAAATATAAAAATTTGATGTACTTAGGTTTATCTGGAACTTATTACTCCTAAACTAATTCATAGTTATTAGCATATCCTACTTTAGTTCTGTGTCATACAATCTATGAAGAAAAACACCGATTTCTCTTTTCTACTAAATCCGCAGTATATGCTTTCTCAAGTCTCGTTTTGCAGTTTTCTTGCAACTGCTAGTTTAGTAGCCAGCACTTTGCTCTTGAGTGTTAAAGCTGATGCTCAAACTCCACCCCCAGTTAACACTAATGATATCAATAGCTATGCTCAGGCAGTGTTAGCAATGGAACCAGCACGTCAACAAGCCTTTGACGAGATTAAAAAACTAATTGGGGGTAAAGACATTCCCAAGATTGTTTGTAATGACTCCAACAGCATAACTACTTTGCCAAAAAAAGCTCAAGATATTGCAGTAAATTACTGTAACCGCTACCAAAAAATTGTCCAAGAAAGTGGTTTAAGCTTTGAGCAGTTCAATAATATTACTGTAGAACTACAAAATAACAGTGACTTAAAAAACCAGATTTATAAAATCTTACTCCGCTTGCAAAGCTCTCCTAAAAATCGGTAAGTCAAATAGCATTGCTTCCTTGGCTGGTACAACGAAAAAATATGTTTGTCTACTTTTAGTATGCCCCATCTGAAAAACCAAGATTTTCGATCTATGAACTTTTTTGCTATATCGGGAGTTCCCCAGGGAGAACGCCGCAATTGAGTTGTTTGGTAACAGGGTAAAGGAGTAGATCTAATCATTGAGTTGTTGGGAATATCATGGCGAATCTGTAAGGAATATCCACTTGAACCCAACACTATTGGATTACCAGTAACTGGTTCAAAATTCAAAATTGTATTACTCGGTAATTTCCAGAGATGTTTGTCGCTTCGCATGAATATTTTTCATATGCTTTTTCACCGTGTTTATACTAATGTAAAGTTTAGCCGCAATATCTTTGTAACTGTATTTACTGCGATACAGACTCCAAATTTCAGCTTCTCTTGGGGTTAGTTCATATTTTTTTATTTCCATAATCGCGGTATTTTTGAGAGATTCATAGCGGTTTTCAATTATCACTAAAAATCCCGAAATTAATGAATTTACAAAATTCACTAATCTCACGCGAATGCGGAAAGTCATTGACTGATCTAACACAATTTCTTCTGATAAAGTGATGTTTTTATTTAAGATGTAATTCTGACTATCCATTAATGATTGACAAATATCCCAGATAACTCGCGGTACAGAATTATCTGGAAAATTACCATGATTGAATTGACTACAAATTTTATAAGCAGCAGCATTAGCATGAACCAGTTCCCCCGCCTGATTTAAAATTAAGATACCATCTTCTAAGCCTTCAATTACGGCCTGTAAAAAATAAGGTTGCACCAAGGCACAAGAATCAAGAGTATCTAACTGTTGTGTTTTAATTTCGGTTTTTGGCGCTGTCTTTGTGAGGGTGATCATATTATATGAGCTTTAATCTGCAAAGATTACTTATTTAATAGATTCAAATGACTAGAAATATGCACTCTAAATTTTCTGCATGTTGAGCAAAGTCATCATACTGATTTAAGTAGAAGTTATTTTTATACCGATTATCTATAAAATGGCACAATCATTTTCCTCTTTGCTGGCGCTGAACCGAAAAAAACAAAGAAAGTGCAATATTATAGATAAACCTCGTCCATTTTGAAACCCGGAGTAGTGCGGGCATCTTGCCCGCTACTACCCGCAGGGAGCAAGACTTAAGTGCGGAACGCTACGCGCAGCTTGCTTCCCCTCCGGGGTACGGCGTGAGCGCTCAGTCGAACGCTGCTCCCACTACTTTTAAAACTATGGTTTTCAACCTAGACGGGGTTTAGTTGATATTATTTGTAACCCTAATACAAAGTGCTACCAGTCATTATTTCTTTAACCTTGTTGGCGACACATTTATATACAGCTGGGAAATGATTTATTTCGGATGAAGTTACTCAAAAATGACTTCCGTGTTGAACATAGTTTTCAGAAGTATCAAATATAGTACGTAACGAGAAGTAAAATCTCTGTATTCAAACCAGTGATAATTATTTACGCCGACTTACTTAGATCCTGACATCTCAATGGGATTGGCTTTGGGGGTTTGGTTGGATGAGGTTAATTAATCAGCATCTCAGATTTTGGCTGGCGATCGCACGTCAAAATGAGATTACCCGCTTACAGCACTTTGCAAGTAAATGAAGTACACCCTTCCCTTACTTGGGACTACGGTGAATTACCCCCCTTAATCCCCCCGTTTATTGGGGGGAAAAAGAAATCTAGTTCCCTCCCCTTGTAAAGGGGAGGGTTAGGGTAGGGTATTTTTGTACCTCACCAACTTGCAATCTGCTGTCACAATGCTGTAATTGTGTTAACAACACCACAATTTCATCAACTGCTTGTCGCACAACACTCGACGGCTGTTCGCTTTGATTCACCATAATGCTGAAAACCAGTGGCTCATATTTCGGATTATTCACATAGCCAGATAAAGTAACTACACCAGTTAAAGTACCTGTTTTTGCTTGCACAATCCCCTCAGCAGATGTGTTCAGAAAACGGTTTTTGAGAGTACCACTTTTGCCGGCGACTGGTAAAGATGCACGATACACAGATGCTTCTGGTATTTTCGCTATTGCTCGTAATATTTGTACTAACGCTTCTGGTGCAATTAAGTTACGACGAGATAATCCCGAACCGTCTACTAAAAGGTAATTTTTCGGATCAACTCCCAACTGAGTTAAATTAGTTTTGAGATTTGCCAATCCAATATCAGCAGTATTTTTATTTGCAACTCTGGGTTGTTTAAAAGCTAATGCTCTTAGCAATGCTTCAGCATAAAGATTATTACTATTTTGGAGAGTCTCCATTAATAATTCAGATAAAGGTGGAGACTCTACAAATGCTATTTCTTCTAGATTATTACCACCAGTTGATACTAATATTGAGCCTAAAGTAATTTTTTCTTTTGCTAAAGCAGTACGGAAACGGCGTAAAAAATAATAACTAGGATCAGCCACAGGAAAACTTACTAAATATGGTTCGGAATTCCCTGTTAATTGTCCTTGAATTCGCAATACGTTTCCAGATAATTCACGGGTAATATTGATGGGTGTGGGATTTTTGGCAACTGTTGTTGATTCATTAATTATCCGCCATTGCTTGGCTTCGCTAGCATCCACCCAGGCGATTTGTAATGGTTTTCCTACAGATTGGGGTATGAGTTTAAAGCTAAAAACATTTTCATTTAAAATAAAACTGGTAACTGGTGCGCCATCTTCTGACTGTACATCTTCCCATTGCCAGGTAGGGTTAACAATATCTCCTTGAATATAACTATCATCAGCAATCAATTCCTTAATTTGGGTAATTCCCTTTTGCTTTAATTGGTGTGCTAATGCTTGTATCTGAGTATCAGTTAAACTGGGATCTCCTCTACCCACAACACGCAAAACACCATCACCATTTTGATATACAGAAGTACGAATGCGAAAATTTGCACCCAACTCCTGGAATGCGGCGGCGGTTGTCAGCAACTTAGTATTAGAAGCTGGTGTAAAATATTTCTCAGCATCGCGGCTGTAAAAAGTTTGTCCAGATGACAGGGGCTGTACTAAAACTCCCCAACGTGCCCGACTAAATAGGGGACGATTGATAATAGCATCTATATTTGACCCTAGTTGAGCGGGACAAATTGATTTTGTGGTGGTTGGCCCTGAAACTGGTGTTTGCGCTGTCGCTGCTGGCGGGGTAATACCAATTTGGGTACTGAGAAACAGCAGCATTAAACCTATAGTAATTTTTTTCGACATCACATAGTTATGAAAACTACTTGATGATAACGTGTGGTTGCTCTTTTTGATTGTGCTACGGGTGTCAGTGGTTGTTTAACTGGGTTTAATGCAATTTGTAGTGAATTGAACCACAGATATTCCTAGGGCGCAAGCCATGCGCCCCTAGCGTTTGATCTGTTTACTCGTCTTATTCCCCAAACACTTCGTTTATCAGTTCTTGCGATCGCTTATCGGAAATATTCAAAGCTTCTTGTAGTTCAGAGATATATTCCTGTTCAATGTCAGGTACTTCACCGTCAATTCCCACAACTAAGATAGAGGTGATATATGCAGCTTCGCGATATTCTTCATTAGGTAAAGATTCAATCGCCTGAGCAATTAAATCCTCTGGTTCTTCTTCTTCAATCAAGCTGATGACTTTTTGGCTCAATTCTTCAAAGTCTGCTTCTGTATAATCTTCAAAGAGTTTAACTTGGCTGAGGAATTCAATCAAAGCGTCTTCTTCGGTGTCACTGATACCTTCACCATCAGCAGCTGCGGAAAATAGTCCCAAAAGTGCGATCGCCACTTCTGGCTCTAGAGAAACTGAAGTTGTGCTGCGGCTTTTGGGCAATCTGCGATTAGACATAATTATCCTTTAAAAGTTAGGTTATGGCGCAGGAAGTAATCCCTTGGGGTAGCGAAATCTTCCTCGCTTTAGGATTCCCAAAACAATGTCAAAAAACACAACTACTGTGACTTTTTCTGGGCGTTGCTTAATTTTGAAGTTTTATAGTATCACGCGGTGTAGGGGCACGGCAGTGCCGTGCCCCTACGGGTTTACCTCACGCTTGTTTTTTATAAGCTATTGCGTATTTAATTTGTATATTGGACGCGGGCAAGATGCCCGCACTACAATAATTTTGCGTTTTCGTGTTATACAATTTAGCTGCACATCAGCTTAATTCCGTAGTCAGGACTTTAGTCCTGATTTTATCAGCACCAAAGTGCTTACTACAAAACCCTCAAAACTAACTTGACAAAGTACTAGATCAAAAATATTTACAACTTGGTACCACACTCAGCACAGAAGTTGTGGGTGGGAGCATTTTTAGCGCCACAATCACTGCAATAAACTGCTTCTATCCCGGATTTCGGGGTTTGCTTCGGTAAGCCAATCATCTGGGCGTTATTCTTACCTGGAGCTACCATTGGATAGCAGTTTTCATCTCTGGTAACGCGGGCGTTGACAATTACCGGGCCATTATGTGCTAGCATTTCGGCGATCGCGTCTTTAAGTTCTTCCCGCTGGCTAATTACCATGCCTTTGATGCCGTAGGCTTTTGCCAATAATTCAATATCTGGCATCCCTACTTCCATGTTAGAGCATGAGTAACGCTCGCCGTAGAAGGCTTGTTGCCACTGGCGTACCATCCCTTGCCAGCCGTTGTTGAGAATCACTGTCTTGACATTAATGCCATATTGTGCTAGGGTACCCAGTTCCTGCAAACACATTTGGAAACTGGCGTCGCCGCTGATACAGATAACTTCTTCATCGGGGAACGCCACTTTTGCGCCCATAGCTGCAGGTACGCCAAAACCCATTGTTCCTAAACCAGCACTGGAAATCCAGCGTCTAGGTCCATTTTTCAGGAATTGTGCTGCCCACATTTGATGTTGACCGACATCTGTGGTGTAATAGGCGTGGGGTGCTTGGCTACTGATTTCCACTATCACTTCTTGGGGGGAGATGCTATCGGCATAGTGGGGCACAACTAAGGGATATTCTTCTCGCCAGCGATTAATCAGTTTCAGCCACTCTTGGTTTTGGTTAGGTGTAGCTTTGATACTTGCGCTTTTACATCGACGCAAGATGTCAGCCAACACGTTCCGCACATCACCGACGATGGGTACTTCGGGAACCCTGTTTTTGCCCACTTCAGCCGGATCGATATCGATGTGAATTACTTTGGCGCGGGAGGCGAATTCATCTAATTTACCAGTCACGCGGTCATCAAATCTGGCGCCGACACAAATCAGCAAATCACAGTCAGTCACAGCAAAATTGGCGTAGGCGGTGCCATGCATCCCTAACATTCCTAATGCTAGGGGATGATGTTCGTCAAAAGCACCAATTCCCATCAAAGTTGTGGTGACGGGGATATTGAATAACTCAGCTAGTTCTTTAACTTCCTCATGGGCGCCAGAAGCGATCGCACCCCCACCAACATACAGCAGCGGACGGCGACTTTCGCGAATTAATTGAATGGCGGCATTAATTTGTCGGGGATTTCCCTTCACCGTTGGGCGATAGCCGGGTAACTTCACCGTACCCGGTTCGACAGGCACATAATCAAATTCTTCTAAAGCCACATCCTTGGGCACATCAATTAAAACTGGCCCTGGACGCCCCGTACTAGCGATGTGGAAGGATTCTGCTACAATGCGTGCCATATCCTTGGGGTCACGCACTACATAAGAGTGTTTGACAATTGGTAGGGTAATGCCGTAAATATCGGTTTCTTGAAACGCATCCGTACCAATTGACGCCCGTGGGACTTGTCCTGTCACCACAATCATCGGAATCGAATCCATGTAGGCGGTGGCGATGCCCGTTACCAAGTTAGTCGCCCCTGGTCCTGATGTACCAAAGCATACGCCCACCTTACCTGTAGCACGAGCGTAACCATCAGCCGCATGGGATGCGCCTTGTTCGTGTCTTACCAGTATGTGCTTAATACTACCAGTTGCTTCTACTTTGTACAGGTCATCATAAATCGGCAGAATTGCACCACCTGGATAACCAAAAATATACTCAACACCGTGACGCAGGAGGCTATCTAGTAGAGCAAAGCCACCAGAGGCGCGTGTGGGAGCTACCGGTGTTGAGCTAGAAGCACGGGGCTGTTTGTGATTCTCGGTTTGTGGGGAACTAATTGGAGAAGGCGATCGCACTGTCAAACCTCTGAGAATAGCTAAGTTAATGCTTAAATTCTGTAGTTAAGATTTCATTTTAATAGAAAAGTTTGATGAAATCCTGAAATTTATATTGTATTTTCAAAATAAAGCTAGTCTATATAAGTAAATACGTAGGAATCAACATAACTATGTTATGAAACCACAACATACCTCAAATTCTTACCGCTTGCCTAACTTAAATTCAATCTTGCAATACTCGGCGGGTATTTTGCCAAGCCCAAACCCCAACAGCTGCAACAACCAGGCTCATTCCTATCAGCACAGTGCGTAAACCGAGAATATCAGTTAATGGCCCAGTAATTGCCAGAGGTAAGGACAGTGCAATATTCACGGCATGATTTTGAAAGCCAAAAACTTTACCATGCATTGTGGGTGGTGTTTGTTGTTGAATTAAAGTTTGCATTGGCACACCAATTAGGGCTGCACCCACACCCAAAAAGGCACAGAGTACCAGGGCTAGCAAGAGGTTATGGGTAAAAGTGAATGACCCTAAAACCGTTGCCATCATCAAAAATCCGATTAAGGGTAAGGGCTTATGATGTAATTTATCACCCCAGTGACCTAAAAAGCCTGCACCGAATACCATACCCACCCCAGCAGCTGCTAAGAAAAAGCCAAACTGTTTTTCCTTTAACCCAAAGTCTTCTGCCAATCTAATGGCGAGTACTGTTAATGCTGCAAACACGCAATACAAAGTTGTTAGTTGCAGCATAGCATTCAATACCAAGCGGTTTTTCTTTAAATAACGCAAACTCTCTGTGAATTCCACCCAAGGTTTACTAGCACCTTGATGCTCTACAGTAGATTTGTGTTCTTTAAAATGAATCGGCTGCATAATCGCACCCGAAAATAAATATAATCCAGCGACTATCAGCTCTTGACCGTAGTCTTCTCCCAGATAGCTCTTTGCCCAACTCAATATTGGCTCTCCCACGGCAAAGCCAACTATTAAAGCTCCCATCATTGTACTGCTAAACAGCGCATTAGCTGCCATTAAATTCTCCCGTGGCACCAACAAGGGAATCGAGGCTTGTTCCGCTGGTGCAAAAAACTGCGTCACCGTGGAAATGGCGAATGTGAGTATTAAAAGTATTAAAAATTCTCGTGGTAAAAACGGAATTAATAATGTCAATAACCCACGCACGACATCTGAGCCAACCATAATCAGCTTTTTGGGCAACCTGTCAACAAAGATACCACCCGCTGAACCAAATAAAATTGCCGGTACTGTAAAGGCCACCATCAAAGTGGAGTACATCGTATTTTGTGCGAATCCTGGAGTGGGTGGGTAATTTTCCAGTAAGGCAATCATCAAAACAAAGAATACCTTATCTGCTAACTGGGAAACTAGTTGCCCAATCCACAGGAGTAAAAAAGCACGGTTTTTTATTAGCGCGGCAAAGCCATTATTCACAGCAGCAGGTTCAGTTGGAAACATTAGATACTTAAGTATAGTAACTAGGGTAGATGGGGAGTGGGGGGGAATTTGGATAACTCCTAACTCCTAATTGATAATTGATAACTCATAATTTATAATTCCCTATTTCTCACTCCTACTTGCCAAATCTGTTTTCCGGACTATTTTCTTGATAGTGTGTCAACAGCAAATGTAAAAATTCAGCTGCACTGAGGCGATTGCTCCTGGGGGAAATTCCACCAGACTGATTTACCCACCAACCTTGTACGGTTTGGGGTGTGCGCCACATCGATAAATGATCAACTGCAGGTTCGGCATAAAAGTTATTTTCCCCACCAAGTAGCCAAGATGAACTCCAGTGAGTAAAATAATCATGGCTCATCCTATGTATAGGAAAATTCCCCACAAGTGGTACACCCCAGCCATCTATAGCAATAAATGCTTTGACGTTACCTCCTAAAAGTTGCCACCCTGAGGCGGCGACAATGGCGCCTACTACACCAGCACTAAAGCTAATGAATATCACTGGAGATTCTATCTGATATTTGAGGCGATCGCCCAAAAAATGTAGAATGTGAAATGCTGATAACGTCAAATATCCCTGTTCTGGAAAAATCAGTATTTTATCTGTATTTTTACCGATTGACCGCTCAGAAATTCGAGCTAAACACCCTGATATAAAGCTCTCAGTTAAGACTGGCTCATGAATTCCAGGGCAAATGATGATGCTCATCTGTCTTTGCTGTGTGCAGTTTTCACTATTGTCTTGCTGGGAGAATTTATCAGTTCTAAATAAAACATATATATTACATAATTATCAGGCAACTTGACTGCAGTCGTACTTTGCCCCCATCCAAGCTTACTGTCATATCCTTCATTCCGTGAAATCCTTAAATCAGTGATAAATGATTATGACAAAAAAATGGCTCTCGATTATCGGTATTGGTGAAGACGGACTGCAGGGGTTAAGTGCGATCGCCCGTTCCCTAGTCGAGCAAGCTGCTATTATAGTGGGAGGCGATCGCCATTTGGCAATGCTCCCCACCGATGACGAACGGGAGAAAATCCCCTGGAAATCCCCCTTCAGCGCCTCAGTAGATGCAATTATCCAGCGTCGCGGTGAAGATATCTGCATCCTCGCTAGTGGTGATCCCTTGTGTTACGGAATTGGTGTCACCCTCACCCGAAGAATTCCCATAGCCGAAATCACTATTATCCCTGCGCCTTCAGCCTTCAGCCTCGCTTGTTCCCGTCTCGGATGGTCTTTGACTGAAGTAGAAACCTTGAGTTTATGCGGTCGTCCCGCTTCCCTACTGCAATCCTACATCTATCCGGGAGCTAAATTATTAATTTTGAGCGCAGGTCAAGAAACACCAGCAATTGTCGCTGAAATATTGACAAATCGTGGTTATGGTGGTAGTCAAATTACCGTTTTGGAACGGATGGGCGGTATTCAAGAAAGAATTATTGCATGTACCGCCACATCCTGGAAAGAAACAGAACTTGCAGCTTTAAATACAATTGCCGTTGATTGTACAGCCGATACTGGAGTTCTGCCATTGCCCAGATTACCGGGACTACCAGACAACGCCTATCATCATGATGGACAGCTAACCAAACGGGAAGTCAGAGCGATAACACTCGCCACCCTAGCGCCATTACCGGGAGAATTGTTGTGGGATGTAGGCGCCGGTTGTGGTTCAATATCGATAGAATGGCTGCGGACACATCCCAGATGTCAGGCGATCGCCATTGAACAAAACCCCATGAGACTAGGTTACATTGCTGACAACGCCGCCGCTTTAGGAACGCCAAACTTACAAATCATTGCAGGGAAAGCGCCAAATGCTCTCAAAGATTTACCCACACCTGATGCAATATTCATTGGCGGAGGAGTCACAGCAGAAGGATTATTTGATATATGTTGGACAGCACTGAACACTGGGGGACGTTTAGTTGCAAATGTCGTCACCCTAGAGGGAGAACAAACATTATTTAAATGGTATGAACAAATAGGCGGTAATTTCACCCGCATCGCTATTGCGCGTGCAGAACCGATTGGTAAATTTTTAGGTTGGAAAGCAATGGCGCCAGTCA
>CAVYXS010000235.1:0-19861 GCA_963772205.1 uncultured cyanobacterium
GTTAACTTAAGCAAAAATTGCTGCCTAGATCCCCGACAACTTCTGGGAAGTCGGGGATCTAAATCCAGTGTGGGCTGCCATTGCGCGAGAATTTTGGTTGTCCAGATTTCTATGAGTGGTGCTATGGTAAATTTCTAGGGACGCAAGGCGTTGCGCCCCTATAGATGTGCTTTTAAGGGTTTTAGTTGCCAGAAAGCCAAATTATCCGAAAACAGCCGCCTCGATCGCATTTAAAGCGGTTTCAAAATCGTCATTAACGATTTGAAGATCAAATTCATTTGCGGCTTTCATTTCTTCATAGGCACGGTGTAGACGACGGGCGATCGCTTCTTCAGGATCTTGTCCCCGTCCGCGTATCCGTTTTTCCAATTCATCAAAGGAAGGCGGCAAAATAAAAATTCTCAGGGCGCTAGGGAAGGAAGTGCGAATTTGTCTTGCACCTGCTAACTCAATTTCTAGCACCACTAACTTACCAGACTGAACTTGGTTCAGCACACCTTCACGAGGGGTGCCGTAATAGTTACCAGCAAATTCCGCCCATTCCAAGAATTCGCCTTGAGAGACCAATTGTTCAAACTTGCTGCGGCTAATAAAATAATAATTTTTGCCATGAATTTCCCCAGGGCGAGGAGAGCGCGTCGTGACGGATACAGAATAATATAGTTCCGGATGACGCTGTAGGAGCGATCGCAATAAAGTACCTTTACCGACCCCACTAGGGCCGGTGAGAACAATTAACCTGCCAGGAGGCGGGCATTCTTTTGTAGTAGCACCAATCTGGATGGGTAGAACTTGCATCAGCCGCTAAACCTGTGAATTATCAATAGACATTATTCAATAGCCATTAGTCTTGTGTTAGTTAGCAAGGCGACTATTGACTAAAGAATTTGTTTGTAGCACGGGTGACAGAAAAACCGTCTATTTCACATGTTACTGCCGTATGGTGCAAATTAGGGATAGGGCTATTGCCCAACCCTAGTTAATTATCTACATTCTGATGCTCACGGGAAACCACAAAGCGATTTGCTACCGTTTCTGGTTGAATCGCTGACAGAATTACATGGCTAGAATCAGTAATAATTACAGCCCTAGTCCGACGACCGTAAGTTGCATCAATCAGTTGTCCTCTGTCTCTTGCATCCGTAATAATCCGCTTAATCGGAGCAGATTCTGGACTGACAATGGCTACTACGCGATTAGCAGAGACGATGTTACCGAAACCGATATTGATTAGCTGAATTTCCATAAAATAACTGACCCCGAATGCACTATAAAAAACTGGTACGGAATTCTTTTCCATGTTATCCCTAAAGAACGGGAGTTACAACGCTTAAATTCACGCCAGCCTTAGATTTTAAATAATAAATGCTTTCTTTAGCTCTTTATTAGCTAATTTCCCTCAAGATATACCTAAAGATATAGAGAGAATCATCCTAATACAAGTTGCGTCCGATTTGGAGTAGGAATTCCTCTGGCTAAAGTTAACATTTTTTCCCAAAAATGTTTAAATTAATGATTTTTTCCAGAAAATCAATGAAACCAAACAACTGAAAATATTAGTTAAGTAAGTCGTCGAGAAAAAAAACAACTACATTAAGTAATGTTAAATTTAATTTAATTGGCTTGTAGTAAGCGGCTCTAGCCCTGAAGAGAGGACTAAAGTCCCCACTACAAACCTTGAATTATTCACGCCGTTCTACTTAGCTATACGCCATTTAGCGAGGTTGGTAATTAGGTTGGTAATTTAAATTTTGTACTTGTTGTAACAATTGATTGGCATTTGTTGCCCATTCATTATTACCCTGGGCATGATATAAATCTCTGGCATATTGCAATACTTGTACCGCCTCTGCATATTGGCGTAACTGCATAAAAACTAACCCTGCGCCATAATAGGCGTTGGGATAATTCGAGTTAGCTGCAGCTGCTCTTCTAAATGATTCTAAAGCTTCTGGTAATTTTTTTTGACTTAACCAAATGGAAGCAATATTATAGTGAGCTTCTGCATAATTGGGATTAATTTTTATCGCCTTGCGAAAGGCTTCTTTTGCTTGATCAACTTTGCCTTGTTGGAGGTAAATTAACCCCAAATGGTAGGCAGGTTCTGGAGCATTTTGACTATATTCAATTGCTTTTTTAAAAGCAGCGATCGCTCTTTCCCAATCTCGTTGCTGTTCTCTCAATAAACCCAAATTATAGTGAGCAAAACCCAGCTTAGAATCAAGTTCAATTGCCCTTTGTAAATAATCGTTAGCTAACTGTAAATTATTCCCTTCTAACAATGATCCGCCTAAATTCGCAAAAGCGGGAGCAAACTTGGGATCGGCTTGAGTCGCTCGATAAAATGCATCTGCCGCAGGTTGTAATTGTCCAATTTGTCGCAATGCTAAACCCAAATTGTAGTGCGCTGCTGCCAATGTAGGATCTAACTGGGTGGCTTGGCGAAAAGCGGCGATCGCATCTGGTACTCTCCCCGCCTGAATCGCCTGTAAGCCTTGATTTAAATAGTCTGTGGCTGATTGATTGCCATATTGTGCCAGTTGGGAGTGGTGGGGTGATGGGGTGGTGGGGTGACTTGTACTGAGGGAAGGCGTAGCCTCTGGTAGAGAAATATGGGGAGATAGAGAGAAAGAGGGAGAGACAATGCTGTCAAGCAGCAATATTAAACTGACTAGTCCGGTTAGGCGATATTTAGAGAATGATAATCTCATTGATTTTCTGACTGGCAAGACTTGAGGTTACGTTTACTTCACAAAACGTTTTATAAAAATCGCAAGACTTTACAAAAGTTTGACATCGTGGATAAAATTTGGATTTATGAACTTTTATTGAGCTAAATCTTACAACACACTACAATTTTTGTATGTTCCAATTAAACAGAGGATAATGACAAGTTAACCAGGGAATAATATTTCCAGCACAGAACGATTTTAAATCCCGGAAATATACAAAATCATGCGGTTAGGTATCACCTAGCGCCAGGGAGGTTGTTATGAACGAAAAAGTAAAATCGGGTTCGCGGAATGTGGCAATTGTCGGTCCTTATTTAAGTGGAAAAACTACTTTACTAGAAAGCTTGTTATTTGTCTCTGGGGCAATTTCCCGCAAGGGTAGTGTTAAGGATGGTAACACTGTGGGAGATAGTGCGAATGAATCACGCGATCGCCGAATGAGCGTCGAAGTCAGCGCAGCTAGCACCGAGTATAGCGGGATTCGCTTCACATTTCTTGACTGTCCAGGTTCAGTGGAATTTGCCCAAGAAACCTATAATGCTTTAATCGGAGTTGATGGGGCAATTGTACTTTGCGAACCTATCCGCGACCGAGTTCTCACCTTAGCGCCCCTATTTAAATTCCTCGACGACTGGGAAATCCCCCACATCGTCTTTGTGAACAAAATGGATCGGGCAAATATTCACGTTTTAGAAACATTACACGCCCTGAAAGCAGTTTCTAGCCGTCCCTTGGTAGCGCATCAATATCCCATCATGCAAGGGGAACAGCTAACAGGCTTTATTGATATGGTGAGCGAACAAGCATATCAATATCATGCAGGGGCACCTGCTGATCCGATTCCTTTCCCCGAAAATTTGAAAGCAGAAGAACATATAGCACGAGCCGAAATGCTCGAAGCTTTAGCAAATTTTGACGATCATTTACTCGAAGAACTTTTAGAAGATATCGAACCGCCCCAAGAAGAAATCCTCAAAGACTTGAAAATGGAATTAGGGGCGGATTTGGTTGTACCAGTTTTCTTTGGTGTAGCTGAACAAGATTATGGCGTTCGCCCTTTATTAGAAGCTTTGTTACGGGAAGCTCCCGAACCAGAAATCACAGCCGAACGTCGCTTAAGCAAAATCGGCACCACTCCCGTAGCCCAGGTATTAAAAACTTATTACACTCCCCAAGGTGGAAAACTTTCTTTAGTCCGTGTTTGGCAAGGTAAATTAACTGAAGGCGTTGTTCTCAACGGCGTTCGCGCTGGGGGAATTTATCGCCTCATGGGACAACAACACCAGTTTGTGAATGAAGCTGTTGCTGGGGAAATTGTCGCCTTAAGTCGTTTAGAAGCAATTAAAACCGGCGATACACTCAAAGATGATTCGCCATTGGTGAAGGAATTACCCAAAGCTGAACAATTGGCACCAGTGTACGCCCTCGCCATCACGCCCGAAAAGCGTAACGACGAAGTTAAACTCAGCAGCGCCATCACCAAACTGTTAGAAGAAGATCCCACCCTTGCTTGGGAACAACACGGTGACACCCACGAAGTTATCCTTTGGGGACAAGGCGAGATACATTTACAAGTCGCCTTAGATAGACTGCGCCGAAAATATAACTTGGCGATGACAACCCATCTCCCACAAGTTCCTTACAAAGAAACCATCCGCAAACCTGTAGCCGCAGTTCATGGACGCTACAAGCACCAAAGCGGTGGACACGGGCAGTTTGGCGATGTCTTCCTGGATATCCAACCCCTACCACGGGGCGAAGGCTTTAACTTCCGCGAAACCATTGTTGGTGGTACAGTTCCCAGACAGTATATACCTGGGGTAGAAATGGGCGTGCGGGAATTTCTCGCACATGGCCCCTTGGGCTTCCCAATGGTAGATTTAGCAGTTACTCTTACCAATGGTTCTTACCACAACGTTGATAGTTCTGAACAAGCCTTTAAACAAGCCGCCCGTCTAGCGATGCAAACGGGGATACCCCAAGCCCAACCCATGCTTTTAGAACCGATACTACGGGTGCGGGTGTCAACACCGAGTGAATTTACTGCAAAGGTACTGCAACTCGTGAGTGGTAGACGGGGACAGATTTTAGGCTATGAAGGCAGAAATGATTGGCAAGGGTGGGATAATATTTCTGCTTACTTGCCCCAAGCAGAAATGCAAGACTTTATTGTAGAGTTGCGATCGCAAACTCTTGGCGTTGGTTCTTTCCACTGGGAATACGATCATCTCCACGAGGTGCCAGAAAAGCTTGCTGAACGTGTGCTTCACAGCAATGGTAATGGTGGTAACGGTAACGGTAAGTAGGAGGGACTGGGGACTTGGGACTGGGGACTGGGGACTGGGGATGAGGGAAGATTTTTCTCAGTTTCCAATACTTAATACCCAGTCCTCTCTATCAAAGGGTTTGTAAACTGCACGCCCTCAACCACAGCACCTGTTGCAAAATCCTCGCTATAAACTTCTGCAATTTGATTAAGTCGCGCTGTCGCCCAAATTTGCGCGTCCCAAAACCCAAAGTGATGGGTTTCCACACCCCGAATTGCTTCTAAGGAAATAAGCCGTGTAATATCAACAACATGACAAGCTCCTAGATAATTACGCATTCGTTCCACCGCCTCAGCAGGAGTTAAAAGCGATCGCCGAGTCCTGGTTGTCGCCATGAAAAACTCTCCCATCACTTGGGTGCTAATTACTGCTTTTCCAGAACGAATCAATTGATCAGTAACTGCGATCGCCCGTTCTTGTTTCGC
Organism: uncultured cyanobacterium; assembly: GCA_963772205.1. Classification (GTDB taxonomy): domain Bacteria; phylum Cyanobacteriota; class Cyanobacteriia; order Cyanobacteriales; family Nostocaceae; genus Gloeotrichia. The sequence goes on from CAVYXS010000235.1 coordinate 5,485, forward strand.
TGCATCCAGAGAGTCGTAGATGTAAACGAGAATATTGGTATCAATAAAAACCCTACCGTTCATAGAGGTCTTCTCGTTTCCAATCCCGATCTCCTGGTTGCGCTGGTCGAGTTTTGATTTCTTCTATAAATTCTTTTTCTGCTTCCCACAGCGCGAGATTGATTTGGGGTGTAGTTACTCTACCAAGATGAAGGTCAATGGCTTGGCGAATAATCTCTGCTTCACTCACACCCGCTTGAAGGGCGATCGCCTTGAGTAGATGCTCTTGACGCGGTTCTATATAAATCTGCTTGCGAATTTTGCTGGACACAATCTCAATTATATAATATATACATTACATTATACATTATTTGGTTGTAGAGAATCGCAAACTCTCGGCGTTGGTTCTTTCCACTGGGAATACGATCATCTGCAGGAGGTAATAGTTTTCCCAGAAATCTCGCTCAACTAACAAAACTGGCTGTCTGCATACCTCTGAAATAGCTGGACATACAGGGATTATCTACAGGTACAATGGTTTCATACTAGCTGTCGCCAAATTCAACCTATAGCTGTTCTCAGTTGGATGCAATACAAATTATCCAACCCCGCAAGGGGGGGAGGGGGACAGCGATTAAAATCGCCTGCGCCTTACCCCCATGCATGAATGCAGGGGTTTCCACGGCGCGAAGACTCTGATGAATTAGCCAAAGTCATTATTGGGGATTTAGTAAAAATTCTACTACAAGAGTTAGAAATAGACTGTGAATCCTTTGGCTCAACTACATTTAAACGTGAAGATATGGCTTTTGGTGTAGAGCCTGATGATTCTTTCTACATTCAAAATCATGCTCGGATGATCGGTAAAGAGCGAATAGATTTGACAGTTGATCCGCCACCTGACTTAATAATTGAAGTTGATGTTACTTCTAAAACTCAACTTGATGCTTACGAAGCGTTAGGAGTTCCTGAACTGTGGCCATATGAAGATAGCAAGCTACAAATTAATCTTCTTCGAGATCGTAAATATATTGAGTCGGAAATTAGTCCTACTTTTCCTAACTTATCTATTTTTGAAGCAATTCCCCAATTTGTCGAACAGAGTCGAACTATAGGTAGAAGCCCAACACTCAGGGCTTTTCGGAAGTGGGTTAGAGCGCAAATTTGAATATATATTAATTTGCCGGCAAAAGTGTAATTTTAGTTATGGTTCGTAGTTGCGCTTCAGCGCTATAACTGATAACTGTTAACGCAAACCTTGCGCTTTTAATAACTCATTCACCCAAACAACATCAGCTTCCCCAATAGGCGGAACTGGCTCAAGATTATAATCTATAACCAAATCAAAACCAGCACGATCAAATAAATCCTCTATCACAACTTGTAAATCTACTAATGGTTCTGTGTCACCCTTACGCAGCGGTAAAACAAAAGCGGGGATTTTTTCTGGTAAATTAAAAGCATATAATTCAGCTTGCGGACGTGATTGACTGCGACTTACCAAAATGCGATAATCTGACTGAATTTTATCACCCAAAATTGGCATAGGTTCGCCCCCACGCAACAAGTCTATTTCTACTAAATGAGTCCCACTACCAAATACTTGTTGACGTTTAGTATCGTAAGCTTTTCTACCTTCTCCAGGGCGCTTATTTTTGGGTGAGAGAACTTCAATAACTGTCACCACTTCTCCTGTACCCACCTCCCGCACTTCAAGATAACTTTCCCGCACTTCCTCTGGAATAGGGATATTAACGGTTATAGGTTTTGCTGGTGGTGAAGCCACTGCAATATTAGATGGTTCTTTTTCCGTCGTTTTTAGATATTTTGCTATAGTTACATCTGGTATACCAACTAAAACAGAATTTCCATCTGTCATTTGATAAACCCGTTTTTCAATTGCGACTCGATATTTTGGCCTTAAATGAGGGAAAATTGCATCAGCGATCGCCACAATTAATCGACTGTGAACTTCTGGCCAAATTTCAGGATGCTCTAGGTACGGGTTCATCCCCGGAAACGGTGAAGGCATAGGTTAACCAAGATTAGGTTGCTCTATGCTGATCTTAGCAATCTCTATGCCGTAGAATCTTTTCAGTAAAAAACAAAATTTTCCTATTCAGTATGGATAATACACAAACTTGGTATATTGTCAAGCGCTCTGCTGGAAACTGCGAAATAGTCCCCAGCGAGCAAATTGGGGACGATAATCCAGCGATTGTAGAAAAGTGGGGCCGTTTACCGCAAAAGAAGAAGCGATCGCTCGTCGAGTAGGACTAATTAGATCTGGCAAATGCCAACCAGTTTGAGTAATATTTATTTTTCCGCACTTGTAGTGCCTTTTGCGGCAATTTCTTTGCCTATGACTTCCACAGCTTTCGCAAATTGGGGGTCTGCTAAGGTCGCCAGTTTATCACGCTCACGGAGCCATAATTGCTGCTTTTGAGCATCAGTCAAATCGACTTTCACATCTGGATCAATGCCATGCTTGTTAATATCTTTACCACTAGGGGTATGGTATTTAGCAATTGTTACCGCCATTCCTGAGCCATCGCCCAAAGGACGCACCGACTGCACTAAACCTTTACCAAAGGTTTGAGTACCGACTAAAACTGCTCGCTTGTTGTCTTGCAAAGCACCTGAAAGGATTTCACTCGCACTGGCTGAACCTTTATCCACCAACACCACCAGGGGTTTATTGGTCAGCGCTCGTCCGTTAGCAACTTCTCGCTCTTGCTCACCTTGACGGTCAATGGTGGAAACAATTGTACCTTTATCTAGCCACATGCGGGCAATGTCTACACTGGCAAATAGTAAACCACCAGGATTACCACGCAGATCCAGAACATACCCTGCAACCTGTTTGGTTTCTAAATTTTTGATGGCATTTTGCATTTCCTTGCCAGCATTAGCACTGAACTGGTTCAGGCGAATATAGCCTAAGTTACCAGCCGGAGTTTGTTTTTGCGAAAACTTCACCGGATGGATTTCAATCCGGGCGCGGGTGATTTCAAACTGTTTTGTTTGACCGCTACGCTGAATTACTAGCTTAACTTTTGTTCCTGCTTCACCACGAATTAAGGATACAGCCTGATTGGTATCCATACCCTTAGTGCTTTTTCCATCGATTGTGAGAATCGTATCTTTAGAAAGAATCCCCGCCTTAAATGCTGGCGTATCCTCAATTGGCGCAATCACAACCAGCTGCTTTGTTTTTTCATCTTGACTGATTGTGATGCCAATACCTGTAAGTTCGCCAGATGTATCCACCTGCATATTTTTGAATTCATCTGGGTCCATAAACCTGGTGTAAGGATCACCTAGTTTTTTCAGCATTTCCCGGATGGATTTATAAGCTTCTTTCTGATCATTATAAGATTTACTCAAATACTCCTTCCGTACAGCCTGCCAATCTAGCTGATTAAAAGTACCGTCCACATATTGGCGTTGGACAATTTGCCAAACTTCGTCTATTAATTCCTTGGGACTTTCTTTAAATAAAGCCTGACCTCGTGAGTGAATGCCAAGACTAGTAACAGCAATCGTTGAAAGCGTCACTGCCGTAGCACCCAAAACCAGCCTACTTTTTGTAATCACCATAATGACAGCTGCGCCAGAGGGAAAATATTTTATATTTCAGTATGCCCAATCTAACACAGGGTATCACTGTCGTGACTGGACATGTATTCTTATTTCAGCAAAATACTTGGCAATCCGGCTATCTATGTCGTCTGCGTTACAAATTTTTAATTAGGGCATGGGGCAATTCAATTTTGGATTTTGGATTTGACTTCAATCTAAAATCTAAAATCTAAAATCTAAAATTCCTAGGGCATGGGGCATGGGAGAGTGAGGAGTGATTATTCTCCCCATCCCCCTTACCTTACGGTTCTACCCAGCGTCCATCAGCCTTGATGAGGTTAATTAATTCCTCTACGCCTTTGTCTTCTGGGACTTTTTTAATTTCTTCTCTGCCACGATATAAAGAAATGTAACCGGGGGTTTTGCCTACATAACCATAGTCCGCATCCGCCATTTCTCCAGGTCCATTGACAATACAACCCATAACTGCTATGTCTAATCCTGTGAGGTGCTTGGTGGATTCGCGGACTTTGTGTAAGCACTTCCTCCAGATTAAATAAAGTACGTCCACAGGAAGGACAAGCCACGTATTCCACCATAGTTTTCCGCAATCCTAAAGCTTGCAGAATGCTGTAGCAAACGGGAATTTCTTTTTCTGGTGCTTCTGTGAGTGAGACGCGAATGGTATCACCAATGCCATCAGCGAGCAATGTGGCAATACCTGCTGTCGATTTAATGCGTCCGTATTCACCATCACCTGCTTCCGTTACCCCCAAATGCAGGGGGTAATCCATTCCCAGTTCATCCATACGCTTGGCGATAAGACGATAGGCGGCTACCATAACTGGTACCCGTGAGGCTTTCATCGAAATCACAATATTGCGAAAATCTAAAGATTCACAAATGCGAATGAATTCTAAAGCGGATTCCACCATTCCTTCTGGGGTATCGCCATAGGTAAATAGCATTCGTTCGGCGAGAGAACCATGATTTACCCCAATTCGCATCGCCTTCCCTTGATCCCGCAGAGAAACTACCAGAGGTTCTAGGGTTTCGCGGATTTTTTCGCCAATTTCGTCAAATTCGGCTTTGGTGTATTCGATTCTATTGGTGTTTGGCTTTTCAAACACATATAAACCTGGATTAATCCGTACTTTCTCAATGTGCTTGGCGACTTCCAAAGCGATTTTCATCCCATTGTGATGCACATCGGCAACTATGGGCACATCTCGGTAAGTTTGAATTAATTTTTGTTTAATTTCCGCTAAAGCTTTGGCATGAGCGAGACTAGGCACGGTCACGCGCACGATTTCACAGCCAATCTCGTGCAGACGCCGAATACCAGCCACAGAACCATCGATATCGAGGGTGTCTTCGTTAATCATCGATTGCACCACCACAGGGTAGCCTCCCCCAATGGTGACATCTCCCACTTTTACAGGACGGGTTTTACGCCGCTTGATAGTTGTATCAAAAGTGGGTTGACTAGATATAGTATTTACAGTTGCAAGTGTGGGCAGAGTTTGCATAACCTCATTAGGTAAATTTGCTGTAGCGAAAATATCAAATTGGAAAAGCTTCTGTTTCTCAGATTGCCACAATTGGAGCGTTTTTAGACGATGCCAGAGTAAAAAAAGGATAAAGTCATACAGCAGGGCAAAACAAGAAAAATTTACACATTGTGCTGATTTTTGAGATTTGGCAATATGAACATCAAGTTTCGCAGTAGCGATCGCCTGATTACTGAGTTATAAATATTATCAAGATTGTATATGATTTTATGACCTTACCTTAAATACCCGTAATTCATTCAATACCTGACGGTGCAGCTTTGATTAAAACTTAAATAGAGCAGCCAGTAGACTTATTCGCCCACACTACCAGGTACAGATAATTTTATATGAACACCCAAAACACAACCCAACTCCCCATTCCGCCACACTTTAACTCCGAAAAAGTCGGCGAAGTCTGGCGCGTACCCTACCAAGAACGCGCCACCGCTGCTGAAGCATGGGCAAAACAACATAATATTCAACGAGCATCTCATGACAAAACCCGCGTTGCTCTACTATTAATTGATGTGCAAAATACCTTTTGTATTCCCGGATTTGAATTATTTGTAGGTGGCAAATCTGGCACGGCTGCAGTCGAAGATAATCAGCGATTGTGTGAATTTATCTATGGCAATTTAGGATTAATTACAACAATTATACCCACCCTAGATACCCACACAGCAACACAAATTTTTCATCCCATCTTTTGGGTAAATGCCCAGGGTGAACATCCCACACCAGCAGCTACTAATATCACCCTAGCCGACATCGAACAAGGTATCTGGAAAGTTAACCCAGATGTAGCTAATAGTATTACAAATGGCGATTATGAATTATTAGAAAAACACGCTTATCATTATGTTAAACAACTAAGTCAAGATGGTAAATATCCCCTCATAGTTTGGCCTTATCATTCGATGTTAGGCGGAATTGGTCATGCTTTAGTTTCAGCGGTAGAAGAAGCAATATTTTTTCACTGCATTACTCGTCAGAGTCAAACACAATTTGAACTCAAAGGCGAAAATCCCTTAACAGAAAACTATTCAATTTTACGTCCAGAAGTTTTGGTAGATTTTGAACAAAGTCCACTTGCCCAAAAGAATACGCACTTAATTAAACAACTTTTAGAATTTGATGCTGTGATTATTGGCGGACAAGCTAAAAGCCATTGTGTTGCTTGGACTATTGACGATTTATTAACAGAAATTAAACAGGTAGATGCAACCCTGGCAAAAAAAATATATTTGTTAGAAGATAGCACTTCTCCCGTTGTTGTGCCGGGTGTAGTTGACTATACAGAACAGGCAGAAACAGCATTTGCCAGATTTGCAGAAGCAGGAATGCATATTATAAAATCTACGCAAATAGTCAACTTTGTTTAACGCACAGGAACACATTCGCAAAGCGTCCCCTAGGGAAGGTATGGCAGAGGCTGGCAGAGGAAATCTCTGTGTCCCTCTGCGTTTACCTCCGCGAGCCTCTGCGTTTCAATTCTTTAAATAACCCTTGGGATCTTGTGCCACCCAACCCATAGAAGAACTAGTACGGATTTCAAAAAGAAGATGGGGTTTTAGGGAAGTAGGTTGTCCCGTGGTGCCAACAGTTCCTAACAAGTCGCCTGTGTTGACTTGCTGACCAACAGTAACTTTGATACTGTCAAGATGGGCGTAACGGCTTTGGAGTCCACCACTGTGGTTAATAACTACCAACTTGCCATAACTACCCTGTTCATTAGCAAAAGCGACAATTCCAGGCGCGATCGCTTGTACAGCAGTTCCCACTTTTGCTAATAAATCTACCCCACTATGGAAAAACACATCACCCGTCACCGGATTTATTTGCCAGCCATAAGGTAAGGCCACAGGTGCAACTTCTGGTAAGGGATAGCCAGTGAGTTGAGGAGGGGTACTAGGAGAAGGGGGCTGACTTACAGAACTATTGATCGAGCGATTTACCCCCGGAACAAACACAATTCTGGGATCTTGTTGACAGCCATTGACTTCAAACAAGGCATCGGCGCGAATTTTGTACTTTGCGGCTACTTGTCGCCACGTTTGACCGCGAGGTACTTCTACAACAATCCCATTGTAGGGAGGAATCTGAATTTCGCTACCAACGGTAACTGTACCATTTTTCAAAGCTGGATTCATACTGATAATAGTGGCAGCCGTGAGATTGTAGCTTTGGGCTATACTCTCCAAAGTTTCGCCACGAACAACTGTATGACGCCGAAAGCGAGATAAGGCTGGAGCGGGACAAATCCCACCAGCCTTGGCGCTTTTAGAGTTTGGGAGTGTGGATACTAGCCCCAAGAAACTGATTAAACTACAGAGAAACACCAGACGATAGGGACAAGTCATGTATGCCAGTGTAGAGAGCTTTAAGTTTCAATTTTAAATTGGGGATGGGGGGATGGGGAGACTTGTACCGAGCGTAAAGCCTGCGGCATAGCTTCGCTTACGCGTAGCGTCTCCGTCAGGAGAAGCCGAGGTATGGGGCGATGGGGCGATGGGGAGATGGCAAGAGAGCAATGCCCCATGACGCCACTTGCTTTCCGACGCAAGGCGACAGGAACGCAGTGGCTGCCCCATGCCCAAAAAATTGATCTTTTCACTTGCTGTTTACTTGACTAAACTTAGAAATTAGCAACTGCATTGCTGTCCTGAAGTAAAATAATTATGAATTTATCTTTAAAACAATTAGGCGTTTATTTATCTTTACTGGTAATCGGCGGCGGTGCAGGTTTGTTGGGTAGTCGCTATCTCACACCACAACAGGACTCCTTTGGGGAGCTAAAAAATGTGACTGTGGTTTTACCGCCTGAATCTGTAGTTCCTAGTGCTACTAGAGGACAAATTGGGGCTACTGGAGGCGATAATGTGAATTTTATTGCTACTGCTGCACAAAGAGTCGGTCCTGCGGTAGTGCGAATTAATGCTACTCGTAAAGTCCCCAATCCTATATCTGATGCTTTGAAAAATCCGCTGTTACGCCGATTTTTTGGGGAAGATGAGCAACCAATTCCGGAAGAAAGAATTGAGCGCGGTACAGGATCTGGATTTATTTTGAGCCAAGATGGTGAATTACTGACTAACGCTCATGTTGTTGCCGATACGGAGACAGTACAAGTAACCCTCAAGGATGGGAGAACTTTTGAGGGTAAGGTTGTGGGTGTTGATTCTGTCACAGATGTAGCAGTAGTCAAAATTCCTGGAAATAAATTGCCCACAGTGCGACTGGGAAATTCGCAAAATTTGATACCAGGAGAGTGGGCGATCGCCATTGGTAATCCCCTCGGTTTAGATAATACTGTCACTATTGGCATTATCAGCGCTACTGACCGCACCAGCGCTCAAGTTGGGGTTCCAGACAAGCGTGTTAGCTTTATCCAAACTGATGCAGCAATTAACCCTGGTAACTCTGGCGGACCTTTATTAAACGCTCAGGGGGAAGTAATTGGCGTAAATACTGCTATCCGCGCCGATGCTCAAGGACTAGGTTTTGCCATCCCCATTGAAACCGCCGCCCGCATTGCTAATGAACTATTTACCAAAGGGCATGTAGAACACCCGTTTTTGGGAATTGAAATGACAGACCTAACTCCTGCTAAAAAACAGCAGATTAATCAAGAAAATCAGCTAAATATTCAGCAGGATGTGGGAATTGTGATTAAGACAGTCCTGGAAAATTCCCCCGCCAAACAGGCAGGACTGCGTCCGGGAGACGTGATTCAAAAAATCAACCGTAAACCAGTCATAACCACAGCTCAAGTTCAAAAGCTGGTCGAATCCAGCACCGTTGGTGACATCCTACAAATCGAAGTCAACCGCAACGGTCAAACTCAAACTTTCAAAGTACAGTCAGGAGTTTATCCCAAAAAATAGTTGTGAGCATTGAGGGGTTTGTTTGTAGTTGCGCAAGGCTTTCGCCACGCTGCGCGAATAGCGCCATTGATTGTGCCGGCGCTAAAGCGCAACTACGAACCTATCAAAACTTTTGCAAGAGACCACTAGTAGTCTGTAACATCAACTTTGATGGATTGTAGTAAGCACTTTAGTGCTTCAAAATGTAGGACTAAAGTCCTGACTACGAATCTATCCACTATTCTCGGCTGATTCGCTGAAAGCGTTCCCCCAGGGTAGCAAGTGAAGTCATAGGGCATGGAAAATCTAGGTACGCCCTATGCCCTATGCCCTATACCCGATCTCAACAAATAAGTCTCGGAGTTAGTCCTATCTTATGTATTTGACAAATGCTCTAAATGCATTCTTTGTTCCATCTGGCGCAGAAAATACCCCGTCATCATCGCCGATGCTAAAAGACCGGCTAAGTTATCCCTATCTGTTGTAATTTGCACATTGAAGTTCTCCGCAGGAAGCATTCCCACAAGCCCTTGGACGTTTTGCGAAATGATTTGCTTAATTTCAGGGCTGACGGACTGGGCTACGCGGGCTAAAACTTCAGGAGACTGATGTTGCAGATATTTGAGTAACTGATTGGGGTTTCCCTCAGAGTGGTCGTTCAGAAGCTGATTGGGGTGTTCCTCGGAGTTGTCGTTCAGAAAGTCAGGATTAAACACCATTGGCAATTTTTTTTAGCTTAGTTGCTAATTCTACTCTAAACCATAGTACAAGGGTAATGCATTTTCTACTGATATCAAGTTTGGGAATGGGGACATAAGTAAAGGCGGTTGCTCGTATAAACAGCTTTGATCACACAAAAATACGAGAAATTACTTACTCAGACTAGCACTCAGCACTCAGAAATATTCTCAACCTAGTAGTCCACCGGAACAATGCTTGGTTTGTAGTTAGGACTTTAGTCCTAAAAAAGCGATAAGGGATTACCAACAAATAAATTATCTACTCTTGTGGGGTGAACATCCAGACCCCTTTCTACGGGCGGGCGAGACGCCCACCCCACAAGAAAAGTTGTATATTTTTTTATTTGTCAGTCCCTAAATCGCTGACTAGATACTAAGCATTGTTGATGTGGCAGATTACTAGAACCCCATCTGAAAATCTTTCTTCCCTAATCCCTAATCCCTAGCTCCTATTTTTAAGACAGTACCTCTTATTCTGCTGTTCCTACTTCTGCTTTAAGTTCTAGATCTAGTTCTAGTTGTTGTTCCTTCTGGCTGGTAGATAATATTTGGGGTAGTTGCTCAATTTGAAAATATTGATGAAATTTCGGAGTGATTTGTAGTGAATAAGACCGAGAGTCATTATCCCGGCGTTTGCGGACAAAACCGAGTTCTACAAGTTCTGGAACATGCTGGTATACTCCTGAACCCCGCAAGTTAATCAAGTCGCTTTGGAGTATGGGGTTATTCAGCGCGATCGCTGCTAAAGTCCGTAATGCACCTAATCCCAATTCTACTGGAATTATGGTTTGGACTAATTCATGAAAGTCTGGCCGTAGTTGCAAACTGTAACCATTTGGGGTTTCTACTACTTCTAAGGCACTATCTCGCCTAGCATAATCGTCAATTAGCTCAATTATGCCTTCTTCAACTGTGGCGCGATCGCACGCTGCATACTCGGCGATTTCTCCGAGCGACAAAGGTTTACCCTTTAAATACAGAATCGCTTCTATCTTCGTCGTTGTGGCTGTAGTCATTAGTCATTAGTCATTGGTCATTAGTCATTGGTCATTGGTCAATTATTAACTGACAACTGACATCGGACAAGTTCCAAGTGTGTGGGATTATATCATAATTAATTGCGAATGTCGATATTTATTGGGGGATTTGGCATAGGAGCATCCCAAATGTGTAAATTTATTTTTTTGTAGTGATGGCTCTCTAGCCCGCTTCCTGGACATTAGGGAGCAAGATGCTAGTTTCGACTTCTGAGGATAAATTCGGCGATCGCTAAATCTTGTGGAGTGGTGACTTTTAAGTTTGTCTCCTCTCCCTGGACGATTTGCACTGGGATACCGCACTTTTCAAACAAAGCCGCATCGTCTGTGACTTCCCAGCCCTGACGTACACCTTCGGCGTGACATTGTTTCAATAACTTCACATCAAATCCTTGAGGTGTTTGTGCTGCCCACAATTGCCGTCGGTCGGGTGTACTTTGAATTATGCCATTGTCATCAACAACTTTAATCGTGTCTTTGACAGGCACAGCGGCGATTAATCCAGGACAGTGGCGAATTGCTTGAGCGCAAGAGTTAAATAAATCGGGTGTGGCTAGACATCTAGCGCCATCGTGAATTAATACTTGCTCTGCGGCTTGGGGCAAGGCCTGCAAACCGTTGTAAACTGATTCTTGCCTGGTAGCGCCACCACGTATAAACTCGACTGGTTTAGTCAGGTTCAAATCGGCGAGAATCAGCTTGAAGTCATCCCAGTCGGTAGGTTGGGAAATAATCCCAATCCAACTGATGCTATTTGCGGCGGCTGCGGCTTTGAGAGTCCAAGCAATAATCGGTTGCGATCGCACGGTTAGTAAGAGTTTATTGCGGTCACTGCCCATTCTTCGTCCTATTCCTGCAGATGGAATTAGTAAATACACAGAATTCCTCAATCTTTAGGCTATATATTTTCCCCTAAAATAGGGAGCGAGTAAGCGTCAATAAAAATTATGCGAGTAGTAGCCCTTATACCTGGCGGAATTGGCGACCAAATTCTTTTGTTTCCGACTCTAGATGACCTGAAGCGCTATTACCCAAACGCTCAGATAGATGTCGTTGTCGAACCCCGATCAAAGTCTGCCTATCGGGTGAGCAAGTCTGTTCATGATGTATTGAACTTTGATTTCAGTGACCGGAATAGTTTGGCAGATTGGGGTAACTTGGTGGGCATAATTCGCGATCGCGAGTATGATGTCGCCATTACTACTGACCGAAGTTGGTGGCTGGGTCTTTTGCTCTGGTTAACGGGAATTCCCACACGCATTGGTTACAAAGGTAAAGGATCTATTTATTTAACCAACTCTGTGCCGTTCAAGCCATCCCAGTATCAGGGGGCATTCTATCACGACCTGCTGCAACCTTTGGAAATTAACTCGCCTCCCCCAGAATTATCAGTAAATATACCAAAAACAGATATTGAGTGGGCAGAAAAAGAACAAAAACGCTTAGGGGTGAATGAAACAGGTTACATCTTGATTTCTGATGGTGCTAGTGATTTATCCCACGCTTCAGGTCTGGATACAATTTACAAGAGCGAAAATTGGCAGCAAGTTATTCTCGATATCCAACACAAGCAACCAGATCTAACTGTAGTCGCTATCAAGGAACCCAATAATGAAGCATTTGTGCGATCGCTTTTGGAGTCTTCTGTGGATATCAAGGTGACTTCCCCTGATGATATCGGCAAATTGGCGGCGATTATTGGCGGCGCGAGTTTGATGTTATCTACTGACAATGCTGCGTTGCAATTGAGTGTGGCAGTGCAAACCTATACCATTGCCCTATTTGGCCCCACAGATCCAGCGCAGTTGTTGCCAAAAAGTGATAAATTCTTGGCGATTAAATCTCCTACAGGCAAAATTGCGGATATTTCACCCAAAGCCATTTTGGAGAAAATCTGGGGAGGCTAAACCAATCGCCTGAAGGGGACTGGGGACTAGGGACTGGGGACTGGGTAATTTAATTATTGGCAATCTTCCCCATCTCTAATCCCCAATTCCAATATAAGTCTGTTACATGCAATACTTATAACATTTTTATATAGCTATTTTTAATTGACTAAAATTAATTGATGCGTTACCTGAAACCCTTGTATAAAGGTTACATGTAGCGTTTTTTTATTCATTTTCCCAGATGTTTTATGCCTTTTTTAGGGACAGAATAATGATGTGTCCCTAGGGTCTGTTCTCCTCAAATTAGATCTGCTATATTTTTCTAACTACTCAGATGAAAGCAACTCGCTTTCAGCCATTTTTGATTTTTGTTAAGAAACAACAGTTTATGGTCAAAATCCTTTACCTATCAACAGATTTTGGCGTATTCACTCAAAACCCTTATTTCATCAGGGTTTTAGGCAAAATAATTTTTTTTTCAAACAAATGTTAGTTTCAATTAACTTTTGGGAAATATATAACCTAGACGACTAAATCCATGTACATTTAACCCAATCTGTGGAAATTGGGGAACTGGCGCTTTCTCTAGAGAAGCGCTCAATCGGTATTCAAGAATGGGATTTGATACAATTCTCCATTCCCCAATACCCTATTACCCAATTTCCCATCGGGAAATGAATGAACAGCAGATCATCTGCATTTTTCATCCAACAGGGAATTTTATGGTCTTGTTACCAAATAAATTCACAACAGTGAGACATTTACGGTAGAACAAAGATTAGCGACCTCAATTTTATCAATTGGGGATACTTGGTTTTTGAGAAACTCCGTGTTTTTTAAAATACTGAGTGCGCTTAATTTATGGGTGGATCTAACGCGCCATATTTAGTGTTCCTTTGTTTCCCTGTTGCCGTTAGTCACGTGCATCCCCCGCGACTGTGTTGATATATCAAAAGGAAAAATAAATGGCGATTCGTTTACACAACTTAATTGTTAGTCAAAAACGGTACATTCAGGTTGAAAATCAACCTCACCATATCACGGGAGTTTTTGCAAAAATTATGGGTTCAATGAGCCTACGCCACTGTGAATTTACTGAAGTTCAGAGTGGTTGTTATGAATGTGAAGAAGACGGAACCATAACTTTCTACCAAGCTGAAAAAACTGATACTGGTAATCCTGGTATTTGGACTTATCTTGTATATGAATGTCCAGAAGGTGAAGAAACAGTATTTCGTGATAGCTTGATAGAGACAACCTCCAGCCCCCTACAGAAACTATTAGCTGGACAAAAACTGCTGCAAACAACAATAGATATTCATGAATATCTCCAATGTCAAGATAATGAATGTGAATATCTTGATGTGCAACTTCCTCATGACTGGAATAGTCAAGAAGGAAGAGTAATTGCTAATCTCATTTTAGAAGAATTTAAAGCATTAAAATCCTCTTCTATTTTTGCCGAAGCTGTCGGAAAACAATACATGCAAGCAGTTTTAGATAAATTTATTGCGGCTGGGCAAGAAATTTTAGAAACACATGGCACAGCAGAAGAATTTGTAGCGTTTCAATCCGAGATTTTGAAGACAATTCAAAGTCATGATATAGCTAACTTAATTATTGCACGCAACGATTATCGAATTTGGCAGGCGGCTTTACCTAGTAAATCAAAAGCAGTTGAATATGCTTTTAATACGGCATTAAGCTTTATCTGCCGCATTAAGTAATATTAAT
>CAVYXS010000236.1:0-9107 GCA_963772205.1 uncultured cyanobacterium
AAAATAATTTCAAGCGTCAAGGACGGTCTTTAAACGGACAAAATCCTGCAGAAATCAAAAAACAACTTCTCGCGCAACTTGCTCAAAGCAAACAACAACTAAAGACACAGGCAGAAGAAAATAAATCTACTCAGAGTTTAAACTTGCTCAAGAGTTCTGTGAAATGGAATTTAGGTGCTTTGATTTCTGCAGCTTTGTTCATTAGTTTTTGGAAGGGTACAGGTTGGGCTAGAAAACGTAGTTAATATGACTGTCACAGTCATATTTCAATTCGCTTGGTGTTAAGGGTAATTAGATAGTCAGAACCCCGGTTTCGCAGAAGTTACCGGGGTTCTTGCTTTGTGCTTAACACCAACTGTATTGAGTCAAATACATTGTAGGGGCACGGCACTGTTCCCCGTGGTCTATTTACGTGAAAACTGCGGTAAGTAAACAAAAAAAACTTACCCCTCTCCGCCACCGGAAAGGGGTTATCAAAATACTCAGCACTCAGAACTACTTAATAAGCATCCTGTAACTCGTAGAAATCAGGGGAAATGTAATCCTTACGCAAAGGCCAACCCACCCAATCTTCTGGCATTAAAATCCGCTTCAAATTCGGGTGTCCTTCGTATACAATGCCGAATAGATCGTAAGACTCGCGCTCTTGCCAATCTGCAGTTTTCCAAATCCAGTAAACTGAAGGCACCAGTGGGATTTTCCCGTGGTAAGAACACCTTTAACCGGATTTCTTCAGGTTTATCAGCATTATCTCCGACTTTAATTAAGTGATAGATGCTAACCAAATCTTGTCCTGGCCCTAGGTCAGCACCACCTTGAAATTGGAGATAATTAAACCCGTAAGCATACAAAGCTGTAGCGGTGGGGAGCAAGAAATCTCGCTCTACCTGAATTATTTCTACTCCGTTGACATCGGCTGCTAAAGACTCATGGCCAAAGCCATTTTCCGTCAACCACTGAGAAATTTTACCGGCTGGTACTAATTGAGATTCTGCTTCAGCCACGGTTGGTTTCCTCCTTTTGGGTTTTGGAAGTCAGTAGTGCTGGTGGTACTGGTAAACCAATTGCTTCCACCAATTCCTTCGGTGGTGTGAAGCGAGTGTCTGACTGCATATATTTACCAGTTAAAATTTCTGCAACTGGCTTCAGCTTATGAGTTGTACTGTAGTAGCGGTGGGTTTGCTTGATTTGTCCGCGTTCTTGGATGGAATCATTAGCGATCTTCTTCCGTAGCTTGATGATCGCGTCAATAATTGCTTCTGGACGGGGAGGACAACCAGGCAAGTAAACATCTACAGGAATTAGTTTATCAACTCCACGTACTGCTGTCGGGGAATCGACGCTGAACATGCCGCCAGTAATTGTACAAGCACCCATTGCAATTACATATTTTGGCTCAGGCATTTGTTCATAAAGACGCACTAACTGGGGTGCCATCTTCATCGTGATTGTCCCAGCTGTAATAATTAAATCAGCTTGGCGGGGGCTAGAACGGGGGATGAGTCCAAAGCGGTCAAAGTCAAAGCGGGAGCCAATTAAAGCTGCAAATTCAATAAAGCAGCAAGCCGTACCAAACAGCAATGGCCACAGACTAGAAAGCCGCGCCCAGTTGTAGAGGTCATCAACTGTCGTCAAGATCACGTTTTCTGACAGGTCTTGCGTGACCTTGGGACGCTCTATCGGGTTGATGATGCGCTCTTTGTCGTGATCGGTTAAGTTAGAATTTAAGACCATTCCAAAGCTCCTTTACGCCATGCGTAAACTAAGGCGACTACAAGAATTGCGATAAAAATGAGCGCTTCAATGAATGCCAATAGCCCCAGGGTGTGGAAAGCCACTGCCCAAGGATATAAGAAAACAGTTTCTACGTCAAAGACGACGAAAACCAGCGCAAACATGTAGTAGCGGATATTGAACTGAATCCAGGCTCCCCCAATGGGTTCCATCCCAGATTCATAAGTGGTGCGCCGTTCACCGCTGCTACCACTAGGTCTTAGGAGCTTAGACGCTGAAAGCGCCAGTGCAGGGACTAGGCTACAGATAATTAAGAAGCCTAGAAAGTACTCGTAACCGCTGAGGACAAACACAATTGATATCTACCGCTTATGGAGTATTTCAAGTTGGGACTAGGGACTGGGGACTAGGGACTAGGGACTAGTAAGCCAACTTTATGGGGTGGGTAAGTTTGTAGTGAGGACTTTAGTCCTTTACTTGAGGACTAAAGTCCTCACTACGAATCCCCAATCCTCAGTCCCCAATCCCTGAATTCCGTTACTTTCTTTTACATTATATCTTTTTGATTTTTCTGAAATCTGGGAAACAGAAGGATTTCAGGTATTTGATTCGTTTGTGTGGATGATAGAAAAGTCTAACGGTTATGTCATAATTTGTAACGTATATTTAATATTTGTCCCTCTGCGAGGTTTAAGCTATGAGCGAACAAAGCGAACAAGCTGTTGAAACTCAAGAGTTAGACCGCTACGAGTGTCGCGCCTGCGGTTACGTTTATGAACCAGAGAAGGGAGATGATAAACATGATATTCCTTCAGGGACACCTTTTGCCGAACTGCCGATAACTTGGCGCTGTCCGGTGTGTAGTGCTAAGAAGCAAGCTTTTGCCAATATTGGGCCTGCGGGACAAGCATCTGGTTTTCGCGAAAATCTTGGTTATGGTTTGGGTGTCAACAAACTAACACCAGCCCAAAAAAATATCCTGATTTTTGGGGCTTTGGGACTAGGGTTTTTATTGTTTCTCAGTCTCTACGGCTTACAATGATACCCGTTATCTTTTTTACCCCATCCATAGGGCAACCATTGCCTTTAAGGTAAACCTTTTTGAAACCCTTTACACAAATTTACAAAAACCTCAAAAATACTGATGCATTCACTTTTGAAAAGCTGGCAACGAATATTTGCCTTGTTGATAGTTGTCTTGATGTGTATAGGTTGTAGCAAAATCCCCTCCAGCAGCTACAATCCCTGGGCAGTGATTAAAGTCCCCACGGAGGCGAAATTACTGGATATATCTTTTACTGGTAACCCTCAGCATGGTTACTTGGTAGGCAGCAGTGCTACCCTTTTGGAAACCAATGATGGTGGTGATACCTGGAAACCTTTAGAATTGGCGCTGGATGACTCTAGGTATCGTTTTGACTCCATCAGTTTTGTCGGTCAAGAAGGCTGGATTGTAGGTGAGCCTTCGTTGCTACTACACACTACTGATGAAGGTCATTCTTGGTCACGCATTCCCCTAAGTTCCAAGTTACCTGGTAATCCCATCACCATCACCGCACTGGCAGCAGATTCGGCAGAATTGGCTACGGATGTGGGTGCAATATATAAGACCATAGACGGTGGTAAAAACTGGAAAGCCCAGGTAGAAGCGGCTGTGGGTGTGGTGCGGAACTTAGAACGTTCTGCAGATGGTAAATATGTTGCTGTTTCCGCCAAGGGTAGCTTTTACTCGATTTGGGAACCAGGACAAACAGCTTGGGAACCCCATAACCGCAACAGTTCTCGGCGGGTAGAAAACATGGGCTTTGCTAATAATGGCCAGTTGTGGCTACTAGCACGGGGGGGTCAGGTACAATTTAGTGACCCTAGTAAACCTGATGAGTGGCAAGAGGCACAATATCCTGAGTTGTCCACTAGCTGGGGTTTACTGGATTTGGCATATCGCACACCTGATGATATCTGGATTGGTGGGGGTAGCGGTAATTTACTACACAGTACCGACGGTGGGAAAACTTGGGAAAAAGACCGAGAAGTCGAAGAAGTAGCGGCTAATTTTTACAAGATTGTGTTTTTCAAACCAGATCAGGGATTTATCATTGGCGATCGCGGTGTATTGCTCAAATATCAACCCAACGTGGAAACAGCTTCCCAGCCAGCGGACGCTTAAGAGGGATTGGTGCATTGGGCAACCGTCAACCGTATTTCTGAGAAGAGCGTTGCAACTTGTTACTCTTTCTTAACTTTGTAGGATAATAAACTCAATAGCAGTCTTTGTGAAGGTAGGAATTTAAATGTCAGGTACCACTGGAGAACGTCCCTTTTCGGACATTATTACCAGCATTCGTTATTGGGTGATTCACAGCATCACCATCCCTGCATTATTTATTGCAGGTTGGTTATTTGTCAGCACCGGACTGGCTTATGATGCGTTTGGCACACCCCGCCCTAATGAATATTTCACACAAGCGCGGCAAGAAGTGCCAATTGTGAAGAATCGTTTTGATGCGAAACAGCAAGTTGAACAATTTATTGGAAAGTAGTTTGAAATCATGACTAGCGGTAATAACATCAATCAACCAGTTAGCTATCCCATTTTTACGGTTAGATGGCTTGCAGTTCACACCTTAGGTGTACCAACTGTATTCTTTTTGGGCGCGATCGCCGCAATGCAGTTTATTCAACGTTAGGAGCATCTTATGGCAGAAAGAACGCCCAATCCCAATAATCAGCCGGTTGAATTAAACCGAACTTCTCTGTACTTAGGACTATTACTAGTTTTTGTCCTGGGTATTCTGTTTTCTAGTTACTTCTTTAACTAACTGGAACAGCTGTTGTTAATCTTTGTTTATAAGAAATTGGCTTGAAAACCCCTGGTAGCAACCAGGGGTGCAACAACATTATCAGGATTTATACTGTCTTGATGGTGTTAACATAATGCTGTTAAGCATAAGTAGGCAATGTCAAAAGTATTCCAGAGTGGAAATACTGCCTACACCAATTAACCTGTTTTGTTTGTTATTAAGGGAGGAATCAAACTGTGTCTGAAAGTGGGAGAATTCCCCTGTGGGTTGTCGCTACGATCGCAGGGTTAGGCATAATTACTGTTTTAGGCATTTTCTTTTATGGTGCCTACGCTGGCATCGGTTCTTCAATATAAGATTGGACTGATACCTATACCATAAATTGTGTGAATTTTCTAGCACTTGTTTAGAAATCACCAGCAAAAAAAACCGCTTATCTCACTGAGATAGGCGGTTTTTTCATCAGAAGTCGGCGATAAACTCTCATACCGTTTCACTTTAAGTATGATACAAATACGTTCGTTGGTAGGGGCACGGCAATGCCGTGCCCTTACGCGCAATCTATATGTATCAGAGTTTTGGTGAAATGGTATCACACGTTGAGTTGGGTGGAGAGGGATAGCCGCTCGCCGACTTAGGGCATAGGGCATTGGTGACTTTTCTTCATACTCCATAACGCCACATGCTTTCCGACGCAAGGCGACAGGAACGCAGTGGCTCCCCCATGCCCCATACTGCTTTGACGGGGTGGGGTTTTCCAGGTTTAATAAGTCATCAAGCGGACATGATATTACCTAATTAGGCGATATCTTCCTTTTCAATGTATAAGAACAAAAACGCGATCCCCGCTGCAGATACACCCCAACCGACGATGGGAACGAATAGAGCAGGTAAGTAGGAAGTGCTAGCCAAGATATGAGGCAAAAATTGAGTTGCCATAGTGAATATTCCTGTTAAATCAAACTACAATTCAAGATGAGCTTACTGCAAATCTTGCCTCATTTTTGAAATTCTCAAGATTTTTAACAAGAGTCAAGGGGGAAAATTAAACCCAGAGTAGTTCATCTACCTGTAGAACTGGCAAATTTGGGGGAATCACAGTTCGGGTGATGGTGACTTTGTGACTCTCCTGTTGGGTGGCTGTATTGAGAGCGATCGCCTCTAGACGAATTTCTAAACAGCCAAAGGGTATGTTTAATTGAGTAATGACTTCCAAACCGCCCAAGGGGTTAGGTAGCATTTTCAATATATGGGGGCTTTCTAACAACCACCGAGTTTGGCAATCCTCTACCCAGAATTTTACCACAACTTCCGGGGATACATCAGGTAGTTCCACCCGCACTTTGACAGACTTACCAGCAATCAGTTCGCCCTCTGGAACATACATCTGGGGAATTGGTAAAGATTCGAGATTTCCTGCAATCATACCTAATGAATAGGGCAAATCTGATACTGACTGTTCCTCCTCTGGCGCGGTTTGCTTCTCCTTGGCAGGGGTTTCTGGTTCATTGTATGTATCATCTATGACTATTTCTTGAGCTAAGGAAGCTGGTGGTTTCTTGAGATGATGGGGAGGGGGTGGTGGTGGTATCGGCAGCGATGATACAGGCTGGAGATTTTCTTCTGTTTTCGTTTGGGCTGGTGTCACTGTGACAGCATCTAGATTGAACGGTAGCAAATCGCTCTCAAAACTGGGAGTTTCCGGGCTATCAGCAACAGCAGCCTGTGGTTCAGGATACTGGACGGGAAAATCGCGATCGTAGTCTTCGTCTGGTACCTGGATGGGTTCAGGTAAGGAAAATCCTTGATTATGTAACCACTTCCTGATTAGGGGAGATGAGTAAGGATTCTGACTGGTGATTAATTCTTCAGGCGGCGGTGTAGTTACTTCTGTAAAATCAGTATCGATTAATTCTGTAGATGGTGGGGGAATTACTTCAGCAACATAAGTATCAATTAACGTTGACTGCTGCTTATTAGTTACTTCTGCCACCGCTTCATTCTGTAATTCAGGTATATTATCGTACTCAATTCTAGTATCAAAATCCTGATAAAGCTGAGATGCCGACCCATCAGACGTTGTGGTTGGTAATGCTTCCTGCTCAATAGGCGGTGATACTTGTTTTAGGTATGGAAAAGCACTACCAAGCATTGGTAATCGCCGCTGTCTGATGACAAGCTGCTCTAAATTTATGGGGGCGATCGCCTCTTCCTCTGTCTGCGGTTCTGTAACAGTCGCAGTCGGAGCGATCGCCTGAGCGGAAATTGGCGGTAAAATTGGTAATTGCGGCGCACGGGAATCTCCTGACTTCTTGAGGGTAGAAGCCTCTAGGGAAGCTTCTCGTAGCGCTCGCCGGTTAATTTGGGGTGGGAGGGGTTTATTGGGCGATGGATTGAGGAGCAGCGTCTGGTTTGGTTTGATGCTTTTTACCAAATTGAACAGTTCTAAACCAATGCTGACAGTTGGTTCTTTCGCCGGAGGTGGAGCCAGTTCTGTACTTTCCTGAGCAACCAAATTTGGTGTACTAGGTTTTGCTGCTGTCATTGCCAGCAATTGTGTCACATCTGCTGTAATTATGAAGGAATCACTAGCTAACAGCATGACTTCACCAATATCAGTCAGTGCGCCATATAAACTAATGTCTGCTAAAATCAGTTGAGATTCACACTCAGCCGGAATCAGAATTGGCGAACTAATAGTAAAGGGTAGCAGCTTGTCTGGTAAGGGTTGCCGTATGTGGGTCAAGATTTGCGATCGCATGGGTGAACGCATCTCAATTCCTAGTTCCACCGCATAGAGATTTGGCTCATACCCTGTTTCTGTTAGTTCAACTCGCCCATTAATGATGAGAACTTCCCCCCAATGAGCCACATAGGTTTCCTGCTCTAAAGTCAACGATAGGGGTGCTGCTGGTTTTGCGGAGGATTTTTCAACGTTTTCATCATCTAGTAGGGTTTCAGAACTAGGTAAAGCTAACTCTATTAAATGTTGTAAAATTTGCTCTGCCGTGTCACCTTTGAGCCAAACTGGACTGACAGGTTGATCAATTAGGGCATCTTCTTCTTGAGTTTGCAGCTCGGTTACAATCGGTAATTTTGCGGGAACAGTGTTAGTTATATCTACTGACATTTCTGGTTCTGCGGCTGCTGTAGATACTAAATTATCATCAGCAATAGTATCTGGTTGTGGGAGTGAATTTGATTCGGCATTTACCTCTTCATCTCCTGGCTGCGCCAAGACTTGGAGATAGGCGGTGTATTGCCAAGATTTACCGAGAATATCCGACATCAAATCACCAGAGCATTGAAACTCCCAAATTCCCGGCTTCAAGTTGGTATAAGGAATTACCGCCATTAAACCTTCAGAGCTAGTGCTACGCGATCGCTTTTGAATCCGTCGTTTTGGTGGAACTTCCTGGGTAGAAAAGTAAGTTACCCGCACTTCCACATCTGTATTAGGGCGGTTAGAGCGAGCCAAAACCCTATACCTACCAGCCAAAATTTCTCCCTTTGGCGATTCCAAAGGACGCCAAGTGCGATCGCCTTGTTTCTGTATCAGAAATTGCCACTGTTCCATTGTAAGTGATGCCCAGACCGAAGACCAGCAAAGTAATATTTTGCATTACTTGCTTGCAAGTTTACCTCAGCAATGTATAATTGCGTAACAAAAAATGATGTTTTTATCAAGACACGCTTACTTAACTTCTCGCACTTCACCCAACCGCGTAAACCGAATTTCAATCCGTCGTCGTGTCGCTGCTGACTGGCGCTTTTGTTGTGGAATCGGCGCAAACTCGCCATTTGGTAAGATCAACTGTGCCGCAGAATAAGCGCGAAACTGAATTCCTGGCATTCTACCCTGTTCTTTTTGGATTTTCAGCAGTTCTTTGACTACCGCGAGGGAACGCATCAAACCTAAGTCAGCATTGGAACCGGCTTTGAGAGTGCTGACTGAACCCTGGCTATTAGCTGCTGCTTCTAAATTCTGATCTAGATTACTGGTTACACTACCAATAGGCTGCTCATCAGTGTGCCCAATAATTTCTACTGTATTGATGTTAAAATCATTTGTGGTTTTTTCAATATCAGGGACAAGTTTACCAGAGATATAATTCAACATAGCTGTAGGAATTGCCGCACTGCCTAGATCAAATCTATAATTTTCATCTTTAATCAAGAGAATTGGCGGGGTTCCTGTCTGTTTATGAAAAATTTGCGATGTTGCATATTTGGTGCTTGTGATTAACAGCAATAGCATTAATATCATGAAGGCATTGGACATTAAATCTGTAAAAGCCGGCCAAATATTTAAATCCTCATGGTAGTCAGTATGTCGGGAACGACGAGCCATAATTTTTATTTAAAATACAATAATATATAGCAGTTTTCAGTTGAATGAGGTACAAGAACCCCACCCCCAACCCCCTCCCCGCAAGCGAGGAGCTTGCTCTGATGTACCTCACGCTGGCGGGAAACGCTATAAGCTAAGTACAGCTTTGGGTAAAATCGTGGCCAATTGAGGATAGATACAGCACATTTTATCTAAGTGAGGTACACAATGGCGGGCAAGAT
>CAVYXS010000237.1:0-24312 GCA_963772205.1 uncultured cyanobacterium
GACAAGATGTCCACCCCACAAAAGATTGATAAAATTTAATCTGCAAATTAGATGTGTTTTAGCTTACCCATCAGAACTTATGGGTTGTAGTAAGCACTTTAGTGCTTCAAAATCCACTGACTTTAGTCCTCTCTGTGTTAAGTGCGGGACGCACTCACGAACGCGAGTGAGTGTCTTAGACAGACGCTGCGCGTAGTAAGATCCCCCTCAGGGGTAGACTACAAACTTATTTACCACTCAAAATGAAACAGACCAGTAGTTGATTTGTCAATGGGGACACCCAATTCTCAACGGCTACCCCGTAAGCGTGGTTTATTTACAGGAAGATGGGATAAATAGTTGGCGCGATCGCCTTCACCCGTTAAAATCATCACTACGTACTCTGCTGCAAAAATCCCCAAATTTGAAATCAAATCAAATATTTAGATGATGGAAAACACAGTCAAACTGATAGAACGCGACTTATTACCACAGGGAGATTATGTTTCCCCAGGATTTTCAATTATTCAACCAGATTTATGTTTTCCAAATATGATTTTGGGAAATATATATGATTCTTTTTGGCTTTACCTGCGACGTGATATTGCTCATAACTGGTATGTAGATAAGCGACAGCAAGGTGTAGGATTTGTTAGCAGAGATGAAGCTCATATTCTTTACAATACAGCCTTAAAATTTAAAGATAAAAAAGCTTTAGAAATAGGCTGTTGGATGGGTTGGTCAGCTTGTCATTTAGCTCTAGGAGGAGTTGAGCTAGATGTCATCGATCCCATGTTATCAAAACAATTATTTTATGAAAGCGTCACAGATTCATTGAAGTCTGCGGGCGTGAAAGAATCTGTGAATCTCATACCAGGTTATAGCCCGCAAAAAGTCGAAGAATTAGCCAATAAATTTCAACGTAAATGGTCATTGATATTTATAGATGGTCATCACGAAGCACCAGCCCCACTCAATGACACAATTATTGCCGAACAATTTGCAGAAGCAGATGCTTTAATTTTATTTCATGATTTGGCTTCTCCCGATGTAGGTCAAGGATTGGACTACTTGAAAGAGAAAGGATGGAACACAATGGTGTATCAAACTATGCAAATTATGGGCGTTGCATGGCGGGGAAATGTCGAGCCAATCATACATCAACCAGATACTAACATTAACTGGCGTTTACCTCCACATTTACAAAATTATGCTGTTAGCGGTTCAATTGAAACTGTGGCAGAAGATAAATTTGCCAAAGTTCTCACAGCAGTCCAACCATATACATTCTTGAGTGAAGCAAAGTTATTTGCACTGTATAGTCAAGCAAAGCAAATTTATGATTATGTTTCTTGGCTACCACAAATGTTAATACAGGCGATCGCCAGAAGCAAACCTCTTAACCGCGACTGATATGGGCAGAGTGGGGGAGTGGGAGAATAATTAATGCCCCATTCCCCATTTCCCATACCTTAATCATGAGACGACCGAAATAGATGGTTATGTTCAGGATGATATAAACGCGATCGCCCTGTTTTTTGTAATAATGCTGGACTTATTACATAAAGTGTGGTACGCATCAGATTTTCTTCATAGGTACAATCTGCCATTTGGTTGAGGGGGACAACGCGAATTTTTTCATCAGGCCAGCCGACGCGAAAACAAATCGCCACTGGGGTTTCGGCTGGATAGTGTTCTAGTAGTTTGGCTTGGGCGTCTTTGACGTGACGCGCACTTAGATATAAACAAAGGCTGGCTTGATGGGCGGCGAGGGTGGTTAATTCTTCAGTTGCGGGCACTTCTGTACGTCCGCTGATGCGTGTCAGGATGATGGTTTGGACTAAACCAGGGACAGTTAATTCTACTTTGAGTTTAGCCGCTGCGGCTTGAAAAGCGCTGATACCTGGAATGACCTCAAAGGGAATTTCTGCCTTTGTGAGGAGGTGCATTTGCTCGTGAATGGCACTATAGAGACTAGGATCACCTGAATGGAGACGAACCACAGATTTGTGCGATCGCACCCGTTCAATCATCATCGGCAGAATTTCCTCTAAAGTCTTATTCGCAGTCCGAATTATTTCCGCATCTTCTCGGCAAAGATCTAAAATCTGTTCCGGCACTAAAGAATCTGCAAATAAAATCACATCTGCCACAGCCAGCAGTTTATGTGCCTTAACTGTTAATAAATCAGGGTCTCCAGGGCCAGCCCCGACAATGTACACACCTGGTTTAATAGATTTTATTGATTTTGTATAACACAAATTTTCTGTAAATTCACGTACATTAGCACACAAGATAATTGCTCCTTAAAAATTTTTTTGGCATTTTTTTCGGTGACTTTCCGGATATACCCTCTTTCCCTAGTAGAGAGGAATGGTAGATGCACCCTGGTTAAGCCCTAGAGAAAAATAACTCTGGGGCATTTTTTATTTTTGGTCAGTTATCAGTTCTCCCCCCCTCCCCATTTTTAGGCGACGAAACAACATCGGGTAAAGGGCGTTTAGCGTAGTAAAGCCAATTTAACCCAAATAATCCGCAGATAATTCCCGTAAAACTGACGATTTGGGCTATCCGCAGTGGACCGAGCATCAAGCTATCAGTACGCAAACCTTCAATCCATAGGCGCCCTAAGCTATAAGCTGCCAAATAAACTAGAAACAGCGTACCTATCTTCAGGCGTGGCTTTCCCTGTAAACCCCGAAAAAACAAGGTTATCAGCAGAGTAAACACCGTTAAATCCCACAGCGATTCGTAGAGAAAGGTGGGATGAAAATATTCAAAATTAGCTAACTCTGGGGGACGACGTTCAGCGGGAATATACAGCTTCCAAGGTAAATTGGTAGGATCACCAAACGCTTCGGAATTGAAGAAATTACCCCAACGTCCAATCGCCTGTCCTAAAATCAGCGAAGGCGCTACCAAATCTGCCAATTGCCAAAAAGGAACTTCCTTGAGTTTGGCAAAGATTAACGCCGCCGCCAGTCCCCCCAGAATCGCTCCATGAATCGCAATACCCCCTTGCCAAATAGCGATGATCCGCTCTGGGTGCTGGGCATATTCTGGCCATTGAAATAAAACGTAATATATTCTGGCTGCGGGAATTGCCCCAATTACCAGCCAAATTGACAAATCACTGAGTAACTCTGGGTTAACATTACGGCGCTTTGCTAAATATTGAGAAAGGCTGACACCAATTAACACTGCTGTAGCAATTAACAAGCCATACCAGCGGATAGTTATTCGCCCTATTCTCCAGAGAATCGGACCTGGAGAAGTAAATTGAAGCGCCAAAGGCAAATGGGAAAGATCCAGCACCATGTAAAAATACCTAGATGACTACATAATTAATCAGCATTAGCAGGTTCCAACCCCATGATTGGAAGTTGGGGGCTTCGACTATATAAACAATTAGAGCAGGTTTTCATTGCTTGCAGTAATTTAACTAATCTGTACTGACTCTATTACCCGCTAAAGCGTGGAAATGAACCAAATAGTGGTGAGCGAAGATTTACCGAGGAAGGAAGCAGGTTTAGATATAATCACGTCAATAACTGTGATGTATCTAAAATTGTGATTGCTATTTATCCAGGTAGCTTTGACCCCATCACCTTGGGACACCTTGACATCATTCAGCGCGGTAGTCGGCTGTTTAAGTCAGTAATTGTCGCTGTACTACGGAACCCTAACAAAACACCACTGTTTACAGTACAGCAACGACTAGAACAAATTCGTTTAGCTACACAGCATCTACCGAATGTCGAAGTAGACAGTTTTGACGGTTTAACTGTCAATTATGCCCAAAAACGCCAAGCACAAGCGCTAATCAGGGGTTTACGGGCGGTTTCCGACTTTGAAATCGAACTACAAATGGCACATACTAATAAAACTCTGTCTACTCAAATAGAAACAGTTTTTCTGGCGACATCAAATGAGTATAGTTTTTTAAGTAGTAGTGTGGTAAAAGAGATTGCAAGGTTTGGTGGTTCTGTCGATCATCTTGTTCCCCCGCGCATTGCCCTAGAAATATACCAATGTTACAATCACAACTCTCAAACAATATCGAACCCAATCTCAACGGAAGCAATCCCCCCCCAGAAGAATATCCCAATGGAGAGGGAAACTTAGATATTCAGCAAGAACTCAACCGCCTAGAGGAAATAATCCTCTCTGGTTTGCGGATTCCACTGACGCGACGCACCCTGATAGATGAAGACAAGGTTTTAGAACAGCTTGATTTTATCAGGCTGTCTTTGCCATCGGTTTTTCAGGAAACTGTAGTCATTCTTGATCAAAAGGAAGAAATTCTTTTAGAAGCCGAAGAATATGGACAGCAAGTTGTGGAAGCTGCTCAAGCCAAAAGAGCGCAAATTTTGGCGGAAAGCGATATTATCAGACAAGCAGAGCGAGAAGCAGAACAGTTGCGCCGAAAAGTGCAACAAGAATGTGACGCGATGATGCAAGAAACCCTAGCGGAAATTGATCGTAAGCGGCGTGCGTCGCAACAAGAATTAGAAGAAATGCGACAAACTGCGATCGCCCAAGCTCAAGAAATTGAAGATGGCGCTGATGAATACGCTGATAATGTCCTAGAAAATATCGAGCAGGATCTTAAGGAGATGTTACGAATTATCACTAATGGTAGACAAGAATTGCGAGCAGATATGCCACCACAACGCAATTCTAGTCCATCGAAAAAGAGATAAATTTTAAGTAGCTAGACAAAAAAATATACTTATAAAGGTCGGGCATGGGAAATGGGGTAACCCAACAACATACTTATAATTACAGCATTTTTCAGGTCAATATACACAGGTAGGGGCACGGCACTGCCGTGACCTTACAATAATATGTACCTTACGTGAAAGTATTTGTAGGGTGGGCATTGCTACGTTTATTTCAAAAATCAAATAGTAGTCCTATATAAGGTGAAAACAGATATCATAATTACCATAATTCATCTTTATCTAAAATATCCTTGAGTTTATTTTTCAATTCTCCTTCCTTAGTTAATATATTATTAATTTGAGCATCAATAGCTTGCTCAAGCGATTGTTTCTTATCAAAATTCTCTAATGACATAGATATTCCACAAGCCTTCTCACAATGAAGATGTTCAAGCTAAGTATTATTTCCGTCGCTGCGATAAAACACTTTGAATGTGGTAATTAGAGAGAGTGCGTCAATCCTACGTTATGACTCGAACACCATTTGACCAATTTTCCAAACAATTTCTGGAAGAATTTTTAACATCCTTGGGTGAAGTTATACCCAATTTAGAAGTACCAGGAGAATCGAGATTTGCTGATATTTGGTTTACACCATCACCACAACCAAGTATCAATCCCCAAACCTTGGGTTTGTTAGGAAGAATCGCCAGCACTCCCTGTTTGTTAGAACCCTTTCGCAATCAACCGAAAATCACAGAAATCCGCAATTGCTTGCTAAAACTATTTTTAGTCCAAGCAGACTCACAACGCCAAAAAAGACGGGATGCCGAAACCATCCCCGAATCAGAGCTTCCTTGGTTATGGATTCTCGCATCTTCCGCATCTGATACAATTATCGATGGATTTGGCGCCAGTCGCGATGAAACTTGGACTGAAGGCGTATATTTTTTAGCAACATACTTAAAAACCGCTATCATTGCCATTAATCAATTACCCCGCACAGAAGAAACACTGTGGCTGAGGTTATTGGGTAAAGGAACCACCCAACAGCTTGCGGTGGAAGAAGTGATTGCGATACCAACAGACAATCAACGACGGTTAACAGCGTTAAAATTGTTAGCAAACTGGAAGATTAGTATAGAAGCAAAGGCAGAGATTGATCAAGAAGATAGGGAGTTAATTATGACATTATCCCAGGCATATTTAGAGTGGGAAGAAAAAACCGAACGTCGGGGAAGACAGGAAGGAAGACAGGAAGGAATACAGCAAGGACAACGCCTTGTGGTTGAAAATCTGCTGAAAGTTCGTTTTGGTGAGGTTGACGAGCAATTAGCTAGTATAATTCCTAACTTACTTGATTTACCAACTGAGGAATATACTCGCTTGCTGCTGCAATTGTCCCGTGAGGAGTTGTTAGCGCGGTTTGAAAATCCCCGTGCTTAGGGACTTCCAGATCAAAAAATCTCTAAAATGTAGGGTGCGTCAGTGTGAGAAAACCTAGCTACACCAAGAAATTATTGCTACTGATGCACCCTACTAACTGAAGCTCGTAGGGTGCGTCAGATTTGATAAATTGGTGATGAGCAAAAGATTGTTAACCGCTGACGCACCCTACCCGTTACAAAGTATAAGTGAAATCATTCACCAACATTCCTGGAACCATACTACCGCCAAGTTGACGGCTTTCATAAGTTCCCACTTCCGGAATAAACTCTTGAAAATTAGTCAAATCGACTAAATTATCTCCCCAGAAGCGATAGAGACTGTCATCAAACCGCAGGTTTTCAATGGGGGCGATAATTTCGCCTTTTTCCACCCAAAAGCAGGCGTAACGAGTCATACCTGTAATTCTCCCAGTGGGGCGATCGCTCCAATTTAAGTAATGCAAATTCGAGACATATAATCCTGTATCTAAACTTGGTAAAATTTCTGCAAATGCCAAATTTCCTGGACTCACCTCTGGCGCACGTAAAGACTCTGAACTATTAGCACCGTTGGCAATTTTTTGATATTCCTTAGCAGTGCGAGAATTCACCAGAGTATTCACCAAAACACCTTTTTGGATTAAAGGTAACTCTGATGGTGCAATTTCTCCTAATTCATTAAATCGCGGTACTAACCCGCGTTGAAAATTTTCATGCAAACTAAATGCTGGAGAAAGCTGTTTTTCTTGACGTGATAGTGAAGCCAAAGCACTATTACCTTGTTGAATATCAGCTTCACTAATAGCCGCCCAAGAAAGCATACCCAATAAATCAGCAACTGCAGCGGGTGCAAAATAAGTTTTATATTGTCCCCGTGGTAATTCTTTCGACGTGCGAGATAGCAATTCTAGTTGCTTTTTACCTTCATTTATTTTAGATAAATAAGCAGATTCATCCCAATCGCTACCTGCGAAAGTACCTTTAACAGCTTGTCCTGCCGGAGTGAATAAAGAATAGTCTAACGTAAAAGAATCAGTAACAAACCAGTGTTTTTGTCCCTGAGAATCACCATAACCTTTAATGACAGATCCTCCAGCATATAAGCCAGTAAAGTCCAACTCAGCAACTAATTCCAGCAATGTGGGTACTACAGCTTCTGCTGTCAACAATTTCCCTGAATGTACTTCGCGGCTAGTATTGGTTCCTGATGGTAAAACTAGATAGGGATCGACAGGTAATAAAATAAGTTCATCGCGTAATTCCTGTAAAGCAGTGTATGCTAATTGCCAATCTATTTCCCAATTTCCAGTAAAAGGAAACTGGCGAAAACTACTCCGCTGATCTTGCATCAAAGTCAGTGTAATCCAACCATCAGCCACAAAACCAGTTTGTCGCACTTTAGCATGATTAAAGCGAGTAAATTGACTGCGTTCACTGCTCAATTTCACAGTGAAATCTTCACTTGCTGTTTTTTTGCTGTGTAGAGTTTCAATCAGTTGATTAAAACTAACTTCTAAAGTCGAGATTTCGTTATTTGTCATTTGTCATTTGTCATTAAAATTCTGGCGCTGTTGAATTGAGATATGAAAATCACAAATTCCATTTCTCTCTCCTATTACTCTCTGCGCCTCTGCATGCAATAAATTCATCCGTTCATTTAGGAACGCCGAAATTTCTAACTGATTTAACTTCCACCGCCAAAAACTTCGACATTAGCAAATACACAAACCGGTGAACCATGTCCTACAGAAATCGCTTGATTTGGTTCGCCTTTACCACAATAAGGAGTACCATAGATTTGCCAATTTGAGGCGTCTCCCACTTGAGTTAAGCTGTGCCAAAATTCTGGTGTTGTGGCTCGATAATTGGGATTGCGGAGGGTTTTGGTGAGTTTACCGTTTTCAATTAATTTCGCGTATTCGCACCCAAACTGAAATTTATAACGGCGATCGTCTATTGACCAAGAGCGGTTGGATTCCATGTATACACCATGTTCAATTCCAGCGATGATTTCGTCAAAGGAGGCGCTTCCTGGCTCTAAATTCAAGTTTGCCATGCGATCAATCGCCGGTCGATTCCAAGAGCAAGCACGGGCACATGCAACACCGTCTACACCTGCTCTAGCTTGACTTTCTAGGCTACCCAAACCGCGCTGCAGTACCCCAGCTTCAATGACATACTCTCGTGTCGCCACAGCGCCTGTATCATCAAATCCGTAGCTAGCAAATTCGCCTGGTACGGTAGGATCAAAAGTAATGTTCATCAGCGGTGAACCATAGACTAAATTGCCAAAATCATCTTTTTTGACAAAGCTACCACCGGCGTAGTTACGTTCATCTCCCAAAATTCGGTCAATTTCTAAGGGATGTCCTACACTTTCATGAATTTGTAGCATCATTTGGTCTGGTGCTAACACTAAGTTGGTGCGTGTGGTGGGACATTCGTCTGCTGTCAATAGTTCTACAACCTGTTCGCCTACTTTTCGCACCCTATACCATAAATCGTCTCGGTTTAAAAGTTCCCATCCCCCTTGGTAAGAGTTGGCATGGGCGCCATTGTGGCTGCGCTGCTGTACAATTGCTCCATCTTGGGCGATCGCACCGTAATGAGTGCCTAAAGAGAGAAATTTTTGGTATACTTCTGAGCCATTGCTGCTGATAAACCAAGTCTCTCTCTCGGTAGTAGTGGCGCTGGCTGTGGTTTGGACAATTTTGTCATCAACTTTGAGCGTTTGACAAATCCGCACCAGTAAATCGTTGATTTCTCCCGCATTCAGTGCATCTAATGGCTCCACGAAGGGTGAGTTATATTCACCCACGACTTTTGGACGTTGACTCTCTTGGAAGGGATATATCCACCATTCACTAGCTGATAGTGCCTGTTTATACGCAATTTCGGCAGCGGCTTGCAAGGACTCCAATGCCAACGAATTGGTAGCAGCATAACCCAAACTGCCATTTACCAGGACTTCTAGCATTGCTCCTACTGTGGAAGATTTGCCGTTGGCTTGGGGTAAGCCATCACGAACATAACGGTTAGAAGAAGTTTTTTTGACAAGTCTAATACCGATCCAATCAGCAGGAATATTGAGATTAGCGATCGCTTTTTTTAGTTCAGACCACATATGTTTAATTTAAGGCAAAATTCAGCAGTTTTTTTGACGATTTCGGTCGTCCGCCATACTAACTTTGCGGGACATGTAGTGAGCGATTTATCGCTTTTTTAGGACTAAAGTCCTAACTACGAACCCACCATTTTGGCTTTGGCGGACTACTTCTAATTTCTGTGCCAACGTGTACCATCACGACTATCAATTAAGGTAATACCTTGAGTTTGTAGTTGATCACGAATGCGATCGCTTTCGGCAAAATTCTTGGTTTGACGTGCTTGTTGTCTTTGTTGAATCAAATCTTCTATTTCTCCATCACTTAAACCATCATTCACAGAATTTGGGGTTTCTATTTTGGCTTCTAAACCCAAAACACCAGCTAAAGTTAGGAGTGTCTGCCACTGTTGATATAATTTATCTGGTGATGTTGCTGTTTTCCCTTGATGTACTATAATGTTTCCCTCACGGCGGAGTTCTTTCGCTAATTCAAATAGTATGGCTAACCCACCGGGAAAATTAAAGTCATCATTCACAGCTGCTTGAAAACGTTCAATATCTGAATTTTGCATGAGGGAATTTTCCCCCTCTTCCACTCCCCAACCGAATTTTTCTGCGTGTTGGTAGCCAAAGAGTAAACCTTCTTTGAGGGTGTGCCAGCCGTTGGTGGCAGCAGCGATCGCTTCATCGGTAAAATCTATCTGCTGGCGATATTGTGCCATGAGTACAAACAATCGCACTGCCATTGGGTCAACGCCTCGATCTAGCAAGTCGCGAATAGTGGTAAAATTCCCCAAGGATTTGGACATTTTCTCCCCATCTACCTTGACCATGCCGTTGTGCAGCCAGTAGAGTGCTAGGGGTTTGCCTGTCACTGCCTCAGATTGAGCAATTTCGTTTTCATGGTGGGGAAAAATCAAATCAGCGCCGCCAGCATGAATATCTATCGTATCACCCAAGCGATCGCGCACCATTGCGGAGCATTCTATATGCCATCCTGGGCGGCCTTTTCCCAAGGTGATTCCCAAGCAGGTTCTTCTGGTTTTGCTCCCTTCCATAAAGCAAAATCAAAGGGGTCTTTCTTTTTCTGATATTCTGGATCTTCAATGTTGACGCGAACGCTTGCACCCGCTTGCATATCTTCTAACTTCCGTCCCGACAGCTTACCATATTCCGAAAACTGCCGCACAGCATAATATACATCGCCGTCAGCAGGGTAAGCAAAGCCTTTATTTTCTAACTCATGAATCAGGCGCACAATCCCATTCATGGTGTGAGTCGCACGGGGATACTCATCAGCTTCCTTGATTCCTAGCCGTCCCATATCCTCAAAATATGCTTTGATATAGCGATCGGCTACAGCTTCCATTGAAGAACGTTCTTGCCGCGCTCGATTGAGAATTTTGTCATCAATATCGGTAAAATTTTGGATATAACGCACGTCATAACCGCTAAACTGGAGGTATCGACGCACTACATCCCAAACGATACAAGCTCTGGCATGACCCAAATGGCAGTAGTCGTACACCGTCACGCCGCAGTAATACATCTTAACCTTTCCTGGTTCTACTGTTTTAAAGGGTTCCTGACGACGGGTGAGGGTATTGTAAATTGTTAGGGTCATAACACAGTAATGTTGAAATTAAGATATACGCAATAATAGGGTAAAGCAGCTGGGATGACAGTCCAGCATCCCTATGCTAGTGTTTTCTGGACGTCCTGCGCTACATTCCGATTTTTTGTTTTTTTTGATAACATTTCTATGCAATCAGCAGTTACCCCTGAATCTCAAGCTATGGATGCGCCAAAACAAGGTATACCTGTCACAATTATCACAGGATTCCTCGGTAGCGGCAAAACGACTTTGCTTAATCATATCTTGACTAATCAGCAAGGTGTGAAAACAGCTGTGTTAGTCAATGAATTTGGCGAAATTGGTATCGACAACGAGTTAATTGTTTCCACTGGGGAGAACATGGTGGAACTGAATAATGGTTGTATATGTTGCACCATTAATAATGATTTGGTTGATGCAGTTTACAAGGTTTTAGAACGGGAAGAAAAGCTAGATTATCTAGTTGTAGAAACAACTGGACTAGCAGATCCGCTACCAGTAGCATTGACATTTCTTGGTACAGAATTGCGGGATTTAACCCGTCTAGATTCGATTATTACTTTAGTAGATGCAGCCAATTACAGCCTAGATTTATTCAATTCTGAGGCTGCATACAGTCAAATTTCCTATGGTGATGTTATTATTCTCAACAAAGCGGATTTAGTTGATGAAACCGCTTTGCAGGAATTAGAAAGAAAAATTGGGGAAATTAAGGAAGACGCTAGAATTCTCCGCACCACCCGCTCAGAAGTACCACTCCCCTTAATTTTGAGTGTTGGTCTATTTGAATCTGACAAGTATTTTGATACTGTGACAGAAGAACATGACCATCACGATCACGAGCATCATGATCATGACCATTCAGCCTGCGGTCATGATCACCACGATCACGAGGATCATGAGCATCATGATCACCACGATCACGAGCATTCTCATCATTTAGAAAATGATGGCTTCACCTCGATTTCCTTCCAGAGTGAAAAGCCATTTTCGATCAAAAGATTTCAATATTTCTTGGATAACCAGCTACCTGGTGGAGTCTTCCGTGCTAAAGGAATTATGTGGTTTGATGAAAGTCCCAAACGTCATATTTTCCACCTATGCGGCAAGCGCTTTACAATCGATGATGATGAATGGAAAGGTACACCAAAAAACCAGCTCGTGCTGATTGGTCAAAATCTAGATAGTCAAACTTTGCTAACTCAGCTACAAAACTGCATCTGTCTTCCTTCCACCAGTAGAGGTAAAGGGTTTGGGAAGTAGAAGTTAGAAGTGCTAAGTGCTGTTATAGCGTTTCTCTGTCAAGTGAGGTACAGGAACCCAACCCCCTCCCCGCAAGCGAGGAGCTTGCTCTGATGTACCTCATGTGATTAGGAAATGCTATAGCGTAGCAATTCCTCACTTGCGGGTTTGATAATTTTTTTGTAGTGAGGACTTTAGTCCTCG
Source organism: uncultured cyanobacterium (assembly GCA_963772205.1). GTDB lineage: Bacteria > Cyanobacteriota > Cyanobacteriia > Cyanobacteriales > Nostocaceae > Gloeotrichia. Next base: position 12,238 of record CAVYXS010000237.1, read on the forward strand.
TCTTTTTGAGGACTAAAGTCCTCTCTGCGTTCCCTGGGCGACGCTGCGTGTAGCAAGATTCCCTCCGGGATACACTACAAACCAAGCATTGTTAGTGTAGCGGACTACTAGTGGTCTATGGCATTAATGATGATGGTTACGTAGTGAGCGATTTATCGCTCATTAAAGCACTAAAGTGCTTACTACATACCCCTGAAAATTAATGAGACAGACTACTAAAACGAGAAGTTAGTTAAGAATTTATACAGAAATTAAAAAATCTCAGCAATAGCTAGATTGCTGAGTAGGCAAATAATGAGAGAATATTAAACTAATCATTACAAAACTTTAACTTCACTCATCATGGCGAAAATCCAGTTTTCTAGAGGTATAGACGAAGATGTTACCCCAGACGTGCGCCTGACGCGATCGCGCAGTGGTGAAAGTGGGACTGCAAAGTTTATTTTTGTCAATCCTAAGGCTTTGAGTCAAACCAGCACCGAAGAAATTACTGGGATGTACTTGATTGACGAAGAAGGGGAATTAATCGCTCGCGAAGTTAACGCTAAATTTGTCAACGGTAAACCCGAAGCACTAGAAGCAGTTTTTCTGATAAAATCAGCAGTAGAATGGGATCGCTTTATGCGCTTCATGAATCGGTATGCTGAAGAGAATGGTCTGGGACTTAGCAAATCTTAGGGAGCATCCCAAATGTGTAAATTTATTTTTTTGTAGTGCGGGCTTCTAGCCCGCTTCCTGGACATTAGGGAGCAAGACTTAAGTGCGGGACGCTAGGCAGGCGCAGCTTGCTTCCCCGAAGGGGTACGGCGTGAGCGCTACTTCGACCCTTCTCTGCGAGACGCTACGCGTAGCAAGATCCACGTAGTGGTACGGCAAGCTCAGGGCAGGCAAGCTCAGTACAAGTCAGTCGAACGCTGCTCCCATTACAAATTGTAGGCAAAATTGGGATGCTCCCAAATCTTCAGCGGTTATTAGTTATTAGCTAAAGACTAAGGACTAATAACTTCCCATAGCAGTTGAATAATTCACCAATGACGCATCAACCCCATCCAGACTCAGCAGGAATGACGGTAAATTGTGCTGTTGTTACTGTCAGCGATACCCGAACTCCAGAAACAGACAAAAGTGGTAAACTAATTCAGCAATTACTGTTGAGTGCTAATCATCGTGTAGGAGCCTACACAATTATTCCAGATGAACCAGCACAGATTCAAGAGCAAATAGAACTACTCGGTCAACGTGCAAATTTAAATGCTGTCATTTTCAATGGTGGCACAGGCATAGCACCGAGAGATACCACCTACGATGCCATTGAGAAGTTACTAGAGAAGACTTTACCAGGATTTGGGGAATTATTTCGCTTTTTAAGTTATCAAGAAATTGGTTCGCGAGCTATCGCCTCTCGCGCTGTTGCTGGTGTTTATCAAAATAAATTAATCTTTTCCCTTCCAGGTTCCAGTAATGCTGTCCGATTGGGTATGGAAAAACTGATTTTGCCAGAATTGGCTCATTTAGTCAGCCAAATGCTTAGTATGTAGTAAGCACGAAGAGTGCTTTTTTTAGGACTAAAGTCCTCTCTACGAGACGCTACGCGAAAACTACGAACCAAGGATTTTTGTTTTGGTGGACTACTAATATTTTTTACTCATAACTCAGCACTCCTGTGTTCCTTTTAATTTGAGGATTTTTTCTGAATTTTATTTAACCAAATTAGTAAGTCATCTGGGTGAACTACTATCTCGCTTCCTAAGGTTTTGATATAGATCTCTCCGTTATTAATAATTAAATCTCTGACAGGATACCATGAATTACGTCTCTTAATCAGAAGTTCTAATGAAATTCCTGGTCTTAAAGGATGCTTGCGATGCTTCCACCAAGCTCGCCATAAAAAAACTGATTTGGTACAGTGCAATTGATAATTATTGGGTATTTGACAGTATTGATAATGATAGAAATTGCGACTATCGATTTCTCCTGTAGCCACATAACTATATTCTACTAATACCCGATTCATCAACTCCCAATAAGATGATTTGGAATTAATTAAAAATTCACATACTATATTATTCAGTTGGGCGCTGGCAATTACGCCCTGTGATTTTGCTATAAGTTGGTTACAGTCATACACTGTTTGCGCTGTTAAAGAAGGGTTTGCTAATAAAATTTCTTTTTTATCGATAGACTGTGCAACAAACTCTCGCGCTAAATCTTCATTAGACAACATAACTTTTGATTCTTAGTGACCGTACCAATTTGAAATTATTGAATTTTTATACCAACTTGAAAAATGATTTTTAAAGATGAATTCACAAAATCCTTACACAGAAAGCGATTCCGAATCCAAAATTTAAAATCCCAAATTCCAAATGGTATTAGATGTGTCTTAGCTTACCCTGTTTGATCAATAAATGCCCACAAAAAAAATAACCCCCACTAGATGTGGGGGGAATACTCTACGGGTTTTGAAGGAAAAGGGGAAAGAAAAACCTGCAATCAAACCCCAATCACCTTTTTGTCAATTTGAGGATGTTTTTTTCACAGATTGAGAATTAACTGATCGCCATACAACTTGCAGCCAAAATAGCAGCGATTATATAGAATACGGCAACCACTTGCAATTCAGACCAGCCAGTCAATTCTAAATGATGGTGTAGGGGTGCCATTTTGAACAGGCGCTTACCTTTGCCATCGGGGCCTTTCGTTGCTTTGTAATAACATACCTGAGCCATCACCGAAAGGGTTTCTACAAAAAAGATGCCGCTGAGAATGAACAGCACTACTAAACTATTACTCAGTAGGGCGACAGCAGCTAAAGCGCCACCCAGTGCTAAAGAACCAGTATCACCCATGAACACACGGGCTGGGTTACGGTTATGAGCCAAGAAACCTAAGCAACCACCACTTAAAGCAGCACAGAAAACCATCAAACCCGGCGCAGTGGGAGCAATTAGGGCACCAAGTGCTAATAAGGCGATCGCCACTGTTCCACCTGCCAAACCATCAATACCATCAGTTAGATTAGTAGCATTACTCTCTGCCACAAGGACAAAGCCAGCCAAAGGCCAGAATAGAACCCCTAATGGTAATGAAAAACCCAAAGAGGGTAAAACAATATTTGTAATATTAGAAGGTTGATTGAACATCAGCCACAGACAAAACACCGCTGCAAAACTAACTTGCAAAGCCAGTTTCATGCGGGGAGAGATACCTTTATTGGACTTACGACGCAAAATTTGCCAATCGTCGAGCCAGCCAATTAAACCGTAGCTGAGTGTCAAAGCGGAAACAGCAAGTACTTCTGTAGCCAAATTAGACAATAAACAGGCAAGAATCACAGATACAGGTATAAAAAATATACCCCCCATAGTTGGGGTACCTGCTTTTTTCAAATGGGCTTGGGGTCCATCCTCACGGATGATTTGCCCAGCTTTGAGTTCTTGCAGCTTGGGGATGACCAAATAGCCCATAGCGGCTGAACAGGTAGCGCACAATAATAGTGGTAGGGTGAGCGAGGTTGTTTGCCAAGGCAACCGATTCGCCATCCAATCCAAAACCAATGCTGTTACAGTCAACCCAGTGGTCAAGCAAGAGGCTAGACCAATACCCGAAAAATTTAACCCTTGGTCAGGAGATAATTTAGCGTCCACAGAAATTTCCCTTCACTCCACACTTACAAAAACTGAACTACAGGGACAATATAGACCACGAAGTCCCCTGACTGAACAGGCTAAACTTCGCCTATAGCAACATCGTCGTCGTCGTCATCAAGATCATAATCAGCTATACCGTCCTCTCCACCCAGAAATTCTGATATTTCTTCTTCTTGGTCGAGAAAATCTTGTTCGTGAACGTCACGCGCTATCAGCCGCCGTTGGACTTCAACCAGTCCAAAAGTGAGGACTCCTGTTTGACAGGAATGACAGCAGCTCGCTGGTTGCGGGGTTCTTCACGTAATGGTGAATTCAACATAATATCGAGGCAGGCACAAAAGGTTCATGTAACTAGACATTAAGAGTCTATCACTGCATACGAGATAATTTAGTTATTGATTCAACTCTTTGATTCTCAAATCCGCACGTTGATAAAAGTTTTTATTTAATAGCCCAATGGTAGACGGTAAGGCATTCTTTGTGAGTTGTATGGCTATATACATAGACATTTATATCTGTTGATTGTGAATTTGAAAGAGATAATTTTTGAGGCAACAAGCGATGATTGGAAAAACGGCTCTGATTGAAGCAATTGCTGGGACAAATCGTGGTTTATTGGCAAGTGTTGCCCAGAAACAGGCGATTTTAGCAGCGATCGCTACTTTAGAAGACCTCAACCCTACACCCCGTCCGGTGGAATCTGCCAATTTGCTAAATGGGGATTGGCGATTAATATACACCACGAGCAAGGCTCTATTAAACCTAGATCGGCTACCTTTTTGCCAACTCGGACAAATTTATCAGTGTGTCCGGGTAGAAACTCAGAGCGTTTACAATATCGCTGAAATTTATGGCTTACCTTATCTGGAAGCATTAGTCAGCGTTGCTGCGAACTTTGAGCCAGTTTCCCAGCGTCGCGTTCTAGTAAAATTTAAGCGCTCTATTATCAGTTTGCAACGCCTACTAGGCTACAATTATCCAGAAAATTTTATCGAACAAATAGAATCTGGTAAAAAATTTACAGGAATTGATGTGGCCATTAACAGCGATCGCCAACAAGGCTGGTTGGATATCACTTATATCGACAACGATCTGCGGATTGGCAGAGGTAACGAAGGTAGTGTTTTTGTACTTATCAAAGCATGAGCTGATCCTCAAGTGGTGATAGCGAACGAAATTAATTGATTATGTGAACTTTGTCAAGGAGGGTTTGATACCATTTTAAGTTTTTCACTGGAAATTGGGAAGAGGGAGTGGGGAGTCAACTGTCAAATAACTTAACAAAGCTTCTAGGTTAGCGCCTTCAGGCTGTAGAGTGAAATTTATTAGCCTTATACATTGGCGATTGATCTCTAAAAGGGGTAAAACTCATGGTTCAACGTGGTTCTAAAGTACGTATTCTCCGCCCGGAATCCTACTGGTATAAAGAAGTAGGAACCGTTGCAACTGTTGACCAAAGCGGTATCAAGTATCCAGTAATTGTCCGGTTTGAGAAAGTAAATTACTCAGGCATCAACACCAATAACTTTGCTTTGGATGAATTAATAGAGGTAGCAGCACCAGCTGCAAAGGCGAAAAAGTAAGCCACTAAGTTACCAGGGGATTGTTTAGTGGGATGATGGGGTTATGGGTGGATAGTGTAGAAAAAATTCATTCTCCCAATCTCTCCCCTGCTCCATTTGTTCTCACCCTATTCCCAAATACATCCAATCGCTTGCTTAATCAGTCCGAATGCCTGAATTGCCTGAAGTAGAAACAGTCCGGCGGGGTCTGAATCAATTGACCCAAAACCTGGAAATTACGGGTGGTGATGTGTTGCTTGAACGAACAATCGCCTACCCGTTTTCTGTCGGTGAGTTTGTTCATCGCCTTCAGGGAAGTGCTATAACCACTTGGCACCGTCGCGGTAAATATCTCCTCGCCGAACTCACCCCCTCCTCCAGTCTTGGGGTGCATCTGCGAATGACTGGTCAACTACTGTGGTTACATCAAGATGAACCATTACACAAGCATACGCGAGTCAGATTATTCTTTGGAGAACACCAAGAATTACGTTTTGTCGATCAGCGTACCTTTGGTCAAATGTGGTGGGTTCCCCCTGATGTGGCTGTGGAAAGTATCATCACTGGGTTAGCAAAACTCGCACAAGACCCATTTTCACCAGAGTTCACTGTTGATTATTTGGCTTTAAAGCTGCAAAATCGCCGCCGTCCGATCAAGACAGCACTGCTAGATCAATCTGTCGTGGCAGGATTAGGTAATATATATGCTGACGAAGCACTGTTTAAGTGTGGGGTGTTACCAGAAACACTCTGTACAGATTTAGAGCGATCGCAAATCCTCAATTTACGAACAGCGATTATTCAAGTCTTAGAAACCAGTATTGCGGCTGGTGGTACTACTTTTAGTAATTTTCTCAATGTCAAGGGCGTTAACGGTAATTATGGCGGCGTAGCTTGGGTATACAACCGCGCCGGTGAACCCTGTCGAGTTTGTGGTACTTCAATACAGCGAATTAAGTTAGGGGGGAGATGTAGTCATTTTTGTCCCCAGTGTCAGCATTGACTGGGGATTGGGGATTAGGGACTGACAAATAAAAAAATATACTATACAACTTTTCTTGTGGGGTGGGCGTCTCGCCCGCCCGTTGAAAGGGGCAGACAAGATGTCCACCCCACAAGAGTGGATAATTTATTTGTTGGTAATCCCTTGAATAGTGGGTAGTTCTCAATCTTGTTTACAATGCAGATACCAGCACAATCTATAGACTCAAGAGGGTAACTTATGGCTGTTAAAAAAGGTGATATGGTTCGCGCTGTCCGCGAGAAGTTGGAAAATAGTCTAGAAGCAAAAGCTAGTGACAGTCGTTTTCCTTCCTACTTGTTTGACAGTAAAGGCGAAATTGTCGATCTTAAAGGTGATTATGCTCTGGTAAAGTTCGGAAAAGTGCCAACACCGAACATTTGGTTACGTCAGGATCAATTGGAAGAATTTAAATAAGTAGATAAATATTACTGACTAGACCGTAATTTCTCGGAACCCCACCCCTAACCCCTCCCCGCAAGCGAGGAGGGGAAAAAAGAGTTAACGGCGGGTTTCCTGGTCTGCGGGGTCGCCGTAGGGGTCTTCACTGGCTGGGCGTGCATTGCCGTAGGAAGCCTGGTCTGCGGGGTCGCCGTAGGGGTCTTCACTGGCTGGGCGTGCATTGCCGTAGGAAGCCTGGTCTGCGGGGTCGCCGTAGGGGTCTTCACTGGCTGGGCGAGCATCGCCGTAGGAAGCCGGCTCGGCGGGGTCGCCGTAGGGGTCTTCACTGGCTGGACGTGCTTGGCGATCGCGATATTCTGGTTCTCGCTGATCTTGAGCCTCATTTGAGCCTAAGAAAAAATCCTTCGCCTTTCGCAAAAAGTCATCTACCATGATCTATCCCCTTATTAGTTGGTGTGTCCCACCTGCGCTGATCTAAAGTGCTGGTGCGGCGCTGGAAGTTATCCCACTTAGATCCCGGCCTGTGGAACGCCCGTTATAGCCTTGGAATTCGCTGTACTGTTGCGCTTCAGATTCGGGTACTCGGATTCCTTCGGATGGTGGCGTTACCCAGTGGGCACGATGTTCTGCATCGCGGTAATATACACGTCCATTCTTGGAAAGGTAGTACTTACCTTGCGGCGCCTTCTTGTGAAGCATTTTTATGCTGGTTGTAGAGGTAATAAAGTCCGGCTGCGCCTGCTAAAAGTGCTACCTTCTGTCCTGTACTCAATCCCTTGTTAGCTTGGGGTTGATTTTGTATGTTACGATCACTGACTGTTCTACCAGCAGTGTCATCGACTGGTGGCGGTGCGGAAGCATTTCGGGAACCACCACCACAGCTGGTTAACAATGGCACTGTTAGCAATGCTGAAAGCAGCACCGCTAGCAGACGCGAAACGATTTTACGCTCTCCGTATATTGTGTTCATCGTATTTTGTTATGACTCTGCATTTGCTAAAAGCTAAAGTTGTGCTGTGACAAAATCAGAGTTGCAATTCCTGTGATTACTCCTGGAATTGAACAAACATTTGATGTTTATTTACAACAGCACTATCTCATAGTCATCTAATTTCTCAGATATTCCATCTTGCCTTTGAGAGACACAGCATTCATCCTCTGGAAATATATTGTTGATTAAACCGCATCTATAGCGGTTATCGGTTGAGTCCAATACACTCGCAAGGGCACGGCAGTGCCGTGCCCCTACACGCGACGATATAATTTTGTATTGCATCCAACTGAGAAGCGCTATATTTTGAGAACCATAGTTTTTCATGCGTAGTGGGAGCATCTTGCTCCCTGGTGGTAGTAGCGGGCAAGATGCCTGCACTACTCCAGGTTTCAAAATGGACGAGGTTTAGTTGAGAGATGTTATCCCGTTTTTCACAGGTTGTATAAGTGCTGCAGCTACGCCCGTCTTAGACATCGCTTTTTATAATTGTTTGGAATTTGCTGAGATTGAGTCTGTATTGGAGATTCTCAGCGATGGGTAAATTGACATATTTATCTGAAATATCAAGAAATTTTTCCATAGAATTACGGTACACATTGTAAAAAAAATAAAATTATCATAAGGGTATTAAGTTAAATAAAATACATCTTATGGCATCAGTAAAAAATAGTTTACAAACTACAACTCGCCTGCTTCTGGCTTTATGGGACTTGGGAGGAACGCAGCAGGAAGTGGCGAAACGTAAACTCTCCGACAGAATGAAATCCAAGGGTAAGAATATAGCAGGCTATCCAGACATATTAGACAAATTGCAGCAACAGGGTGCGATTATCATCTCTCAAAAGGGATACACTCTCACATCTCCCACAGGTTTAGAGGTGTTGGCTGAGGGTTTGCGAAGTGGCGAGTTTAAGTTTGAGGGGACGATTGTTGGTACTTGGGCTGCGAATGCGCTAGTAAAGTGGATTAGTCAGATAGATATTGCGGTAGTTGGTACATCTGCACCAGTGAATGGCAAGAGTGCAATCGCTGCTTATGACGAGTTTAAGTCTGTGGCGTTGGATGTTTACGACAAGTTGAACTATGAATACAACTTTAATAATTTAGTGCCAATTTATCGGATTAGGAGAGAAATAGGCGATCGTGTCAGTCGTACACAGTTTAATGATTGGCTTCTAGAAATGCAATCTGATGATATTTTGCAGTTACAAGGCGGAACTGTAGAAGACAATGCACGCGACAAAATAGAAGATTCCATCACTACAGAACTCAATGGATTACGCTGCTATGCCAAGCGCCTGAAACCTTAAACTCTCTGCTAATCTTCACTCATAAACTTCACAATACTATGATTAATAGCAAATCTACCATTGACGAACTAATTAAAAAACAAAACCCATTTGCAGGGCATCTGGTTGTAAAACCGCAGCAAATATGGGGTAAAAGTTTTCCTGATGTACCCTCAATTAATGCTCATGCCTCTAATGCGGTATTTGATGCAGTTGAAAAAATTCGTAAAGAGCAGCGTACAACCGTAGGTATCACGATAATAGCAGAAAGAGGGCTAGGTAAAAGCCATATTATTAGTCGAATTCGCCATCGGTTACAGGCAGAAGGTGGTAGCTTATTTATCTACATGAGTAAATATGACAACTTAAATCAAATTCAGTATGAATTATTGCAGAGTGTGACTTCTAGTCTCAGAGTATTGGATAGTCAAAAGGTAATGCAGTGGCAAGAAATTGCGACAGCTTTAATTAACGAAGCAAAGCAATGGAACTACACACCACAACAATATATTACTAGTCTTTATCCAGCTTGGCTAAATAAATACTCAAATAACTTTGTTGAACAATTGACAAAAATCATTCTTACAATAATACCTGAAATTCACAACCCTTATATAGTTAAAGCAATTTTATGGACACTTTCTCCAGCCCATATAAATTATGCAAATTGCTGGATATCAGGTTTAGAAATAACCCAAGAAGATGCTAAATCAATGGGTTTGCCTAATCTAAAAAAAGAGGATAGAGAGACTGAATCATTACGTAATGTCCGCCAAATTTTAGAAATCACTAGCCGTTATAAGGTTCCAGTACTTTGCTTTGATGAATTAGATAATGCAGATGTTGCAGACAATGGTTTAACAACAGCACAAGTTATCGGCACCTTAGTTAAGGATTTATACAATAATCTCAAACGAGGTATCTTCCTACTGACAATGTATCCTGAAACTTGGAATGATCAAATCAGGTTGCTGCCACAAGCTGACGCAGCAATTGATAGATTAGTCAGCGAACAAGCCGATAGACAACCACTTGAATTAAAATATCTCAATTCTGATGATATTATCGCTATCATCCAAAAATGGTTACAAGAATTTTATCAAGAAAATAAAATAGCCCCTCCTCATAATCTTTACCCATTTGATGAGGCCAAACTTAGAGATATGGGTAGAAGAAATAAACCTACTGTTAGAGCGGTTTTAAATTGGTGTGCAGATAATTTTGTACCGACTATTCCGCCAATGCATCCTGTTAAACCATGCTATCAAAGTGAGTTAGCTAATGTTGAAGCTTCTATTGATTCATTAATGGAAGAAGACATAACTATTGCTACTTCTCTTTGGGTAGCTTTCGAGAGTTTAATAGGAGAAACTATAGAAGGATTTACTATTGAAGCAGTCGAAGAGGTAAAGACTAAGACAATAGATGAAGGATATATTGATTTTAGGATTGTTAGTAAGGGTAGAAAAGTGAGGATTGGAGTATCTGTAGTTCAGCAAGATGGGCACTTCATTGGTGCTGCATTGAAACGACTAGCTAATTACAAAACATTTGACTTAACTCGTGGTTGCTTGGTGCGTTCAAAGAAAATTAATCCGGGTGCAGCAGTAGCTAAAAGGAATTTAAAAATACTTTTAACCGAAAAGGGGGGAGAATGGGTAAGCCTGCAAAGGCAAGATATTAAACCACTTCTAGCTGTATATTTCGTCCTTTGTAACAGAGAAAGCTACGAACTTACACTTGAACAGATTTACGAATTTATAGAGCAGACTAAACTAGCAATCAATAATCCTTTAGTTCGAGAAATTCTCAGTGATCCTTCAGGACAAGAACCTACCAACTTAACTGATGATGGTTTACCTATTAGTATTCCTCAAAGTATTAATACTGATAATTATATCGAACTCAATATATAGCTGACTAAAAATGAATCAGGCGTTTTCACTACCAACAGCCCTGTGTCTACCTTCCTCTGATATTACAGCTTTATTACAAGGGCGAATAATAGCAGCTTTACCCAGGATGTTTATTCGTCCTGGGCAGCGATTTGCCCTTTATCCTGCTGAAACTCCAGGTAAAATTAAAGCTTGGGCTAAATGTGAGCTTTGCCAAATTTTAGATGGGACTCAACCTTTAGAAGTTTTGTCTCAGTTAACGATATGGACACCAGAAAATGCATTCGTTGCGGGTGAGATGCGGAATCAGAGTTCCGCTCTTGTCCTTAACCGTGAAGAACAGGTCAACGAGATTCACTCTCACTTTAAGGGTTTCCATTGGCGTTTCATCCGGCGGAGGAGCAGGCGCAGTGCTCACCGGCGGCGCGTCTGGCGATGGCGCAAGTTGTGCCCATCCCATTGCCGGCAACACCGGCAAGCCAAGCGACAACGCAGCGATTCCGACCGCTCGTACACAGCCTTGCACATAATGCTCCGTTAGACGAAAACTCAACACCTAAGAGAGCATAACGCGCCTGTTCCTGTGAATGCTCGCGGGCCTGTTCTCGTGTAATCAGGCAACCTGCGCGTATCTGGCGCGTCTGATACTCTGACAGGTGCGGCATTACGAGTGTGCGTCACAAGTTTCAGCGGCGCACATGACGGCCTTTTGGGGAGGGTGAGTTCGCTGTGAAGGGTTTGAAAGCTATTGTGCCGGTGGGACTTCTGAGTATCGGACTGGTGCTGGCTTCAGGGATTCTGGCCCAACAGCAACCGGGCGCAGTTCCCGACGCGCCTACCCCGCAAGCCCCGCCGCCACTCCCATCTCGCCCGACCTGCATGAGGTCGACGGGCACACGGTAAGTGTGCGATGCGTGCCTGTCAACGCCCCTTGCCGTTGGGGTTCAAACCGTCACGAGGAGGTTGGCATGGCCACCAGGTGTAACGTCGAGGTAGCTCAGCTTGGAAACCAACGCCGCTGACGGGGGAAGATGGGCGGTCCACGATGGGACCCGACCCGGAAGGCCAGTCCTCAACTTCCCCGCAGTCACACCGAGGTGCCGAGAGACGTCTCCCGTATCGCCACGTTGCCCCGGGGGCGCGGGAGCCGAATCGGCTTCGGCGGATGTGTTGAGCGAGGTCGACCAGCATCTTCGAGATGCGATCGCTGCGCTGTAGGCGGGGCAGCCCAGAGACAGTCCGAGCGAGGAGCACGCGAACGG
>CAVYXS010000238.1:0-12146 GCA_963772205.1 uncultured cyanobacterium
CGTCTCGCCCGCCCCAAGCTTTGGACTGGACATATCCACCCCACAAGATTGGATAATTTATTTCTGGGAAATCCCTGATCGCTAATTAATTAATATAGCTGTTCTCAGTTGGATGCAATGCAAAATTATATCGTCGCATGTAGGGGAACGGCAATGCCGTGCCCCTACGAGTGTATTGGACTCAACCGATAACCGCTATAACAGATGTAGCACAGTTGTAAAAATAATCGCAAATAATGACTTCCAGGGTGTAAGATCTAAAATCACTAATTGTTAAAATTTCAGATAATTTCCAGTAAAAATTATAACCCAACTCCTATGAGAGAAACTATCCTAGAAGTTCGCAATCTTCAAGTAGAATTTTCCAGTGATGGCAACATCCTCAAAGCTGTAGATGGTATTTCTTTTGGACTGCATGGAGGTGAAACTCTAGGAATAGTAGGAGAGTCGGGGAGTGGTAAATCAGTAACAGCCTTAGCACTGATGGGTTTATTACAGACTCCCGGTAGAGTGAGTGGTGGGGAAATTTGGTTTCGCCCTCAGCAGAATGGTAAACCGATCAATTTATTGGAGTTACCTCCTGAGCAAATGCAGTTATACCGAGGTGGCGACATCGCCATGATTTTTCAAGAACCGATGAGTTCGCTGAATCCAGTTTACAACATTGGGTTTCAGCTAACAGAAGCGATCATGCGACATCAGAATGTGTCAGCAGCCCAAGCCCGAAGAATTGCGATCGCTGGTTTGCAAGAAGTCAAACTCCTCCCTAGCGATGACCAGATACAACAACAGTATCTGGAAACTGACAATCAACGCCACACCAATTCATCTAAATCAGATGGACAAAAGCTGGCACAATGGGTACAGCAGCAAAAAGAAGCCATGCTGGAACGCTACCCCCATCAACTTTCTGGTGGTCAGTTACAGCGGGTCATGATTGCAATGGCTATTTCCTGCAACCCATCACTGTTAATTGCTGATGAACCAACTACAGCTTTAGATGTGACTGTACAAGCTACTATTGTGCAGTTGATGGCAGAATTGCAGCAAAGCCGCGATATGGCAATGATTTTTATCACCCACGATTTGGGATTAATATCGGAAATTGCTGACCAAGTAGCGGTGATGTATCGTGGTAAAGTTGTAGAATATGGCGCGGTACAGCAAATTTTTAGCAACCCCCAACATCCCTATACTAAGGGTTTGGTAGCTTGTCGTCCCTCACTCACCCGTCATCCGCAAAAATTACTCACGGTTTCTGACTACATGAGTGTGGAGGAGACACCAACAGGACAAGTGATAATTCAGGCGAAAGAACCCCCACAACCGCCGGAAATTACTAGCGAAGAAATAGTTCAAAGATTGGCAAATTTGAACGAAAAGCCGCCTTTATTACAAGTCCGCAACCTCAAGGTAGGTTTCCCAGTCCGGGGCGTGTTTGGTGGTACAAAACGCTACAACATGGCAGTTAATAACGTTTCCTTTGATGTCAAACCAGGCGAAACACTGGGATTGGTGGGAGAATCTGGTTGTGGTAAAACTACTCTCGGTAGAACCTTGCTACGATTAATTGAACCAATAAGCGGTCAAATTATCTTCGATGGAAAAGATTTTACCACACTCAAAGGAGAACCGTTGCAAAAACTGCGACGGGAAATGCAAATAGTCTTCCAAAACCCCTTTAGTTCCCTCGATCCACGCATGAAAATCGGGGATGCCGTCATGGAACCGTTGGTAATTCACTCAGTTGCTAAGACGCCACGACAACGCCGAGACAGAGTAGCTGAACTCTTAGAACGGGTTGGATTAAATACAGATGCCATGAACCGCTATCCCCATCAGTTTTCTGGCGGTCAACGTCAACGGATTTGTATCGCCCGTTCTTTGGCATTAAATCCCAAGTTTATCATTTGTGATGAATCCGTGTCAGCCCTGGATGTCTCTGTACAGGCGCAGGTATTGAATTTGCTCAAAGAATTACAGTCAGATTTTCAACTGACTTATATCTTCATTTCTCACGATTTAAGTGTAGTCAAATTTATGAGCGATCGCATTTTGGTCATGAATCGCGGTCAAATTGTCGAAGAAGGTACAGCAGAAAGTATCTATCGTCAACCCAAAGAAGCATATACCCAAAAGTTAATCGCTTCGATTCCCACTGGTAGTCCCGAACGCATGAAAAAGTGACTAGGGACTAGGGATTAGGGTCTAGGGAATTATCTCTCTCCCCGTCCCCCCCAAACCCCCCATAGGTATGAACCCTCACCCCACCTATTATCTTAACCACAGCTTTATATCTCCGGAAATAGGAAAATCAAATATTTAACCACTTCACACTACCTTAGGTTAGATGTCAAAGTATATATAAGGGTAGAAAATAGCTGACATATCTGCTCAGATGATTTTTCAGCGGCAAAGATGGCGATGGTATTGCTTTTGCATACCACCAAAATAGTTCCTGGATGTTTTTTCCTATGGGTATGAAAAATGTAATAAGTATAACCACTACCTGCAAAGTAATTTCTAGCGGGTAATTAATCATGAATTTTGGTAAGTATCAATGTCGATTTATCAATTAATTACAGGAATTAGCTATATTCAAATCATCTCTCTACAAGATGTTGATTTACTCCCCAATGTTGAAATTAATAAAAAAATACATAATATAACTCCGGAGTTATATAATTAATAATTTATAAATCTTATTTGAAAATATAAAAATAAGTTATTTTTGATAAAAACTTAAGTGATTGAAAGAAAAATTATAGCTAATTTCCTACAGTCGCTCTATATAACGCTTACAAGTCATAATGACTAATACATAGAAGTCTGTAAATAGCGCTATAAAAGTGAACATTATTTCTCAGTGCTTGAAATATATTCTTAATAAAAATTTCTATATTTAGAGATGTCAATAACTAGCAAACTAATTTTTGGATAATTTCAATAAAATTTAATATTTGGTCAAAAAATTTAGTTTAAGCTGATTTATGAATCATTCAAATGATTTGCAAATAACAGTTGAGAAATAATTAAGAAAATTCCTGGAAATATTCAGTAGATATACGTATAAAAAATTAGGGTATGTATGTAAATAAATTGATAAAATAATTGGGAGATGAGAAACTTGCTTTCATCCTATGGGTAGACTCTCATGAAGTAGACACAATTGCGGTAAATCAGACATTTAACAGAGCTGATGTAGAAAGACAATTGCCAAGCAAGAGGAAAAAGGGTAGGTGAAATAACTCCATACCTAAAAATACTTGCTCCCATAAAGAACACCTGATTTCTTGTACAAACTATCTAAAAATAAATATGAACGCCCTTTTCCATAAATAAATCGCAAAGTGTTCTGAAGCAATTAACGGATTTAGAAAGCGAAATCTGATGGAAAGCAAATTATAAATCTTTCCCTCTTGCTCAAAGATCTCTTACTTGTTTGTTCAGGGAAAGCTTTTTGAATATCAGCGATGAAGAACAAGACACAACTGAATATGGGAAAAATCGCCGTGAAACAATCATGATTGTAAGTGAACAACAACACAGTAATATGGGAGAAAAATCAATCTCCCCCTATTTACCTCAACAATTGGGGATACTCCATCAGTTAACTAACCTGACTAACCAGCATCTGGCTTATCTACCCGAACTATTAGAAGTGATGGGAAGAGAAATTTGCAATGCTATTGAGACTACACAGTTTAGCCTCATAGCCTTATGTAACCCCCAAACCAAACAGTTAGAATTAACCGTCACAGCGGGACTAGGTGTGGAAAAATTGCCTTTTTTTAAACTGAATGGTAATTTGGAAACTAGAGATACTCTTTGGGATTGGCCAGACAAATCAATCTCAGTGAATATCGATACAGATTTACTGGTACAGGTATTTACTACAGGTGTTTCCCAGCTGTTTCAATCCACTAGACAGGAGACAGAATCTGTGGTAAATGAGTTTGCTCCTTCTCCATCCTCCTGTACCTCCCGCTTGTGTGCGTTCACCCCCTCGTCAATGTATGCTGTAGCCATAGAGTCAGCACAAGCAGGACGATTGGGAGTGATAGCAATTGGTAACTGGGACAATCCCCATGCTTTTAATAGTCCTACCCAGAACCTTTTGAATGCAGTGGCTGAAGTAGCTGCGATCGCAATCCATAATGGCAGAATGATCCAAGCCTTGCAAGAGCGAGAAAAAACCTTAACCAAACAGAACGAAACTCTGCTAGAGCAAAATCGCGAACTCGAAAAAACCAGGCACCAAATTCAACTACAGAACCTGCAACTTTTAGAAGCAGCGACGCTAAAATCGCAATTTTTAGGAACAATGTCCCATGAATTGCGAACTCCTCTCAACGTGATTTTAGGCTTATCGCAAGTGTTGTTGCGCCAGAAGAATTCTAACTTATCTGAGCCACAAGTAGATATGGTACAACGCATTCTCAATAATGGGAATCACCTGCTAGCAATAATTAATGATATGCTTTACTTTGCTAATGTCCAAGCAGGTCGGCTATCATTTCAAATCGAAGAATTTAATTTAACTACTTTAATCTTAACAACCGTAGCTGAACACCGTTCCCTAGCAGAACATAAATTATTAAATTTGCAAGTAGAAGTTAATCTTACTCATCCTAATGTAGTGAACGACAGCGCCCGTCTTAAACAGGTTTTAGTCAAGCTATTATTAAATGCTATTAAGTTCACAGAAACTGGTAGCGTCAAAGTCAAAGTGTGGGAAACCTCCAGTGATAGAATTGCGATCGCTGTTCAAGATACTGGTATCGGCATCGCCCAATCTAACCTAGAATATATATTTGAGCAATTCCGACAAGTTGACCAGAGTAATACCCGCAAATATGGCGGTATTGGTTTGGGGCTAGCGATTATCAAATCATTAGTAGAAATTATGCAAGGCACTATCAACATTACCAGCAAACTCGGTGAAGGTTCCACCTTCTGCGTCGAATTACCAAGAGTTGTCAACTCCCAAGGGTGGGATAGAGAAGTTAAACCCCCAAGTAAACCATCAAATCGGTTGATTTTTTAGTCAAGAATCAAAATTCGTAATAACTTCTACATCCAACTCCAATATTTCAGCCACTTCTTCTTTGCTCATTCCTCGTCGCAGAAGTTTTCTGATCATTTCTTCTTTAACTTCTTGCTTAACTTCTTCTTTAACTTCTTGCTTAACTTCTGCTTTGACTTCTTGCTTAACTTCTGCTTTGACTTCTTGCTTAACTTCTGCTTTGACTTCTTGCTTAACTTCTGCTTTGACTTCTTGCTTAACTTCTTCTTTAGCTTCTGCTTTGGCTTCTTCTTTCAACTCTTCATAAAATCTTGTACCCTTGATTAATTCCAGACTTAACATTTCTTTAATCTCCTCTCTGCTCAAGTTAGTAAACTTATTAACAAGAATCGCTTCTATCAATTCTAAAACTTTTCTTTGGATGACTGCATCATTTACTTCAAGTCTTGCTTGATTAACTAATTGCTTAACTGATTCTTTGGCTTTTTGCTTACCTTCAACAATTAGCTTGATAATTCCCAATCCCAATGATTGATTCGATGCATCTCCCATGTCATCGAGATAAAAGCAGCGTAGATGCGTTTCTCGCCAACAATTCAGACGCTGAGGAAATTCTACATCATTGGTATGAGCATCAAATATGACTATAGCATACCAGTTAGGATTAGATGGTTGATACTGGTAGAAGTAAAGTAGAATACTGGTTAAAAATCGGTCGTAAAAGAGTTTATCTTTGTAAAATTGGACTTCTACGAAATAAATAGGTTCGTTGGGCGAATCTTCTAAGGTTAAAAATATACCGTCTAACCGGAAGCTAGTTTCTTTGATTTCTTGGCTTTGAAATTCGTAGAGATTGGGATTTGTCTCTGGTTTACCAATCAGTTCAAAAAATATATTAGGAAATTCCTGAAACAATTTATAAAAAATCGTGTCTGTTTTCATATCTACTAATTTGACACGTAATTGATATAGCGTTTCCCATTCAAATGCGGTACATGATTATATCGCGATGTGTAGGGGCACGGCAATGTTCCCTACGGGTGTACCTCACTTCCCCCTCACTCCTTTCGCTCGGCTATTCTCAACTTCGCAGAGCGCGATCGCGGGTTGTTGACAATTTCCTCTTCTTGTGCGGTAATTGGCTTTTTTGTCAAGACTCGCAACAAGGGCGAATTTCTTAAGCTATGTTTGACGATGCGGTCTTCTAAACTGTGAAAACTGATAATGGCAATTCTCCCACCAGGATACCAGTGCATTCGGCGCTTTTTCTATAAAGGTTTCTAGGGATTTTAGCTCGTCATTGACGAAAATTCGCAAAGCTTGAAAAACACGGGTAGCGGGGTGGATTCTCCCATAACGGTATTTGGGAGGAACAGAAGAAGCGATCGCCTCGGCTAATGCCACAGTGGTATGTAGCGGGCGTCTTTCGACAATACGCCTAGCAATACGTCGTGAAAGTCGTTCCTCTCCGTATTTAAAGAAAATATCGGCTAATTCTGCTTCTTCCCATTCATTAATTACATCAGCCGCCGTTAGCGATTGTTGTTGGTTCATTCGCATATCTAAACTTGCTGCATGGCGAAAGCTAAAACCCCGTTCTGGCGTATCCAGATGGTAGGAACTCACCCCCAAATCAGCCAGAATTCCGTCAAAAGTATTTCGTGGAAACTCGTAGGTGGCAAAATTGCTGTGAATAAATTGTACGCGATCGCCATAATCAGCTAAATACTTCTGCGCCGCAACCATTGCATCCTGATCTTGGTCGATAGCTGTTAAGCGCACATTTGTAGCAGCGTGTAAAATTAGGCGACTGTGACCACCACCGCCAACTGTAGCATCCAAATAATGGTTTCCAGGACGCACAGCCAAACCCTCAATTACCTCCCGACTCAACACGGGAATATGGGAAAATGTGGGTTCTTGTAAATCCAGCGGTGCTTGCGAATCTGATTTCATTGTTAAATGGGGAATGGGGCATGGGGAATGGGGCATGGGGAATGGGGCATGGGAGAATTACTTCCTTGTCTCCCCAACTCTCCCCTGTCCCTTCAATTGACTGTATTGAAAAATTGTGGGGCTTAAATTTCTTGAATCTCAAGCTTCCATATAATAATTGAAGAAGTGCAACAAAATTAAACATCAACCAAGAGCCTCTCTGCTGCCATCTTCTCTCCAAGCATACCCCTGTAGGGATAATTGATTATTGCCCCTACAATCATTATTTTGGCAGACACCATAAATCGGGTCTGGTTGGCATCTACGCGGTCCAATTCACATTTTTTATGAACGGGAGAACACTTAATCTATGGCAAGAATAGAAACCCGCACCGAACCAATGGTGCTAAATATGGGACCGCACCATCCCTCAATGCACGGAGTTCTGCGGCTAATTGTCACCCTGGATGGCGAGGATGTCATTGATTGCGAACCAGTAATTGGCTACCTGCACCGGGGAATGGAAAAAATCGCCGAAAACCGCACCACTGTAATGTACGTCCCCTACGTCAGTCGGTGGGACTACGCAGCGGGGATGTTTAACGAAGCAGTCACAGTCAACGCGCCAGAAAAACTCGCAGGTATTGCTGTCCCCAAACGCGCCAGCTACATCCGCGTCATCATGCTGGAATTGAACCGCATCGCTAACCACTTGCTGTGGTTTGGGCCATTCCTCGCTGACGTGGGCGCCGCAAACTCCCTTCTTCTACCAGTTCCGCGAACGGGAGATGATTTATGATTTGTGGGAAGCGGCTACTGGTTATCGGATGGTTAATAACAACTACTTCCGCGTCGGTGGTGTAGCTGCTGATTTACCCTATGGTTGGGTAGATAAATGCTTAGACTTCTGCGACTACTTACCACCCAAAATTGACGAATACGAAAAATTAGTTACCAATAATCCCATCTTCCGCCGTCGGGTTGAAGGTATTGGTACTATAACTCGCGATGAAGCTATTAACTGGGGACTTTCTGGCCCGATGTTACGCGCCTCTGGGGTGAAGTGGGATTTGCGGAAAGTAGACCACTACGAATGTTACGACGATTTCGACTGGGAAGTACAGTGGGAAACCGCTGGTGATTGCTTCGCCCGTTACGTGGTGCGGATGCGGGAAATGCGCGAATCTGTGAAAATTATTCGCCAAGCAATTAAAGGACTTCCTGGCGGCCCTTATGAAAACCTCGAAGCCAAGCGTTTAGCTGCTGGGAAAAAATCAGAATGGGATGCTTTTGATTACCAATATATTGGTAAAAAAGTTGCGCCTACTTTTAAAATTCCCAAAGGTGAAATTTACGCCCGTGTCGAAAGCGGTAAAGGTGAACTAGGAATTTATTTAGTTGGCGATGATAACGTTTTCCCTGCACGTTGGAAGATTCGCGCCGCCGATTTTAACAACCTGCAAATTCTCCCCCATTTATTGCGGGGAATGAAAGTGGCAGATATTGTCGTAATTCTCGGTAGTATTGACGTGATTATGGGTTCTGTGGACAGATAAGCGTTTTTTGTTGAAATCCAACACAAGGTAGGTACAAGAACCCCACCCCCAACCCCCTCCCCGCAAGCGAGGAGGGGGCTATGATATATAGCGCTTCCGATGAAGTACATAATTCTATCAAACTGTGTAGGGGCACGGCAGTGCCGTGCCCTTACCGATGTACCTCACGCTTGTCGAGAAAGGCTATAGCTCGTCAATCAAATTTTAAACTTGACACTGCTTGTTCAATATTCAAGTTCAAATATTTATCTAAAGCTATATACATCCAATTCAGAGATAGTAGCAAATCTTGGTTGGTTTTTTGAAATCCTAGGGCTGATGCTAATTGTTCATATGCTGGATGCATTGGCAAAGTATACATATCACAAAGATTAGAAAAATCAGCTTGCATACAAATTAATATCTTTTGGAGATCCTTTAAAAATTCGCATATATTAATTAAATTTTTATAAGGTAAATCGATTTGCCAACTGCGGATAAAAACAGAAGTACAATTGCGATCGCCCTTTGTCGCGACTTGAAATGGGTCAGTATCCCAGGAAGCGCTAAGATGAAGACCATGACGCGGTGGGAGAAAGAATTTCGCCTCCGATGCGGTTGCTACAGGATACAGAACGTAAAAACCCACAGCATCTTCCGTATCAACACGACGCAAGACCCGCATCCCAGTAGGGTATAATTGTGCCCATTCACGCAAAATTTTGGCAATTCTGTGGGGTAAGGCTGTAGTTTTTTTATTCATCCAGTTGTAGTTATGAGCTAAAAAACTGGCAACAGGGATAGCGTCAATTCGCGGATTAAAATTGTCTGGTACAAGCTTGATTGATTTTTTAGCAGCCGCTAAGTTATCTTGGTCGGGTAATAAAGAGCGAATCCGAATACAAGTACTATTACCATCAAAGTCTTTTTCAATTAGTCCCAAAGCCACCAGCTTATCAATCATCATACCCGCCGAGCGATCGCTCCCCCGCTCTTGATCACCATAAAAGATTTCCTGTGCTTCCCGATGGGTACAAGTTACAAACCCCTCTGGTAAATCTAGTTCAGTTAAAGGTGACTGTAAACGCTTCCCCAATTCTTGCTGTTGTTTAACCAGCAAATACGCCCACAATTTCACAAAATATTCCGATCTTCGGCGCGTTAAACCAACTCTTCCTTGTAACTGAGAAACGTACTTCCGCTGTTGCTCAACTGGGAACCACTGATCAATGCTTTCTGGATTCATGGTCAGACTCCTGGCAAAATATTCTAAGCTTGTGCAGCTAGCTATTTAGTTATTACTTAACTGCATCAATCAATTTCAGAAAAACTTCACCCTGATTCAGGTAGATTCCGTGAACTTACCTGGATAATATTTTAATTCAGTATTGTTCTCTAACTTACACCTTACTCATTGCATCTACAGATTCTCCCGCGTAAAAATTCAGCTAACACCCGATTGATAGATATTACTGGTGTTCCCTTTTCTACTTAATGCTGAGTTTTGGAGATTTTTTTATGTCACTTACAAATGAAGAACAAAATCATAACTTTGCATCTATCTTAAGAGATAAATTAGACGAATATCCGGGAAACAATGAGCATTTGCAGTCCACATTACAAATTGACTTATTGCAAGCGATGATTGAAAGCTTTGTTGATGGTATTTTAATTATGACAACCGAACGTGAGTTAATTCATGCCAACGAATGCGCTCACCACATTTGCCGTCAATTAATACCAAAAGAAACCAATACTAATACAATACCAGAAGAAATTTGGCGAGTTTGTCAATCATTGATAGAAAGTCGCGAGTTATTTCCCGGCGAAAAAATTATCATCGAGTCAGACATCGAAACCGCGCAAACATTAAAATTACGTATTCGGGCTAGATGGCTGCAGCTAGATGCCAGTAATCACAATTTATTATTAGTCACCATCGAGGATTACAATCAGTCTAGTCAAAGTATTGCGATCGCCGATGCTAAAAAGTACCATTTAACCGACAGGGAAGCACAAATTTGGCAACTCCGTCGAGACAATCTCTCTTATCAACAAATTGCCAATCAGCTATATATTACCATCAACACAGTCAAGAAGCATCTCAAGAATATTTACGCCAAGCAACAAAATATGTTGTGGTCAACCGAAGCATGAGAGACTGATATAGTTTTTCTCAGTCTAGTGAGGTATAAGCTGTTCTACATTTAAATTGTATAACTAGGGCGGGCAAGATGCCCACCCCACAAGAGTTTGATTAAATTAAAAGCAACCTAGATGTGTAACAGCTTATCATAGCCCCCTCCTCGCTTGCGGGGAGGGGGTTGGGGGTGGGGTTCTTGCTAACACACCCTTGTATATTAAAAATTAAATATGAGTCCTATACTTTCATTGCTTTATGTCAATTGATAATTCACGCACAGTAACTTACAGCAGAGCTTATACAATCGTCCCCACATACGAATGCTTTAATCGCTGTACCTACTGTAACTTTCGCACCGAACCAGGTGAAAGTCCTTGGATGACATTATCAGCAGCCGAAAGTATTTTCAAGCAACTGCAAAATCAAAATATTTGTGAAATTCTCATCCTCAGTGGTGAAGTTCATCCCCATTCACCAAAACGCCAAGAATGGTTTGAGCGAATTTACGATTTATGCCAATTAGCACTAACAATGGGATTTCTCCCCCATACAAACGCTGGAATACTGAGTTTTACAGAAATGCAAAAACTCAAAAATGTGAATGTTTCAATGGGGCTAATGTTAGAGCAAATAACACCAGCTTTATTAAATACCGTCCATCGACACGCACCCAGTAAAAAACCAGAATTGCGGTTACAACAATTAGAATGGGCGGGAGAATTACAAATACCCTTCACCACTGGCTTATTATTAGGAATTGGCGAAACAGAAGATGATTGGTGGGAAACATTACAAGCCATATCACACATTCATCAACGTTACCATCACATCCAAGAAGTTATCTTACAACCCCATAGCCCCGGACATCAACAAACCTTTGATGCGCCATCTTTTAACCCTCATCAACTACCAGAAGTAATTGCAAAAGCACGGCAAATTTTACCGCCAGATATTACAATTCAAATTCC
Organism: uncultured cyanobacterium; assembly: GCA_963772205.1. Taxonomy (GTDB): domain Bacteria; phylum Cyanobacteriota; class Cyanobacteriia; order Cyanobacteriales; family Nostocaceae; genus Gloeotrichia. Next base: position 11,608 of record CAVYXS010000238.1, read on the forward strand.
GCCCAACTTAGTCAAAGATTCCCAATGGTTACTCGCTTGTATCGCCGCAGGTGCCAGAGATTTAGGGGGAATTAGTCCCAAAGATGAAGTGAATCCTGATTATCCCCATATTCAAGAGCAGACATTGAGAGAAATTTTACAACCTGCAGGCTGGGAATTAGTGCCTCGTTTGCCAGTTTATCCCCAATTTGATACTTGGTTGACAGGCGAGTTACAGACAGGGATTATGCGGTGCTACGTATAGCGATTCTCAGTTGGATGCCTTACAAATTATATCGTCGCATGTAGGGGCACGGCAGTGCCGTGCCCTTATAAGTGTATTGGACTTAGCTTTGAACTGCGTTGACGAAGTTTTTTGCTCCGTTGACGAGGCTTTGAACTCCGTTGACGAGGCTTTGAGCTCCGTTGACGAGTCTTTTTGCTCCGTTGACGAGTCTTTTTGCTCCGTTGACGAGTCTTTTTGCTCCGTTACGAGTCTTTTTGCTCCGACGACGAGGCTTTTTGCTCCGTTGACGAGGCTTTTTGCTCCGTTGACGAGT
>CAVYXS010000239.1:0-19934 GCA_963772205.1 uncultured cyanobacterium
CGAGACGCCCACCCCACAAAAAAAGTTGGATTTTTTTATCTAGAAGTCCCTTACGAGAGCTTATGACTTATCTTCGTTCCTCTTTATGAATTCATAAGCTTTATATCCTCCATAGGTTAAGAATGCTCCTACTGCTACAATCCCAGCCACTGGTAGAGTAATTGGGGCAGCGACAACTGTTGTCGCAGTTGTTGTTACACCTAGCCAACCAAGAACACCACTAGCAGGTACTGTTGCACTGACAGCCATTGGTACTGTAGCGACAGTAACTGAACCTAATGAAGCACCAGCACCAGCACCAGCAATAGTCGTTAGTCCTGCAATCAATTCGTCTTTCATTATCTATTTTCCTAAAGAATTTTTATTTCTACTAATTCTTTTATAATGAAATATTTCTAACCGAGGATAAATTTGGTGTAAATTTTGACTATCAATTTATAAAAATTTTACTTAGATAAAATCAACACATCCAATCTCATAGTCAACAAAAAATCCCCCACCTTGCGGCAGGGGATTTTGATTACTCATCTACAAAACTAGCAGCCGGATCAACCGAACTTACCAGCAGTGGAGGCAATCAGGAAAGCTGCGTAGGTGAAGACGTAGCCAACAGTGAAGTGAGCTAGACCAACCACACGAGCTTGAACGATGGAGAGAGCAACGGGCTTATCTTTCCAGCGAACTAGGTTAGCTAGAGGAGTCCGTTCGTGTGCCCAAACCAGGGTTTCAATCAACTCTTGCCAATATCCTCTCCAAGAGATGAGGAACATGAAGCCAGTAGCCCAAACTAGGTGTCCGAACAGGAACATCCAAGCCCAAACAGACAGGTTATTCACGCCGTAGGGGTTGTAACCGTTGATCAACTGAGCGGAGTTAGCCCAGAGGTAATCACGGAACCAGCCCATGAGGTAGGTAGAGTTTTCGTTGAACTGAGCAACGTTACCTTGCCAAATACCGAGGTGTTTCCAGTGCCAGTAGAAGGTTAACCAACCTACTGTGTTCAATGCCCAGAACAGAGATAGGTAGAAGGAATCCCACGCGGAGATGTCGCAAGTACCGCCACGGCCTGGACCGTCGCAAGGGAAGGCATAGCCGAAGTCCTTTTTATCGGGCATCAGCTTGGAACCACGAGCATCCAAAGCACCCTTAACCAAGATCAAGGTGGTGGTGTGCAGACCTAAGGCGATCGCATGGTGTACCAAGAAGTCGCCAGGGCCAATTGTCAAGAAGAGGGAGTTTGTGCCAGAGTTAATGGCATCTAACCAGCCAGTCAACCAAACGTTAGCGTAGTTGGGGTAGGCTGTGTAAGCTACGCTATCGGGGTTAGACAACAAGGTGTCTAAGCCGTATAGTGTTTTACCGTGAGCAGCTTGGATGAATTGAGCAAATACTGGCTCAATCAGGATTTGCTTTTCAGGAGTACCGAAAGCAACTACTACGTCGTTGTGTACGTACAAGCCTAGGGTGTGGAAGCCTAAGAAGAGAGATACCCAGCTGAGGTGAGAGATCAATGCTTCTTTGTGCTGTAGCATCCGGTCGAGTACGTTCCCCTTGTTTTGTTCGGGGTCGTAGTCACGGACTAAGAAAATAGCGCCGTGAGCAAAAGCACCAACCATCAGGAAGATGGCGATGTATTGGTGGTGGGTGTACAATGCTGCCTGAGTAGTGTAGTCCTTAGCAATGAAGGCATAGGACGGCAGGGAGTACATGTGCTGTGCCACCCAAGAGGTAACAACACCTAATGCAGCTAAGTGCCAACCCAATTGGAAGTGCAGGGAGTTGTTGTAGGTGTCATAAATGCCTTGGTGAGGCAGGTTGAATGGACCTTCAACAGGTTTGCCAAAGAATGTTTTGGCATTCAATGCTTCTTTAAGACTGTGACCAATCCCAAAGTTGGTGCGGTACATGTGACCAGCAACAATGAACAGCACTGCGATCGCCAAGTGGTGGTGAGCAATGTCGGTCAACCACAGGGATTCTGTCTGAGGATGGAAACCACCCAAGAAAGTCAGAATCGCTGTTCCTGAACCAGTGGAAGTACCGAATAGATGTCCAGCGGTGTCAGGGTTTTGAGCGTAAACGCCCCAGTTACCGGTGAAAGAAGGGGGTTAAGCCTGCTGGGTGGGGAGCTGTGCTGAGGAAGTTGTCCCAACCTACGTGCTGTCCGCGAGCTTCGGGGATAGCAACGTGAATTAAGTGACCAGCCCAAGCCAGGGAGCTAACGCCAAACAAACCAGCTAAGTGGTGGTTGAGGCGAGATTCAGCATTCTTAAACCAAGCGAGACTAGGACGGTACTTGGGTTGTAAATGCAACCAACCAGCAAACAATAACACGGATGCGAACAATAACAGGAATACTGAACCTGTGTATAGTTCAGTGTTTGTCCGCATACCTATGGTGTACCACCAATGGTAGACACCAGAGTAAGCAATGTTTACCGGACCCTTAGCGCCAGCTTGGGTAAAGGCTTCGATCGCAGGTTGACCGAAGTGGGGGTCCCAAATCGCGTGGGCGATTGGGCGGACATGTAGGGGATCTTTGATCCACTGTTCAAAGTTACCTTGCCAGGCTACGTGAAACAGGAGGCTGGACGCCCAGAGAAAGATGATTGCCAAGTGACCGAAGTGGGTGGCGAAAATCTTTTGGTAAAGACTTTCTTCCGTAATGCCATCGTGGCTTTCAAAGTCGTTTCCTGTAGCGATCGCATACCATATCCGACGTGTACTCGGATCCTGTGCGAGATCCTGGCTAAATTTTGGAAATTTCGTTGCCATAGGTTTTGATAATTCCTCTGACCTTTAGCCATCAGGTTTCAGCATCTAGAGTTCTGAGTTCTGAGTTCTGAGTTCTGAGTATTTTCCCGATTACCCAGCACTCAGCACTCAGCACTCTATGAGCTGATTGCTACCCTACTGAAAGGATGTGTGCATGGAAGAATGCCCAGGTGGTGGCTATTCCTCCTAAGAGGTAGTGTGCCACACCTACAGCCCGACCTTGAGTGATGCTCAGAGCGCGAGGCTGAATTGTTGGTGCTACTTTCAGTTTATTATGTGCCCAAACAATGGACTCAATCAGTTCTTGCCAGTAGCCGCGACCACTGAACAGGAACATTAAGCTGAATGCCCAAACAAAGTGAGCGCCTAAGAAAAGCAGTCCGTAGGCAGACAGCGCACTTCCGTAGGAGTTGATTACTTGTGAAGCTTGTGCCCACAAGAAGTCACGCAACCAGCCGTTGATTGTGATGGCACTTTGGGCAAAGTTACCACCAGTAATGTGAGTTACTACACCATCTGAGTCTACTGTCCCCCAGACATCCGATTGCATTTTCCAACTGAAGTGGAAAATCACAATAGATAGGGAGTTGTACATCCAGAACAGTCCGAGGAACACATGGTCCCAACCGGATACTTGACATGTGCCGCCACGACCTGGCCCATCGCAAGGGAAGCGGAAGCCCAGGTTTGCCTTGTCTGGAATCAGACGAGAACTACGGGCAAACAGCACACCCTTGAGGAGAATCAAGACTGTGACGTGAATTGTGAAGGCGTGAATGTGGTGAATCAGGAAGTCAGCTGTACCCAAAGGAATCGCTGCTGCTGCCACTTTACCGCCAACCGCCAGAACTCCGCCGCCAAATACATAGCTAACAGGTTCTAGGGCATTGGGTGCAGTTGTTCCAGGTGCCAGGTGGTGCAGGTTTTGTACCCACTGAGCAAATACTGGTTGCAACTGAATACCTGTATCGGAGAACAGGTCTTGAGGACGACCCAACGCACGCATTGTGTCGTTGTGGATGTAAAGTCCAAAGCTATGGAAGCCTAGGAAAATAGACACCCAGTTTAGGTGAGAGATAATCGCATCACGGTGACGAATTACCCGATCCAGGACGTTGTTTTGGTTAACGACAGGATCGTAGTCCCGCACCATGAAGATGGCAGCATGAGCCGCACCACCAACGATTAGGAAGCCACCAATCCAAATATGGTGAGTGAATATGCACAACTGGGTAGCATAGTCAGTTGCCAAGTAAGGATAGGGGGGCATCGCGTACATGTGGTGCGCGATGATGATGGTCAAGGAACCCAAGAAGGCAAGGTTAGTCGCCAACTGAGCGTGCCAGGAAGTGGTCAGGTTTTCATAAAGACCTTTGTGACCTTCACCAGTGAAGGGGCCTTTATGATTTTCCAGAATCTCTTTAATGCTGTGACCGATACCCCAATTGGTACGGTATTGGTGACCGGCAATGATGAAGATTACAGCGATCGCCAAGTGGTGATGAGAAATATCTGTCAGCCACAAGCCGCCTGTTACCGGGTTTAGACCGCCCTTGAAGGTCAGGAAGTCGGCATAAGCGCCCCAGTTCAAGGTGAAGAAAGGTGCTAAACCACTAGCAAAACCAGGGAATTGCTCAATCAATAAAGCTTTGTTCAGGATGAACTCGTGGGGCAAGGGTACATCTTTAACGGCAACCCCTGCATCCAATAGCTTGTTGATTGGTGCGGACACGTGGATTAAGTGACCTGCCCACCCCAAGGAACCACAACCTAGCAATACTTGCAAGTGGTGGTTGAGCATTGATTCCACATTCTGGAACCATTCCAGTTTGGGAGCTCGTTTGTGGTAGTGGAACCAACCAGCAAACAGGAACAAGCCTGCTAATACCAAGCCACCAATTGCTGTGACGTATAGCTGGAATGAGTTGGTAATACCCCATCCCCGCCATACCTGGAATAAGCCAGAGGTGATTTGAATGCCGTGGAAGCCTCCACCAACATCAGCATTCAAAATGTCTTGCCCAAAAATAGGCCAAACAACTTGGGCACTAGGCTTGACGTTTAGCGGATCGCTTAACCAAGCTTCGTAATTGGAAAACTTCGCGCCGTGGAACAACGCCCCGCTTAACCAGATCGCTACTACAGCCAAGTGGCCGAAGTGAGCAGCGAAGATCTTGCGGGATATGTCTTCTAAATCGCTTGTGTGTGTATCAAAATCGTGGGCGAGGGCATGAAGGTTCCAAATCCATGTGGTGGTTTTGGGACCTTTGGCTAAGGATCTGTCGAAGTGTCCTGGTTGTCCCCATCTCTCAAATGAGGTAGGAACGGGATCGTTATCGACTATTACTCTTGCCTTTTTCTCCTCTCGCTCCGGAGGACTAATCGTCATTCGACCTCCTCTCTAGATAAGGAATGAGGAATCATGGAACCACAAAGTTATCCTTAGTCGCATCCGCCAGAATTTCACTGGGGCAGCGATGAAGAGCCGATGTGGAAGTTTGTTTCTGTTGAATTATAGGGTCTTAACTTGTACCTTCTTCGACATATGTTAACAATAATTTAAAATCACTCAAATATTTGTCTGTGCTGCCTTTTAAGTTTGAAGCAATGGTCAAAAAGTCAATACTTTATTCATTTTATTTACAAACTATAACAATTCGGAAAACTTATACTTTCACGGTCAGTAGTTATCATTGCCGTAGTCAAGGAATAATGGATGAAAAAGGAGCTAGGGTATAGGGTCTAGGATTTAGGGTCTAGGGTCTAGTATTTTTATTCAGCACTTTTTCAAGTCCGTGGGCATTCGGTGGGGTAGCCTGAATAAATTATTTTGGACAAAAAATAGACACAGCAAATTTCATCTCATATGAAGCAAATTTGTGCTTTTGCGCTATAGTTCCCTATGAACAGTTTGATCGACAATAATCTGCAGTTCTAAAAAACTATGACTGGGTGGAACGCATGAACTCTAGGCAGAAGATGGTGGTGAAGAATCTCCTCCCTAGGAGGTTTGCTGTTTTTAGATGGTTAATGACATTCTTACTGGTCTTGAGTTTGACCAGTTGTGGAGAAAAAGCTGTTAGCCAGGATATACCTGTTAGCTATAAAAAAAGCCCACAAACGATTTCTCAGCAATATTCGGAAGTGTCTCCACCAGCTACAATCCAAGAATTGCGTCCAGCATTAGAAGTTTATCAACCACAGGTAACTATAGTTACACCTCAAAAAGATGAAGTCTTGCAAGACAGTCAGGTAACAGTCCGCTTTCAGGTTAAGGACTTACCAATATTTAAAGACCCTGAATTTGAACTTGGCCCCCATCTACAGGTAATTTTAGATAACGAACCTTATAGAGCCGTTTACGACCTGAATCAGCCCCTAGTTTTGTCAGACTTGTCCCCTGGTACTCATACGCTGCGGGTGTTTGCTTCCCGTCCTTGGAATGAAAGCTTTAAAAATGAAGGCGCTTACGCCCAGACAACATTTCACATTTTCACCAAAACCGAGGACAACAACCCCGATCGCAGTTTACCCCTACTCACATACAATCATCCCCAAGGTGAGTACGGAGCCGAACCAATTTTACTAGATTTTTACCTCACTAACGCCCCCCTACACATCGCCGCTCAAGATAACGCCAAAGACGAAATTAGTGATTGGCGCATCCGTACAACAATTAATGGTGAAAGCTTTGTGTTTGATCGCTGGCAAACAGTTTACCTTAAAGGCTTCAAGCCGGGGGAAAATTGGGTAAAGCTGGAATTTTTGGATAATCAGGGAAATCCTCTGAAAAATGTCTTTAACTCGACAGTTAGAGTCATAAATTATCAGCCTAAGGGTAAAGACACACTTTCGCGCATTTTTAGAGGAGAACTCACAGCCGATGAGGTGCGGGGTATTGTAGACCAAAATTATACCGCCAAGATACCAGCGACAGAACCCACACCGGAACCTACCGCAACTCCTAAAGTAGAAAAAACACCAGAACCAGAGATTAAACCAGAAAAACAAGCAATTCCAGAAAATAAGGTTACAGAAGAACCTAAAACACAACCAATTGAACCAAAATTAGAGCAGCCAACAGTTGTACCATCTCCCAGCGTGTCTCCCACAGCACCGACAGCAGAACCACAGGCAAAGGTAACTTCAACACTTGAAGCAACTCAGGAAACAGAAACAGAACTTTCTGAACCAGAAAAGCGTCGTCCAAATCCCACTACCGCAACGTCTCCCAGTGTATCTCCCACACCAGAGATTATTGAGACACCAGCGGCGGAAGTAATTACACCGTCACCAGAAACGACAGCAGAACCACAACCAGCGGTAAAACCAGAAGCTGAAGCAATGGAATTATCTTCGTTGGTTGTAGCAATGAAGCGCTAAAGCGCAACTACAAACGTTGAGATAAAGCCTCAACAAAAGCGATCGCAGCTACAGGATTGCCTATACTATCTAAGGCAGGACTATAGCAGGCGATCGCTCCTTGTTCTGGGACGATTGCGATAAGTCCACCACCAATGCCTGATTTCATTGGTAAACCAATTCTGGTGGCAAATTCACCGGAAGCTTCATATAGTCCACAAGTTAACATCACATTGTTGACAATTTGACGATTTTGTGTATTCAACAATCCGGTTTCATAAGCTAGGACTTTTCCCAGTATTGCTAAATCCTTAACTCTACCAGATATACAACAGATTTGCTCGTAAGTGTCAAGGGCGATTGCGAGATTGTAAAGATGTTGGGTTTGAGCCAGATAATTAGCGATCGCTTGATTGGCTAGGGAAGGATTAGCACGTACAGAAGCCAGCATCACCTCATCTAACTGTAACTGACAACCAGCTAATTGATTCAGCCATTGACAAAATAAAACAGTGCGATGATTGGCGTCTTTTCCTGGTAACTTATCAGCCAGGGTGATGGCGCCACTATTAATCATCGGGTTGCGGGGATGTCCGCGATCGCTAATTAATTGGTCTAGGGAATTGAAAGGTGCTGATGATGGTTCAACTCCAACCCATTGTACAACTTTTTCGGCTCCTAGATGTTCTAGGAGATAAAGGAATGAAAATGGCTTAATTACACTCATCAGCGGGAACTCACAATTGGTATCCCCTTGACTGTAAGTTTGCCCATTTTTACAGCAGATATGAACTGCAAAGCAATGAGGATTAGCCGCAGCTAATAAGGGGATGCGGTTAATTACTTTTCCTTTATTAGCCTGGATTTTGGCTTGTTCTACCCAGACGGATAATTGAGTTTTGGTGAGTGTTTCAAGTGCATTCACATGTTATACAATCTTGGAGATATATTAATATAGTGTCAAAATTATTTTTGCACCATTGAGGCACAAAGATACAAAGAAAACTTGGCGTTGCATAATTTCGGGATGATTTATGTCACGCAAAGGCGCTAAGGCGCAAAAAGGAAGAGTTAAAGAAACTTAATTTTGGCATTTCATATTCAATATCAAAGTATAACCTATGATTCCCCGTGTCAGAGCGCCAGAACTACCGCAAAATTATTCTTGGTTGAACACCGATAAACCATTTTCTTTAAAAGCACTCAAAGGTAGAGTTGTCATTTTAGACTTTTGGACTTACTGTTGTATTAACTGTATACATATTCTGCCAGATTTGAAATATTTAGAACAGAAATATCAAGATAGTCTGACAGTTATTGGCGTCCACTCTGCTAAATTTGACAACGAAAAAGAAACTGAAAACATTCGCGAAGCTATCTTGCGCTATGACATAGAACACCCTGTTTTAGTAGACAGAGATTTTCGAGTTTGGCAAGAATATGCTGTACGTGCTTGGCCTACCTTAATGGTAATTGATCCTGAAGGTTATGTGATTGGCTGTATCTCTGGTGAAGGGAAACGAGATGTTTTAGATGAGTTAATTGAAAAATTAATTCGCCACCACCAAGTAAAAGGCACAATTAATTTTCAAGAACTGAGTCTGACTTTAGAAAAACAGCGTCAACCATTAATTACACCGTTAGCTTTTCCCGGTAAAGTTTTAGCGACATCAGCGGGTTTGTTCATCGCCGATTCTGGACATCACCGCCTAATTAGGAGTAGCTTCGAGGGAGAAGTTTTACATTTAATTGGTACGGGTAAATCTGGTTTAACCGATGGTGGTTTTAGCGAAGCAGAATTTTTTGCACCCCAAGGAATGGCTTTTGATGCAGAAAATCAAATTATCTATGTTGCTGATACAGAAAATCATGCTTTGCGGCGAGTTGATTTGCAGCGTCAATTAGTAGAAACTATCGCGGGAACTGGTTCACAAAATCGCCATATTAGTCCGCATTTTGGCGCTGGTTTACAAATGGGGTTGAATTCGCCTTGGGATTTGGTGAAAGTCGGAAATACCCTATTTATTGCAATGGCTGGATCTCATCAAATTTGGGTGATGGACTTAGAAACAAACATGATTAAAACCTATGCTGGTAATGGTGGAGAAGCTTGTATTGATGCTTCTTTAGATGAATCTGCTTTTGCTCAACCAAGTGGTATAACTACAAATGGTCAAGAGTTATATATTGCTGACAGTGAAGTTAGTTCAATTCGCGGTGTGGGATTGATAGAACCATATCAAGTGCGTACAGTTTGCGGTAGTGGGGGTTTATTTAGCTTTGGCGATGTAGATGGACAAGGTGAAGATGTCCGGTTACAACATTGCTTAGGAGTGGAATACGCTGAGAATTATTTGTGGGTAGCGGATACTTATAATCATAAAATTAAATTTGTGAGTCCTAGTACAGGTAATTGTCAAACAATTTTGGGGGATGGTGTCGCAGGTTTGCAAGATGGTGAAGGTAAGAAGACGCGCTTTTTTGAGCCTTCGGGATTGAGTGTTATGGGTTCATATCTATATATTAGTGATACGAATAATCATGTTATTCGTTGTGTTGATTTAAATTCGTTTGTGGTGACGACGATGGAATTTGCTGGTTTGTGTGCGCCGGATTTTTGTATTCCGTAGGAGGATAATCTCACGCAAAGGCGCATTCGCGTAGCGTCTGTCTACGACACGCTTCGCGTTCGCAGAGAAGGCGCAAAGATTAATTTATAGCGGTTATCGGTTGAGTCCAATACACTCGTAAGGGCACGGCACTGCCGTGCCCATACAGGCGATGATATAATTTTGTATTCCATCCAACTGAGAACGGCTATAGTAGGGTTATAATGAAATTAGTTATTTTTGATGTAGATGGTACATTGACAAATACAACTCAAGTGGATGAGGAGTGTTTTGTACAGGCTTTTGAGTCAGAATTGGGATTTTTTAACATTAATAAAAACTGGGCTGATTACACACACGTTACAGATTCTGGAATTACCCAGCAAATTTTTCAGGAAAGATGGGGACGGGTGGCGACAAATGAAGAGTTAGTGAAAATAAAAACCTGTTTTATTAAGTTACTTCAGGTAGCATGTAATAAAAATAAAGAGTTATTTAGCCAAGTTCCTGGTTCGGCAAATTTATTAACTAATTTACGTCAAAGTCCTGAATGGTGTGTGGTGATCGCAACTGGTGGATGGTATGAATCTGCTACATTAAAACTGCAAAAAGCTAACATCAAAATAGAAGGTATTCCGTTAGCATCAGCAAATGATGCAATTTCAAGAGAAGATATTATCAAGGCTGCTATTATCAAGGCTCAAAATATTTATCAAGTTGATAATTTTGCGAAAATTGTTTATGTTGGTGATGGTGTATGGGATGTAAAAACAGCATATAATCTTGGTATCTCATTTGTGGGAATCGCTAAGGTGCAAGCAGCCAAAGGATTGCAGAAAGTAGGAGCTAAAAAAGTAATTCCAGACTTTACTAAAGTAACCGATTTTGCGAAAATCTTAGAAGCAGCGACAATACCCAGTTTTTGTATGAACAATATCCTACACATCACGCAACGCGAACAATGGGAACAAGCAAAACGCCTAGGCAGCTATCGCGGTGATACGCTGGATTCTGAAGGATTTATTCACTGTTCGACAGCTACACAAGTTATCTGGGTTGCAAATCGCTTTTTTGTTAATCAAAAGGATTTGGTAATACTTTTCATTGACTCTGATAAAGTTAAACCGGAAATCCGCTATGAAGCGGCGACGATAGGTGAGTTATTTCCCCATATTTATGGTGAGTTGAATATTGACGCTGTGTTTCAGGTGATTGATTTTGCATCTGGGGAAGATGGTTTTTTTGTGTTACCGGAAGAGGTGATAAATTTGGAGTGACGAACCACAGAGGGCGCAGAGATGGATGGTGAGGGGTTTGATGTGGGTGAGTATGTGGAGCAAATGGCGTTGTTGCTGGATTTGCAGTTGAGGGATGAATATCGTGATGGGGTGGTGACAAATTTTGAGAGAATAAAGGCGATCGCAATTCTTGTAAATTCTTTTCCTTTACCTGAAGAAGTGGAACCTGCACCTGTGTTTGAGCCATGAATGATGCTGTATCAATAGCTGCTGCTGTGCGTGAGGGTAGGGTGAGGGCGGTGGAGGTGACTGAAGCTGCGTTAGGGAAAATTGCAGCGCGGAATCAGGAATTAAATTGTTTTACGGCTGTGATGGCGGATACGGCTTTGGCTGATGCTGTACGCATTGATAGGGAAATTGCCGCAGGAAATAACCCTGGTGTGTTGGCTGGTGTCCCTTTTGCGGTGAAAAATTTGTTTGATATCGCTGGTTTAATCACTCTGGCAGGGTCAAAAATTAATGCAGAAAATCCCCCAGCTACTCAAGATGCAACGGCTGTAGCTAGGTTGAAGCAGGCAGGTGGGGTGTTGGTAGGTGCTTTAAATATGGATGAGTACGCCTATGGGTTTGTGACGGAAAATTTCCATTATGGTGCGACTCGCAACCCCCATGATTTACAGCGGGTGGCTGGTGGTTCTTCTGGTGGTTCTGCGGCGTCTGTGGCTGCTGGGTTGGTACCGTTGACGCTGGGTTCTGATACTAACGGTTCGATTCGGGTTCCCGCTGCTTTATGTGGGGTTTTGGGTTTGAAGCCGACTTATGGAAGATTATCCCGTGCTGGGGTAGCTTTATTTTCGAGCAGTTTTGATCATATTGGTGCTTTTGCTCGTTCGGTACGAGATATCGCTACAATATTTGATGTGCTGCAAGGGGAAGATCGATCGAGATCTGGTTTGTACTAAACGCCCTCCTGAACCGTGTTTACCGCAAATAAATCAAGATATTTTAGGTATCAGAATTGCTATTGCAGGTGATTATTTTGTCAAAGGTGCAGAGCCGGAAGCCTTGGCAGCAGTAGAAAAAGTTGCCCTGGCGTTGGATATAACTGAGTATGTAACGATACCCGAAGCTAACCGCGCTAGGGCGGCGGCGTTTGTGATTACAGCTACCGAGGGCGCAAATCTGCACTTAGAGAAATTGCGATCGCGTCCCCAAGATTTTGACCCCGCTACACGCGATCGCTTTTTGGCTGGGGCGTTAATACCGGGTAGCTGGTATTTGCAAGCACAACGGTTTAGAAAATGGTATCGCGATCGCATTCGGGAAATTTTTCAAAATGTCGATGTAATTTTGGCGCCAACTACACCAATTTCTGCACCATTAATTGGGCAACAAACTATGATTTTAGATGGGGAAGAAATTCTTGTGCGTCCCCATTTGGGATTATATACTCAACCATTATCTTTCATTGGTTTACCTGTTTTATCAGTTCCAATTCAGTTACCTAATTCTTTACCTTTAGGCGTTCAACTAATAGCCGCACCCTATAATGAAGCTTTAATTTTACGAGTAGCGGCGGTGCTGGAATCTCAAGGTGTAATTTAATTAAAGGTAATGAGGTAAAATCTTAGTCCATGCGTATAGCGGTTCTCAGTTGGATGCAATACAAAATTATATCGTCGCGTGTAGGGGCACGGCACTGCCGTGCCCTTGCGAGTGTATTGGACTCAACCGATACAGCATTTCCGGCAGCTATGAGGTACATCCTCAAAGCTGAAAGCTATGCTAGGAGAGGGGCAAGAAGAAAACTGTATTGCATAATAGCGGGAAGCGCTGTAATCGCTATAAGTCCTGCAATACTAATCTGACCAAAAAATATTTCAACAATGTAATTATCTCTATGGATACAGTCCTTGATTCATCAAAACTTGTCGTTCAAGCACGCGATTAGGAATATTCAACTGAAGTAACCTTGCAGTCCCTTGACCAATTTGAGTTTTCCCTTTAATTCTCGCACCTTTAAGATAAAAATGTTCATCCCACATCTGACGACGGGGATTGAATAATGGAACAATTTCTTTGGTAACTTGGTCTATCGTAGCAAAATCAGAACCTTTATGACGGTTACAAGATAAACATGAAAGTGCCAAATTATCATCAGTGGTTTCACCTCCATGTTTTATCGCAATAATATGGTCTATTTCATGGGTATAAATTGAAAAATCTTGATGTATTAAGCAATATTCACAACATCCTGAAGCTCTCTGTATTAGAAATTTACGCAGTTCTGCAGAAATTGCATTCCATGTCATATTAGCTAATCGCGTTGTAAAGCTCGTGCTTTTAATAAAATCATCATATGTTCTAATTGCTCATAAATATCTAACTCAGCTAATTCCATTGGATTGAGTGTTACAGAACGATTTCTTTCTAATAATTCTGACAACCGCCTTTGCGCTGGCTGCGAAACTTTAAAAGCCACTATTTCTTCTGGAGTTGGACGCTTAATTAAAAAATCAAGAACTTCTTGATAAACTGCGGGAATATCTGTAGACTCTATTGTAACTTTAGGCTGAGACTGTGTTGGTAAATTAGCAAGGTCTAACAATTGCCAAAGCAGTTCTGGTAAGCGATTCTGCAGAGGTTCTAAACGTTGAGCTAGTTCATCAGAAATTTGAATCGTTAATTGTGCCATTGCTATTATCGCTATACGGCTTGTCTTGTATCTCAATTATAGCTTTAGTATCCTAGTCAATTTGCTCACCAATATCTTCGCCAATCTTTCGCAGACAAACACAACCTGCTATTTGTCCATCATATTGTCCTAGTAATAAGCGTCCTTTCGGCGGCGCAAATTGGTCAATTTGAGTCAGATATTGCTCAGAAAATGTATTAACATCTAAATTGATGCCAAATTCCTGGCTGAATATCAACTTAGTCTCGTGAAAATATTCCCAAAATATTTCCTGTACATTATTTTTGTGTTCATCAGTCTCGACTTGGATAATTTGCAGCATAAACTTGAAAGGAAAGCATACGTGGGGTTTTATATATTAATTTCGACTGTTGTTGAATGTAATTTCTTCTACTGTAATATCAATTGCATCTGAACCGATTAAATCGGCTGCTTCTTGCAAAAGCTGATTTTGTTCTTGTTGAATCACCTTTAAGCGACGGGAAATTTCTGCTAATCTTTGCTGCTTACCTTCATAAATTGTCGGCGAAATTGCAGGTATTAAAGTTGTGACATTATCAGCTTTTTTGACAACCCTCATTTTTGCAAATGTCAATTTTACCAGTTTTGTCAAATATAAAAATATAGCTGTAATCAAAGCCTGAAATAATTTGAAGGGAAATTGCAGGATTGACCAGCTAGCTGTTTCAATTAAACGTATAATGGCTTTAATGATGCTCCAAACTAGAGCAAGCATAAAAAGCAAAATCACAAAACTAATAATTGGGTGATTAGTAGCCCAACCGATGATTTGAAATAGTCGGAAAAATATCGGGTGTTGTGTCAGCCAATCATTAACAGAAGACGCGATCGCACTTTGCACGGCTGCAGATGTGGTATTTTTGACTTGCTCTGCTGTATGTAAACTTTGCCCAATGGTTTTTGTAGCTGTCTCAATCACTCTATCGGTAGCTTGAGTGGCTGTTTCTTTGAAAGACTCCCCAACTTGCTGTGCTGAGTTCGTTAGAGAATGAAGCCTGCCGTTAACAAAATCTTTTGTTTGTTGAAAGCGTTGAAGAACTCCTTCAGACAAATGTAAATCTATTTGAGGTGCCATACAACATTTTACCGAGGCTGAAATCTCACCCGCAACCCATCTTTCGGGTGATTGATGGGAATTGCTACTGGATCTAAACTTGGGTTAGCAATATACATCATAGCCCCCTCTTCGCTTGCGGGGAGGGGGTTGGGGGTGGGGTTATTTTACCTCACTTAACTGAGAATCGCTATAAGCCTACTCAGAATATGGGATAATTTATTTTTTCGCAGTCTCTAAAATTAACTCGGGTTGCGGTGTTGGTTGTTCTTCTTCATCTGGTAAGCCGTAAATCGATCTGTACAACTTCACGTACTGCTTGGCTGAACGATACCAACTAAAGTCTTCACTCATACCACGTTTTTGTAACTCTTGCCATTGGGGTTTGAAGCGGAAGCCTTCCCAAGCACGAATCATACAGGTGAACAGATCTAAGGGTTCGTAGCGGTCAAAACAGTAACCAGTACCAGCGGCGTTAATTGGGTCATAGTGTGATACAGTGTCAACTAATCCACCTGTGCGGCGGACAATGGGTACGGAACCGTAACGCAAAGCCATCATTTGGCTTATACCGCAAGGCTCAAAACGGCTAGGCATTAAAAAGGCGTCAGTACCAGCGTAGATGCGACGGGACAGGGCATCATTATATAGTAAATATGTCGCCATGCGTCCAGGATAGCGGGATGCTAATTGCCACATTTGAGTTTCATAATAGCGATCGCCTGTCCCTAGCAACACAAACTGAGCATCTGTGTAAGCCATAAACCGGTCGAGGATTTGCAATACTAAATCCAAGCCTTTTTGCTCTACTAGCCTTGTCACCATCCCAATTAAAAAGGCATTGGAGTTAACTTCTAACCCTACTTCTTCTTGCAAAGCAATTTTGTTAGCTTTGCGTTGATCTAGGGTATCAATAGTAAAGGTTTGAGTGATGTATTTATCATTTGTTGGATCATAGATTTCGGTATCGATACCGTTGATAATCCCTGATAATTTACCGCTAATAAAAGATAGCAATCCTTCGATTGTTTCACCGTAAGTAGGTGTCTTAATTTGCTCGGCATATGTCGGGGAAACTGTATTTACCCTGTCAGCAAATTGCACTGCAGCCGCCATTGTGTTGTGTCCTTGCATATACCAAGGACACCAAGTAATTTTATCTAAATACCACCGCCAAGGCCCTTGATAAGCCAGGTTATGAATGGTAAATACCGTGGTAATATCTGGATCTTGGTTCATCCACACGGGAATCATCCCTGTGTGCCAATCGTGACAGTGGATAATTTCTGGTTTCCAATAATTCCAACAAAATTCTGCAGCCCCATTGGCAAACAATGTGAACCGCCAGTCTTCATCATCTCCAGAATAAATGCGTCGGGGCGTGAAGGATGGATGTTGAAATAAGTACAAGGGAACATCAGTACCAGGTAAAATGCTTTCGTAAACAGCAAAGTTCTGGAACATAGCATATCCTAACCAGATTGGTTCTGAGGGAATCTGCATTTTGTCTGGGAGAAAGCCGTAATAAGGCAAGAATATCCGGACATCATGCCCCATTTTTCTCAAGATTTTGGGTAATGCTCCCACAACATCACCCATTCCGCCGACTTTCGCAACGGGTGCCGCCTCTGCTGCTACAAATAGAATCCGCATGGTAATTTTGATTTCCCCGGTTCTGTCAATATGATTTTGTAATCATTTCTCATCTAATCACATCTAGTTACCAAAACAGTGCTGAGTTGTTAGTTGGGTTGATGGTTGACGGTTGAGTGTTGAAGTCTGTAGGGAACAATGCTCATAGGTATCAACTTAAGCTATAACGCTTATCCCATATATGTTTTACCGCAATGTCCAATCCCCTCCTCGCTTGCGGGGAGGGGCGGTTTTGGCTTTAGACAAAACCGGGGTGGGGTAACGCGGATTGTGTGAGTAGGTGAGTTGAACCACACTCTCAGGGCACAGCAGTGCTGTGCCCCTACTCTGTTGACTGAATTTAAGCACCGCGCTGAATTTCTTTGAAGATTGCTGCCAAAATTTCCTGCGCTCCCTTTTGACGTAAGATGGTGGCTAGTTCATTACCTAGCTTTTCTGCTTCACTAGCTTTTCCAGTGACGGTATCTTGGACTAGATTTTGACCATCTACACTGGCAACTATCCCTGTCAATGTTAATTCACTACCATTGATTTCTGTATTCACACCGATGGGGACTTGACAACCGCCTTCAAGGTTGCGTAAGAAAGCTCTTTCAGCCAGACAGCGATCGCGTGTTTGGGGATGTTCAATCGCTTTGAGTAGGCTAATCAATTCTAGATCATCTGCACGGCATTCTATACCTAATGCGCCTTGACCAACAGCATGGAGGGAAATTTCTTTGGGGATAATTTGGTGAATGCGATCGCTCATTTTTAAGCGTTCTAATCCTGCTACTGCCAAAATCAAAGCATCATACTCGCCTGCATCCAATTTCGCCATCCGGGTATTCAAATTTCCCCGCACATCTTTAAATGTAAAATGGGGGAAATGATGGCGTAACTGTGCTAATCGTCTCAGAGATGATGTACCGATGACCGCACCTTCTGGTAGGGTATCAATTTTCTGACCCTTGTACTTTTCATGAAGTACCAGTGCATCTGCAGGGTTTTCCCGTTCGGTTATTGCTGCCAATGTTAACCCTTCTGGTAAGTTAGTTGGCAGATCCTTGAGGGAATGAACCGCAAAGTCAATTTCCTGGTTGATCATCCCCAGTTCTAACTCTTTGGTAAATAGTCCTTTATCACCAATCTTGGCTAACGCTACATCCAGGATTTTGTCGCCTTGGGTAGACATGGTGTGGACTTCAAAAATGATATCAGGAAAGCTTTTCTGGAGTTGCTCTTGTACCCATTCGGTTTGAACCAGAGCAAGTTGGCTTTTACGAGTACCGATGCGGATCGTGCGTGAGGGACTAGAAACAGACTGAAGTCATAAAATCAAGTATGTCAAACCAGGCGATAAATTCACTCTGATCTAGACTACCGCAGTCAGTGACCCACCGGATTATAATTGCCTGATTGCCGTCAAGTTTATTTTGATTCTTCTTTACATTTATTTACATTTTTTTATTGACTGTAACAGTCCCACATCATATCTCAAGGTGTAGGTAACAGTGCCGTGCCCCTACGGGTGTACCTGACGCTGATTTAGAAATGCTAGACTTTTAAAACAATTACTAAGTAAGTGGGCGTAAATAATTAAAGGTTTGTAGTGGGGACTTTAGTCCTCCCTTAAGGGCTAAAGCCCTTACTACGAGCAAATTCAATTTAATTTCACATTACTTAATATAGTTTGATTTATTCTTGCCCACTTACTTAACGCTCAGGTTGCAGATATTCTTGTAATTGTTTCGTCCGCTGTTGTGTAGTCCTTTCTAAACAACCAAAATAAACCGTTGGCGCAATACTTCCCCCTTCATTAGCACTTCTTTCAAACTCACAATTTGTATCACGAAACTTAACCCATGCCTGCTGTGCGATAATTAATTTTTGTTTTCTCGACTTGTCCAACGTGGGCAAGAGTTTCTGATAAACTTGATTCAATTTTTTATCAGCATTTTGATAAGACAACTTAGCGCACTGATTGATTTGTGCCTGATTTAGAGACGGATCATTCTTACAATTGAGCTTTTGAGCTAATTGTATCTTCGTTAGAGCAGGCGTTGTGTTTGCCCTTGTCACAGGAGCGATAGATAAACTGCCAAGGGTGAGCATACCGATAAAACTAGGTAATAAAAACCCCATAGTAATAACTCTAATTAAGTATAGTCAAATAATACCAGATAATCTGTCTAGAGGAATATAAAACCTACCGACAGAGGGAAGTTAAAACTTGAGAAAGTTGTTAATAATTTGATGAGTAAATCAATTTAATTAAACATAAAGCGGTTATCGGTTGAGTCCAATACACTTGTAGGGGCACGGCAGTGCCGTGCCCCGAAACGCGACGATATAATTTTTTATTGCATCCAACTGAGAACCGCTATATAAAGTAAAAAATACTCATCCCCAATCCCCAATTACCAATCCCTTAAATTTTGTATACTTATGAAACGTTCCGCCTGCCTGATTTTTAATCCAGTAGCCGATCAGGGAAACTCAGAAGAACAACTGGCAAAGATTCGAGCAATATTAGAACCAGAAATTGACCTAGATATTCAACTGACAACGCCAGAAACGGGTGCTGATGAATTGGCGGATGCAGCAGTGAGGCGGGGTGTAGATGCGATTATTGCTTCTGGAGGAGATGGTACCATCAGCAGCGGCAGCGGCGATAGTGGGTACAAATATTCCCTTTGGAATTATTTCGCGGGGAACAGCCAACGCTTTTGCCACAGCTTTAGGCATTCCTGACACCATTGAAGCAGCCTGTGAGGCGATTTTGCAAGGTGCAACCCAAAGTGTAGACGTAGCTTATTGCAATGAGCAGCCAATGGTACTGCTAGCAGGTATTGGCTTTGAGGCTCAAACTGTAGAACGCGCAGATCGGGAAGCTAAAAATCGCTTCGGTATCATGGCATATATTTTAGCAGGAATCCAAGAACTGACAAACTTGCAGAAATTTGATGTGGAAATTGAAACAGAAGACAGGATTATTAAAACTAGTGCCTCAGCAGTAACAGTGGCAAATGCTGCACCGCCTACCTCAGTCTTCGCTCAAGGGCCAGCAGGTATAATATTTAATGATGGATTACTAGATTTAACGATAGTAGCACCAGTAAATAAAGCCGGTGCAATCGCTGCCACATTCCATCTATTTCAAACTGCCTCTGTAGGTGATGCAGTCGAGCGCGATGACATTGGCTACCTACGCGCTCAACAATTTAAAATTACCACAGACCCACCACAAAAGGTGGTTGTAGATGGTGAAATCATCGGTACAACTCCCATCGAAGTTAAATGTATACCAGCAGGTTTAACACTGTTTGTACCATCACAACCAGAACAAGTTCTCACCGAAAAATTAGCAGGTCTTCCTAATTTGATTGTAGAACTGAAAGAGTCAGCAGGGGAAGATGGGGGGGAAAAATAATTTTTCACTACGAACTCATCTCCCCCTGCTGACTCATCTTCCCATCCCTATTACTCTGTCAAGGAACTTCCAAAGAAAAAAATAGACAAATTTCTTGTGGGATGGGCGTCTCACC
>CAVYXS010000240.1:0-30405 GCA_963772205.1 uncultured cyanobacterium
TACGAGAGAAAACCTTTATGGTTCAAATTAGCTGTGAGAGTCTCTCGGTTGCTGACTCCTTTACTTTGAAGTAGAGAAAAGTCCCAACCCAACCCAACCAAAATGAACTTAACTTTGAGAATCTTGCTTTCTTTTATTTGTCTGCTCAATGCGCTGCTTAATCGCTTCTTCCGCTATGCGAATATTTTCTGCAAATAGATAATGTCTGATTAAACGTTTGCTCACTTTAATCACTGCTTATTAACTATATAAAGCCTATCTATGTTTTTAACAATATTTCAGCGAATAATCTGCTCGTAGCTGCTTTCTCTCATTTTTTTTTGAAATTACAATCAAATTTATCTATACTTACTGAGGGGGTGACAAAACCCTTTGAACCAAAGATGCAGCAAGGGTTTTGAACGCTTGTGCCATGAAAAGATAAATATAATTTTCCAGCTTTATTGATTCTATTCTCAACAATCACCGTCCAAAAGTCTGATTTTTCTGTTGGGATAGGTTCCCAATCTGCTTTGATTGTTTCAAGGCTCACCCTTTGATAATCCTTATTTGATAAGGCTTTGAGACGAGGTTGTCACCCCCTCAGCTATACTTAGTAAGTATTTAAATGAGTTTCCTGAATAAAATCATAGCCCAAATGAGTGGCGAAAAGGTAAAGCTTACGCTTTATTTTACTGAAGTTAAGAAACATTATTGTTCCTAGTGAATGTGGTTAACTCAGTGATTACTAATTCAAGCGAAACCTTTCTAAAAGACGCTGTTGTTGAAAGATATAATCTCTCTAAGCTGAATAAAACTCGCATCCGTTTCAAGATTCAATTAAAGAAGACAACCAAGAGTAATGCTCCCAAATGGACAGATGTTCTCAAATATTCTCAAGATGAACAAGAATCTGACTTAGTGAAGGTTACAACCTCAGAAGTTGGTTTAAAGGGCATCAAAGTTTTCAAAGCTTTAGACGAAGCAGCAAACCAATTAAGGCAAGAAATTGCTTCAGTCCAAGAATGGATGAATTATGACAATGGTGATTGGATTTGTTCTATAGATTTAGCGCCCTTGGTCTGGAATCAACTAATCGGAATTCGAGATAATATTGCACCTGTTTTACGCACTCAACTGAAAGAAGAGTATGAAAAGGGGTACACAGACTATCAAGAACGTATTGACAAATTTCTTTCACTCAATGCTTGGCAGTTATCTGTAGAACAACAACAAGAAGTTAAGCAGAACTTAGCCAAAGCTTTTCCCTGTTTAGAGGAACTAGAGGACTATTTACAAGTAGTAATTGGTCGTCCTGTCATTATTCCCGCCATCAGTGAACAACTGTCAGAGAAACAAGCTGAATGCTTAGGGCAAATAACTCGGTTTATCGAACAGTATGACAGAAATTTAGAACAAACACTGAGGGAATCAGCGATCGCTGGAGGAGAACAACTAGCAGCCCAGTTGCTCGAAGATTTGAGCAATTGGGAACCAGGACGCAAGCCAGTCAACTTCAAGAAGAAGATGGAACGCCATTTCAAGAAAGTCCAAATGCTTTTGGCTAACGCCAGTTTTGAAGCAGGTAGCAGCCTTGGACAAATGATGGCTCATCTAGAAAATGTTCTCGAAAACGCTTCTGTGGATGCTAAAAAGCTGGATTCACAAGGGCGTTCTCAGTTACAGGAAAAAATGGATGAAATTTGCTCCAAGCTTTTGGATGAACAACGCCATCTCCAACGATTAGCAAGTGATGAGGGTATGGGCTTAACCAAAGCTACAGCGATGTCTCTCAAACTTCGCTAGAAAAAACAATCGAGAACGTGTCTGTATCGTCGTTGATCGAAAACTAGGTGTGGGGGAGCCACTGCGGTGGACGGGTTTCCCGGCATAAAGGAGCCAGCGCTGTGGGCGGGTTTCCCGAATTGTACCCCTAAGGGGATCTTGCTACGCGCAGCGTCTCCCAAGGGGAGAGGCGACTGGCGTCAAGTGGCGTTGTAGAGGAAGACAATACGCCCACACTTCCCAAGCTTGCTACGGAACTAAGAGCGGAAGTGATAGGTAGGAACTTTTTGCTTCCTTGTCTATCACCACTGTTCCCATTAATTTACCAGTCCACAGTATTTAGAGGTAGGAAATGTCACATTTTTCAACTGTCACCACAAAACTAACTAACCGTGAATGTTTAGTACAAGCTCTACAAGATTTGCAGCTTACTGTCCAAGTTTATGAAAAACCACAATCGCTGAGAGGTTATTACGACGACTCCCAGGGGAAAAGCGCTGAGATTGTTGTCCCTGGTCGTAGTTTAAGTGTCCGTGCAGATATCGGGTTTATGTGGGATCAAGAGGCAGGGGTGTATCAACTCATCCATGATGCCTATGAAACTGTACCCCGATTAGGAGAAGACTTCTTTTCGCACACCCTAATACAAGCCTACGGACAGAAGATGGTTCGCGCTAAAGCAGCCCAGTTACAAGAACATCTGGGAGAATGCACCATCACAGAAGAAACCAACGGTCAAGTACATACCCTGCGCCTTGCATTTTCAGCACACCAGCAAACTCAACAAGTTCGGAGATAATTTATGGAACGGGCAATACTGATACATTTTGACACTGTTACAGGCGAAGTGAAAATAGAAGCCGAGGGATTTGAGGGATTGTCGTGCCTAGAAGCAACCCAACCCTTTGAGGAAGCTTTGGGTGTGGTACACAGCGATGCCTACGGCGGTGAACTACGCACTTACAAACCAGAATCTCAACAACAGTCTTCGTAGCATCATTACTCATCAACAACGACTGCACCAATAAATATTCGATGGGGGGACGAAGAAAATCCCCCTGCACAATTTTTCTATGAGCGAACTACCTGAAGATTATCCGATGCTGCATATTTATCCCTCAAAAGGAGCGCGGCAACCAGTAATTATCAAAGGAAATGCGGAGGGACTGTGGGCTTTAGTCAATGCCCTAATTTCCGCCATTGCTCATCCAAATTCTTCTGGAATTGCTGAAGTGTTTAACGGCGATGCCGAAGTTTACGAAGTAGTCGTGCATCTTGTTACCACTCACGAAAAACTTTCTCCCGTACCCGATCAAAATTCGCAACAATGAAACTATCAAACCTGATTACCACCATTGACTCTCAAATACCCATCGTGGCAATAGATGTTCTGTCCCCCGAAGAAGCCACTATCATTCAGTGGTTAACTACTGAAGTGATGGACAAACTTAACAGTCCTGTGTACTTCTGGAATTTGGGAGTTTCCGGCTTGGAGCAATGTCTGATTGCTGACGACGGTGGACTGGTGTTCAAATCAGTCGAGACGTATAAAAAGCCTCCTAACATAGACCCTTTAATATATGTGTTCGAGTACATCAACAATTTTGGCGGTAATGGGGTTTTCATCCTGGGAGATGTTCACCCTTTTGTGGGTAAAAACTCCCTGCAATTGAGTTGGGAAATCCTCACCAGAGTAAAAAACTTGTACCATCGCCTCAAACCGACTGAAAAGCGAATTGTGTTTTTAGGTCAAAACATTCAACTGCACGAATCCCTGCTGAGACTAATTCCTTGCTGTGAAGTTCCTTTGCCCAGCATTGAGCAAATTCAAGACCACTTAGAATCATATTTGTTATATTTGCAAGAATCTGCCAGTGAGCAAGAGGTAACTTTTACCGTATCTCTCACTACTGAAGATAAAGAAACCTTGGCAAGAGCAGCATTAGGCTTGACGCTGGAGGAAATTAGCGACTTTCTCCGGCTCACTGTTAAGGAGCGATTAACTTCTAAAGGTATAGTAATTGATGCTACGGTCATCCCTTTGGTTGTCGAATACAAAACCCGCCTACTGTCTCAGATGGGTATTGAATTGGGTAAACCGGCGACCATACCGTTTGGTGGACTATACCTGTTGCGGGATTGGTTGCAACGCCGCCGCCGGTTATTTTCTCAAGAAGCGCGATCGCTAAATCTACCCCAACCTAAAGGTGTGTTACTGGCAGGGCCACCAGGGACGGGTAAATCGATAGTAGCAAAGAACATTGCAACCATACTCAATCTTCCACTGCTGCAATTAGACATTGCCTCGATGCTTGGTAGCCTGGTGGGAGAATCTGAGGGCAATGTCCGCCGCGCACTCAAGACTGCTGAAGCGATCGCACCCTGTATTTTGTGGATTGATGAGGTAGAGAAAGCACTTTCAGCTAATGGCGATACCTCTGGAGTCTCACAAAGAATTTTGGGAAATATCCTCACTTTCATGTCTGAATGTACAGCGGGGGTGTTTGTGGTGGCAACTTGTAATGACCCAACAGCGCTGCCTATTGAGTTTAAGCGAAAAGGGCGGTTTGATGAGAATTTCTTCGTTGACCTGCCTACTGAGTTGGAACGTTGCCAGATTCTCAAGATTCACTTAGAACGGTTTGGTATAGAAGTTCCGCAGGAATATTTAGAGGCGATCGCTGCTAGTACTGACAAGTTTAGTGGTGCTGAGTTAGAAACCCTGGCATCAGAAGCAGCACTACTGGCTTTCGATGAGGGAAGACCTCAGCAAATCACACTGGCTGATTTAGAAAATTGCCAACAAAACATCACCCCTTTAGCTGTTCAAGATGCTGCTGCTGTTGAGCGGATGCAGTCTTGGTCAAAGATTGCGCGACCAGCTTCCAGTCCTGTGCAGGTGTCTAAGAAAGGTCTTCGTACTTCTAGATTCCGTACTAATTAGGTATTCCCAAATTAGTAATGATTTGAAGCTTTTGTCAAATGAACATCTATTTAACAGATGTTCATTTGACATGGCAATAGTCTACTCTGAATCAGGTCAAAAATATGGAAGTTTACTTAATATTTGTAAATGCGGCTCAGAACAGTAACAAATTCTGGAGTGCAAAAGTTGAGCAAAGCAATCTAACTGTTGAGTGGGGTAGGGTAGGCTACAAATCTCAGCAAAAAATTCACTCTTTCGGTAATTATCAACAAGCAGTTTCTAAATTCCACAATCTCGTGGCTGAGAAGAAAATGAAAGGCTACCGAGAAAGCCAACCTCAAATTGATAGTACTTCTGATTCTCTAGAAATCAAAAGAGCTATCCAATTACTGGAGATTTTGCGCCCTTATGTAGCACAAAGACAATTTGCCAATAGAAATTATCTAGAGACATTAAACCAATATTTGAAAATCGTTCCTACACCTTTAGGAATGAAAATAGACCCGTCTCGAATATACCGCGATGTGGCAGATATTGAGCATCAACTATTACTGCTAAACTCTTTGTTTGAAAATGATTCTGTGCTGGCTGATAACACTA
Source organism: uncultured cyanobacterium (assembly GCA_963772205.1). Classification (GTDB taxonomy): domain Bacteria; phylum Cyanobacteriota; class Cyanobacteriia; order Cyanobacteriales; family Nostocaceae; genus Gloeotrichia. The sequence continues at coordinate 5,291 of CAVYXS010000240.1, forward strand.
CAGAAGAATCTGCTAATAACAGCAAAGTCATCAGTTTAAAAAGTATTGGAAAGAACTTTTGGAGGCATTTGTAGAACTTAATAATTCAGGAGCAGAGCCAGATACTCCGAAAGCTGCGATCAGAATAAAGGCTTACCTGAGAGCCGTTAAATGAGATATACAGCAGAATTCAGAAATCAGAATGGGCCACGCCCCGCTGCGCTAACAGAAGTAAAACAGACTTTATATCTGGCTTTGAGACTTAGCTTGTGTACAACACTTTCCTTGAAATCCGCTGTATTAGTAAAACTCTGTATGTCTCACAGAGTAAAAGCATCTGATTAAAAGCTTTACATCCTTTATTTTCTGCTATCGCAGTCACCTTTCTAACAATGACGCAACCAGAAATAAATTATCATGACTCAAACAGCATCGAAACAAAGGGTAAAGCCTGCCAATCAGACAAAACAAACAAGTGTAGCTACTCCTAAAGGCAAAAATGAAGTATCAGCAAATATCCCAGAAATATCTACAGGTAAAAAGAAAAAACCTACATCTACAGATGCTGATACTTCAACTGAGCCTATCTCAAATAAGCGTACTAATAAACGTTCTGCCAAATCAGAGTTAAACTCTCAACCACTTATAGAATCAGGAATGGAGGTAATCTGCTCACAAACTAAATTTCACGATGCACTCTCTTTAGTTAGTTGTGCTACCCCAGCTAAACCTACCCATCCTATTCTTGCTAATGCTTTAATCATTGCAGATATCGAAACACAACAGATACATTTAACTGTTACTGATTTAGCATTAACAATTCAGGCAAGTTTTGAAGCCCAGGTATTGCTCAAGGGTGAAATTACTGTGCCAGTGGAAATGCTATTTGAGATAGTTAAGCATTGCCCTAATGGTAATATTAGCCTCAGTAGTAAGACTCAGATTATACAGCTTATTGATGAGGAGAAGCAAACAAAAATCTGCTCTCTCAGTTTATCTGATACTGATGGTAAATATGAAGTTAGAGGCATTAGTGCTGAAGACTTTCCACCTAGTTCTACAATTGATGCTACTCCCATTCCTCTGCCAACAACAGTTTTCAAAGATGGTTTGAAAGGTGTGATTTATGCTGTCAGCACTGATGAAAATAAATATATCTTGACCGGAGTTCATATCCAACTTGCACAGGAGAAGTTAAAGTTTATTGGTACTGATGGGCATCGAGTCGCAACCACTGAACTTTCAACTCAAGGAATTGGTAGAAAACCGCGTAAACAAGTAGAATCTGAAGAGATAATCCAATTTACTATTCCCGGTCGAGTCCTCAAGGAACTAGCGCGTAATTTGGATGATTCTGTCGAATTCATTAATCTGTTGTATGATGCTCAAAGTAATCGCTTGGGTTTTGCTTGGCAAGATATTATCCTCAGATGTCAATGTCTAGAAGGAACTTACCCTGACTGCGAACAGCTATTGGCAAGATTTACCTTTGATCGAGAAGTAATCCTAGAAAAAGCATTCTTAGTCAAAGCACTGGAACGGTTAGCTGTGTTAACAGATAAAAAAGAGAAAGGTATTTACTTACAGTTTGATGGAAGTTTGCAGCAGCTACGACTATCAATTGAACGGGAGTTTGGCAAAGGCGATCAGGTTATTGCTGCTCATCTACCATCAGAAATGTCATTGAACATTCAGTTTAACCTCAAGTATTTAGTAGAAGCAGCCAAGGCAATTCCCAGTTCTGCTATCAAAATGCACTTGCAACAATCAGATCATCCTGCCATGTTGGTTCCTTATGGAGATAGACCAAATCCAGAACTGCAAATGGAAATGCGTCAATTCTTACTGCCACTGTACACTCTAAATGCTTAATAAATGTTAACCGTAATCTTGAAGTTTTGTAGGGTGTTTTGGATACGAGTGGTGTTTATTTGAGACGGGGATTTGAGGAACTCTGGACAAAATTGGACAACATGAACGAAAATCCTCGATTTTGACAATAGAAACTGTGCATTTTGGCGGTAGATATCCGACTATTTGCCACCAAAATGCCAAATTTATCCAGTTTTATCAAGAAAAAAGGAAGCAAAGCAGGGTACAGGGTGCAACAAGGAAAGATAGAAAAGTATGTTTTAGAATCTAATTGTTACCCAATATAAAACACTTTACAATCAGAGTATTACTCAATAGTTCCACCATGCCAGCAAAAGACATATACCATAATGAAGTCAAGAACGCATTGATAAAAGACGGTTGGACTATCACAGATGATCCTTATTTTATCAAATATGAGGATGCTGAACTCTACGCCGACCTAGCAGCAGAAAAACCAATCGCCGCAGAACGCCAGGGACAGAAGATTGTCGTAGAAATCAAGAGCTTTGTGGGCAAATCGCTGATGTATGATTTTCATAATGCTTTGGGACAATACATAGTCTATCGGAAACTCATTCAACTTACGGAACCAGAATATAAGCTTTATTTAGCTGTTGATGATGTTGTCTATGAGAACTTTTTCCAACGTAAATCTGTACAAGCAGTCATCAATGAAAATCACCTGCTGTTAATAGTTGTAAATACACAAAAGGAGGAAATTCGGCAATGGATAAGCTAGAAAAATATCGCAATGTTATCAAGAAGATATTGACTGAGTATTACGAAACTACTAATACTCAAGTTGTAAAAGATGCGGGAGTTGAAGTAAGCGATCGCTTGGCTTTTGATGAAACAAGAGATCAATATCTTTGGTTTAGGTTTGGCTGGGATGACAAAAAGCAAATCCAGTATATTATCATCTATCTCTGCATTAAAAACGGCAAAGTTTGGGTGGAAGAAGATGCAACTAATTTATGCGTTGTTGATGATTTGCTATCAGCCGGAATACCCCAAGCCGATATTGTTTTGGGTTTCCATCATCCCAGTAAACGAGGTTTAACAGAATTCGCTACTGCTTAAGGAGGCAGGTAAAAAAGAGAAAATTAGCGTTTTATGAGCCAAGTATATGAATTCTAAAATGGCTATAGATCGGTTGTAAATTCCATAAACTTCTCCCCCTGTTTCAACGTTTAAATAATTAGGTTTACTCAACTTCTGGTATCGGTAAATCTTACTGTAAACGCTTGAGCAAATCAGCCTATTTTGGAGTCAAAATTACACCCCCTTAACAGGGGTAAGGGCGACAAATTAAGGTTAATGAATCCTATGTCTACAGTCGCCCTACATCAAAAATATCGACCCCAGACAATAGCCGAATTAGTTGGACAGCCCTACATCAAAACTGCTCTGACTAATGCTGTCAAATACCTGCAAATTGCACCAGCTTATTTGTTTACAGGTTCTAGAGGCACAGGTAAAACCTCAACTGCTCGGATATTTGCTAAATCCCTCAACTGCCTCAACACTAAAAAACCAACTGACCAACCTTGTGGTATTTGTCAATCCTGCCGTTCAATTGAAACCAGTAATAGCCTAGATGTTAGTGAAATTGATGCTGCTTCTAATAATGGTGTAGATGATGCCCGTGCTTTAATCGAGCGTAGTACATTAGCACCTGTTGCAGGACGTTACCGAATTTTTATTCTTGATGAGTGTCTATCAGGTGATTCTTTAGTACTAACAGACTCTGGATGGATGCGAATTGATGATCAAAACATCATTAATAGAAAAGCACTCTCCTACAACGAGACAACTGAGCAATGGGAGTTCAAGGCTATCACTCGACATTGGAGCAAAGGCCAGCGCAAAACTCTTGTTATCAAAACTGCAACGACTAAGATTCGTTGTACTCCTGAACATTTGATTCGGACAGAAAACGGATGGAAAAAGGCAAAATCAATTCAAATAGGAGAGAAAATTCTGGTAGCTCCAACTACGTTCCTCCCAAAGAGCGACTCGAGATACTTGAATCTCTACGACCCTTTTGTGCTTGTGGATGTGGAGAACGACTTAATATTCCCTCCTTGTATCAATGCTGCACAATTGAATATATTGTCAACACCTACTGGAAAAAGCACCCGACCAAGCAGAACCACTATATCAAGCAACCCATTGAAGATAAAATTGCCATGCTTGAACCATCGCGACCTTTTTGCGCTTGTGGATGTGGCAGAAAACTTGATATCCCGATGCATTTACTTAAACAAGGAGCATCTATTACAAGCGTTCTTCGGCATTGGAAACAACATCCAAATTACCACCGACATGGTGGTTGGCAACGTGCAATCCAAAATCGGCATAATGCCCTCATACCTATTTCACTTGAGAGCCTGGGACGGATATATGGAACCTTACTTGGAGATGGTTGCATTAACTACGCCCATGCTAAGTCATTGTCACCCAGATTATCCTGGACTCACGGAATTAATCAAGAAAACTGGTTACGGTATAAATGCAATCTCCTCCCTGAACTCGATCCTAAGATTCAAATTGTCCCTAATAGGGGGTACGGAGAAACATCTATTTGTGCCAAAACTATCTGCCATCCAGACCTTCGGCAAGTCTGTGCTGTGGTACGACCAAATGGAAATCCAAAACACGTTAATTCAGAATGGCTTAATCAGATTAGTGAAGAAGGATTGGCATGGTGGTACATGGATGATGGACACCTTAACCTCCTTCCTTCAGGGTCACTCTCTGTTGCATTGCATACTGAAGGGTATTCGGAATCAGAAAATAGACTTTTACAACAGTGGCTTGAATCACTTGGATATTCAGCTACTATTTGGACAATTAGAAAGCGAAACAAAATCTACTATTGTCTTGGACTCACAACCCAGAGCAGTAGAAAGTGGGTTGAATCCCTCAAGAAATATGCAATTCCAACAATGGGATATAAATTCAACCTTTGTTGAATCAGTTCATTGGTCAGACCTTGTAGAACCAGTGTATGACTTAGAAGTAGCAGATAACCACAATTTTGTTGCAAATGGGTTATTGGTGCATAACTGCCATCAACTGACAACCCAGTCCCAAAATGCTTTACTTAAGTGTATTGAAGAACCACCACCTCATGTTGTTTTCATTCTCTGCACAACAGAACTGCACAAGGTGTTACCTACCATTGTCAGCCGTTGTCAGGTATTTAATTTCCGCACTTTGTCTGTTCAGGCAATTGTACAGCACCTCCGTATTGTAGCAGATGCAGAATCTATTTCTATTGATGATGAGGCACTAACAGCGATCGCAAGACTCAGCGATGGTGGATTGCGGGATGCACTGCAATTACTGGGTCAGGTGAGTCTTTTAGATGAAGATATCACTGCTAATCATGTCATGGAAATCGCTGGTGGTGTGACAGAAACAGAATTAATGTCAATTTTACAGGCAATATCCACCAACAACACCTTTAACTTGCTGCAAGTAGCAAGAGTTTTAGTAGATTCTGGTAAAACGCCCAAATTGATTCTCTCCAACTTACTGCAAACATACCGAGATTTACTGATTATCAAGTCTGCACCCAAAGAGCAATCCCTGCTGACTGGTTGTGTTAGCTATGCTCAACTCAAGGTTTTAGCAAATCACTGGAATTTCGAGACGCTTAACTTGTCTCTAGTAGAGTTACAAAAAGCAGAAAACTATCTTCGGTACACAGTAAATGCTGCTGTGTGGCTAGAAGTTTGCTTACTGAACTTGATACCCAGTTTATTGCCTGTCAGTGCAACCAAGACGCTAACTGCTAAACCTGTACATGACGGCAAGTTGCTACCAACAGTTGGAGTATACACTACAAACAAGGTGACAGCTAAACCTGTAGATGACAAAGGGCATGATGACAAATTGTTACCAACAGTTGCAGCCCAGACTACTAACCTGGCTCAAATTTGGCTTTCTGTGATGGATATAGCTAAACCTAGTAATCAAAAGCTGTTGGCTCATGCTCATCTCGTTAAATTGCAAGGTGACAAGGCGATTTTAGAGGTTACACCAGCTTACCTGAATAAGTTTGAGAGTAGTAAAGAAGCGATCGCTAAAATGCTGCAACGAGCTACCCAAAGTCAACAACCAATGACTGTATTAATTAAAACTGCCAACCTCAGCAGTAATGGGAGGGTAAAAGCATGATTGTCTTGCTGACAGGTGATCGACCAATACGCCATCCAGGAACAGCTAAATCAATACAAAGCAGAGATTGATACCCAATGGCTCACACTTTGCTATCACCGATTTCCAGCTGATCGCCTTGACCAAGCTATCAGTGTAGCTCGCACTCGTTCCCTCACTGGTGGTAAAAAACTGGTAATTGTGGAAAATTGCCACCTCAAGCAGTGGGGTGATACTGAGTTGTCAACTTTGCAGCAGCTTGTTCAAGTGCCTGAATTCACAATTCTGGTGTTTGTCGCCACCAATCTAGATAAGCGGCTAAAGATTTACAAACATATTGTCAAGTATGCCAAGTTATTTGATTTTCCATTGATACCACCTTGGCGTACTGATTTGATTGAAAAGGCGTTAGCTACTCAGGCTAAAAAAATCAAGTTAGTATTGTCACAGGATGCGGTGGAATATCTAGCAGAAGCAATTGGTAACGATATGACTCGTGCAGCTACTGAGTTACGCAAACTGTATATTTATGGTAATGGCAGAAAACTAGAGTTTGCAGAAGTAAAAGAATTAGTGCCATGTCAAACTCAGAATAGCCTACAACTGGCATCTGCTATTCGCCAAGGAGAAAGTAATCATAGCTTCAAACAGCAATTGCAGTTTCGTACCTAGGGATGGAGTTTCCCGCCGAGTTCCAATAAAAAAATTAATATTTTGAGCTTTCAAATTTTGAAGTCCTTTGTTATACTGCTGTGTAACAGCATATAGAACCTTGAAAACTTAATATAATGTTTCCCAGTGAATCTCAAAGTACTTGTTTTGACTTTGCATACGCAAGTTTTTAGCGGGGGTCAGGTGATGTCCAGAAACCTGATTCTTTCGTTTACCCCCGCTAATCGCTTGCTGTACAAGGTTTTGAGTAGGGTGAATGAGTCGTATATTGTCAATAATCTGAGCTTATTGACAGGTAATTTCTACCCCCCGCTAAAATGGCACCTTCAAACCCTGTTGTAGTAACAGTTCTAGAAAGGTAGGGTTTTGATTCCTTTACCCCTTACGGGGATGGAAACTAGAGAGAGAATTTTGAACAACCTGAATTTGCTGAATCGTTTTGATTCCTTTACCCCTTACGGGGATGGAAACATTCATCTGGCGTGAGTTTAAACTGCTCTCTAAAATTTTGGTTTTGATTCCTTTACCCCTTACGGGGATGGAAACTTTATCCCGCTCTCCCGCAACCCCTTTAGTCTTAGAGTTTTGATTCCTTTACCCCTTACGGGGATGGAAACCTTACATTTTCATCTTCGTGAGTTGTTCGCAGGATTGGGTTTTGATTCCTTTACCCCTTACGGGGATGGAAACTATGCCTAGCTTGTAGTCGCCCGCAGCGCTAGTTCTGGCCTGTTTTGATTCCTTTACCCCTTACGGGGATGGAAACTAGAATCAGCAAGTTTCTCTTCCCGCTGAAACAGGGTTTTGATTCCTTTACCCCTTACGGGGATGGAAACCGTATTCAATATTTTTAGGTAATTCTATACCTAAAAAACCGTTTTGATTCCTTTACCCCTTACGGGGATGGAAACACTATTATCAAATGTTCCAGTTGAAACTTCTCCAGGTGTTTTGATTCCTTTACCCCTTACGGGGATGGAAACATTATCCACTTGTGGTTCACACATCCGTTTACCTAAAAGTTTTGATTCCTTTACCCCTTACGGGGATGGAAACTTATGCCCTGTTGTTGCAGTGCTCCGTTGTTATTACCTAGTGTTTTGATTCCTTTACCCCTTACGGGGATGGAAACCTTTTTATTGTTGGCACAAGACCCAATCGTGCTAGCTTGTTTTGATTCCTTTACCCCTTACGGGGATGGAAACTTCGGAACGTTTTGCGTAACTCATTCTTGAGTTAATAGTTTTGATTCCTTTACCCCTTACGGGGATGGAAACTTTGTTATGGTTACATCACATGGCGGTTTAGAAACTTGCGGTTTTGATTCCTTTACCCCTTACGGGGATGGAAACCTTGTCACCGTTTTGCACTGAGAAAGTTTCCCCAGCGGTTTTGATTCCTTTACCCCTTACGGGGATGGAAACTTGGATGCCAAGGCAAGGATTCCTCAAGTTTTGATTCCTTTACCCCTTACGGGGATGGAAACTGGGGTTAAGGATAGGGATATTATGTCCTTAATTGACAGCTAGTTCTTGTATCTTGGCTGTACGTATAATTAATTTGCAGCTTACCGCTGCATGGGAGAGATGTTATATTCTCTCCACCATGCCAGTAATTAATCTTGCCGATATTCAACAAATTACTAAAACACAGCAACAAGTCCTATTCCCCAGTCAAAAATATCATCCAAATCGCTCTGCCTTTGACTCTATAGTTGCAGATAACTTCTCTTTGGTGATGAGACAACTATTTTTAGGACTTCCTGTAGAACCTTTATTAAATGCCTATCCTCAAATTGCTCAATGGGTTTCTCAAATACAGGAACTTGCACCGGAAATTTTTAAATCTCGCAAGAAATTATTAGTCGAGAATCCAGTTATTGCACCTCTTGCAATTAATGACGATAACCACTTTATTCAAGTATTAACAAATCTAGCATTTAAACAAGGTATTCCCAGACTTTATGAATGGGCTATACGCCATCCACATTTAAGCTGGCAAGACCGGGTAAAGCTGTGGACTACGGCTAGACAATACTCAGTTACTCCTAACCAAATACAACTCGTAGTTTTAGCATTACATCCTGTGAAACCAGCCCAAAGATTAAATGTACGCTGGAATAAAAAGGCTCAAATGCAGACTGAAAAATGGTTAATTAAACTACTGACTCAATCTTCAGAAAATAATTCACCATCCAATGTAGCCAATAATGAGTTATCGTCAATGGTAAATTTAGACGATATTTCTGAAGTCAGTATTTAAGAGACTAATGGTTCTGTCATTGGCAAATAGGAGTATTGCAATGATTGGTTAAAAATACCGCTATTTTGTCTTAAACACTTACCTAATCATTTTTTTAGCTGAAAGCTACACCGTACTTTTTAGTGAGGCACAGACTTTGCCTACAATATGTCAATTTAGGCAAAGTTTAACAACTGTTGTCCAAAATAATCGAGAGTTTGAGGCGTTTATGTAATTTGCTGCCAACTTCCATTTTAGGCAATGATAATTCCTTCTCTGGAGAGCTTTATATCACCGAATTAAATGAACTCCAGTAGTCAAAGATAGATTTATATTTAAACAGTAGTGCGACTCCAAGTTAAGTTTATTAAATCTAAGACGTAATCATCCGAGTTATCTATATAATCTTCTGAGTTTTCATTACCGACTACACACAATTTACCACCAGTAATATAAATTTTATCTGGTTCTTTGTAGTAAGCTTTGTGTCTACTAATCCATCCTGGTTTATTACCAGTTGTTTCTAATTTTGCTATTTCAAAGGTGTGCCAATCTAATCTATAAACTTGAGTTTCATTATAAATTCTTGCATCGGCATATCCTAAACTACCAATAATATATATGTATTTTCCAACTAATGTAGCTGAATGAAAATCAGTTGGTGGAAAAATATGTTTGGGATAACCAAAAATCTGAAAATTCCCATCACCTTGATAAACTACAACATCGTTATAGATACAAAAATCAGGGTCATAGTAGTCTTCATGTTCACCAGCAATTTCTACAATTCTGCCATCTGGTAATTGTGTAATGGTTCTGCCAAATCTGTCATAACACCAAGCTTTATCTTGCCAATTTTCTGTATCATTAAAAATATTTTTGGCTGTATAAGCAGAACAACCCTCACAAATCATCGCCTGCCAAAAGGGAATTTTCATCAATTCTGGATTGGCTTTACCAAAGCGCGGATGTTTGCCAGCAAAATATTGCTCTGGTAATAATTCTGATAGTGAGAATTTGCTGTTGACAATTCCGGTGAGCGATCGCCGCATATCATTGTTAATATCGCTCACATCTTCACCAGCTGCAACTAACATTCTCACAATTTCCAGATTAGTCGCTATCTTAATTGCTTTGTCATCGCAATTATTGATTCTGCTGGGGTTTGCGCCAGCTTTTAGTAAAATTCTGACGCAATCAGTAGCACCACGCTCGGCTGCGATTATTAACGCAGTGTTACTAAAGTCATCAGTGGCTTCAATATCAAATCCCTCTGCAATTAGCCACTGTAGAACTTCGGTCCTATTGTTTTCTATCGCATACATTAACGGTGTTTTTCCGCAGTTTCCCACATCGTTGTGATTTGCTCTTGCAGCTAGGAGTAATTTGGCTTTAGGTAGTTCACCCACCTGAATACTCAATAACCAAGGGGTTCTATGCCAACAATCACGCACATCTTGATCTGCTCCTTGCTCTAGCAATAACTTTACTTGCTCTAAGCTCCCAAAAACTATAGCGTGCATTAATTCTGTCCATCCCAGTTGCTCTGGGTTAGCACCTGCGTTCAATAATAATTTGACAGCATCAAATCTTCCCACATGAGCAGCTACTTTAATTGCAGTCTCACCATAGCTACTCATACCATTGACAGCAGCACCTCTAGAGATGAGTAAATTCAAAATTGATATTAAGTTTTCATCTTGCAAGATATCTCGACCATGCATAGCATTGATTAAGACATCATATCCATCTGGGCTTTGATAGTTAATATCTGCTCCAGCATCCAGAATCAATTGGATTTTATCTAGATTTCCTGACTGCACAGCCAACCCAAGTACGGTATTTTGAGATTCTTGTTGAACAGCATTCACATTCGCGCCATGTTCCAAAAGGAAGCGAATCATATCAATACCTGCATTGGCGCTACTAACCGCACACATTAATGGTGTTTGCTGGGAATACTCGTCTAGGCGCTCAATATCAACCCCATTGGCTAGTTTACGTGCGACTCCTGCTATATTGCCCTGCTGTACATAAATATGAATTTTTTGCATAAATTTTCTGAGTTAACTTTTGATATAAATTATCGGTGTTGCTGAATGAAAATGTGAATTATGCGTAAATATCGTCTCCAGCACCAGGATTTGTGGTGTTGCTTAAGCGTTGGCTTATTGAAAAAACATTTTAGCCTACATTCTAGCTTCTTAAAATCCACCAGCTTTCTATCATTGCAATCCTGGTGTTTGATAAACTCGCCTAGTAAAATTGTCCAAAACATCAGGTTCGCTACTACTAGACTCCTGTGCAGGTGCTACATCTTCCTCTGGTAATGGCAACATCCGCGCGGCTGACTCAATCCGTTCATGTAATGCTTGTGTTAACGTTTTAATATCAGGAATTATCACCTGACTTTCTAAAGCAGGTTTAACTTGTGTATCCCAAAGAGCCTCACTATCATGCGCCCGTTTTTCATCCGCTTTAGACACCGGAATAATTAAAGGATAAGGAATAGAAGCTTGTCCCTCGGAACTGTAACCAGGACTGGTAATTACGCACTTGCCTTGAGGAAATTTCAAAATTTCGTCAGGACTGATTACAGGCATTTTTTGCAAATTCTCACTCCAGCTAATTGAACGGCTCATTTGTCCGCCAAGCGATCGCCCTGTGGTACGATTTTTAATCAGCACTTCCTTCTCACCGTAGCGTTTAGAGTAATCTTCAGCCGTTTTGTAGTTACCAGGATTAAACAAAACATGGGTACTACAAGCAGAAGCGATCGCACTCCCCATTTTATCCCCATAAATATCGTAAAGTTGCTCTAAACTTTGGATACCCAGAATAAAGCAGGCACCGTTGGAACGATATTCATTAATCCACTGTGGTAAGCGGTCTAGCTTAATTGATGGTAATTCATCCAAAGAAATAATCAACGGGTACTTTGCGGGGACGGCTCAAATTACCGACAATCATCAAGTGCATTGCAGCTGCCAGCAGAGGCCCAACCACACTGCGGCGTTCATCATCTAGCTTGAACACCACCATCTCTCTACCTTCAAGCTTAGTGGGAATATCCGATTTCCCTATAAATGCCCTCAGCAAATCAGCTTGGATAAAAGATGAGAAAGTACCTGCTGCTGTGGTCAAAATTCCCGAAATAGTCTTCTCTGCATCCTTGGCACTCAAAAATTGAATAAACGAAGTCGCCACCCATTCATCCAACCTTTTTGACTGTACTGCATGGTCAAGACGTTGCACCAGTTTTGGCAACCGCAGCACAGCATAAAGCATCGCCATATCTGGGTAAGGAGAACCCTTGACTAACTGTAAAAGTGCTTTAGCTAACAAGTCCCCGGCTTTAGCAAAGAACTCATCACTTTTACCACCACTGGAAGCATTGCGGTTAATCACTTGCCCAATTTCTCCTGCCATTACCCCATCGCGTGCATCACGCATATAATCCAAAGGATTGATCACACCGCTAAAGGGTTCACCGGGGGCAAATACTCGTACTTTGTAACCATAACGGGCAGCTAGGGGTGCATGGAGTCGTAGTTGGTCGCCCTTCTTGTCGTAGAGTAAAATCGGAAAACCTTGCTGCATCGCACTTTCTAACATCCGGTCGATGGTAGAATAGGTTTTACCAGACCCAGGCGCACCTATTACCAGTGTTCCCCTTTCGGCATTGGGAAACCAAACTGTAGGTGCTGCACCAAGTATAATTTGTATGTTAGCCAGCAACCCCCGCCATTTACCTTTTACCCAATAGCGAGGAGTACCAGACCACAGGGTAACTTTATTGTGTTTATGCTCCTTGATTTGCTTGAGTGCTAGGTTAGTTGCTGCTAGTTTCTCGCTGATACCAGAGACTTTACCAGTAGTGATTTTTCCCTTACCAGTACCACTGATTTGCAGTAGCAGTAAAACGAAAAGCAATCCACCCATCATTGTCCAGCCTTGAGGGTTGTTGTATTGTTGGAACAATTTACCGAAGTCAATACTGCCTAGAGGTGCTGGGTAACATGAGACTTCAATTAATGTCGAGTTAGCAATAATATGGCTGTCTGGTAGATTTTTCTGGTAAAGGTTCATAGCAATGGAGAAGGCGTTTACCAGCCATTTTAATTACAAGTCAAAGCTAGGGAATTGACCTTATGGATATTTTTTAGAGGTATTAAAAACTCTATATACTAAAATATATAACAAATAATTAAGATAGCTTTACAAAGCATTTGCTATAACCAAATTATAGGCTATAAATTTATACTTTACACACTCAACATTTATATCAAAACGCAATGATTCGGGAAAAAAAAGTCGAAGAAGTCAAGAAAAAAGTCGAAGAAGACAATAAAAAAGTCGAAGAAGACAATAAAAAAGTCAAAGAAGTCAAGGAAAAAGTCGAAGAAGTCAAGGAAAAAGTCGAAGAAGTCAAGGAAAAAGTCGAAGAAGTCAAGGAAATTTTCAATAAACTGACAGACAAAAAATTAAAAAAAAGTTTGACAACTGCTCTCGAAAAAATTCTAGAATATCCAAAGAAATCATATGAAGATCTAGACATTAGAAATGAGCATGGGTCTGAGTTATTAATAATTCTCAGCTTGATGATACAACAGAACGTAAAACATCAAGCAAAACGAAAACAAGAAGAAGAAGAAGAAGAAGAAGAAAAAGAAGAAGAAGAAGAAGAAGAAGAACAACAACAAGAACAAGACGAAAAAGAAAAGTATCAAAGTTCAACTCATAGTCTATCTATACCTGCGGCTGTTGAAAGAATACTAGCAATATACGGAAACGAAATAACAAGCGGAATTAGAAAGAATAAGTATTGGCAAAAAATAATCAATAAAAGATGTGGTCAACTCTATGTGATGGGTCTAAAATCACCACAGCAGACAAAAGATTTTTATGTCCCTATTTCTTTATCTTCATCCCAGAATGAGACTTTAGATAGTAATGATTTAATTAACAAATTAGGTGATAATGAGACTTTAGATAGTAATAAGTTAATTGACAAATTAGGTGATAATGAGACTTTAGATAGTAATAAGTTAATTGACAAATCAGGTAAAAATAAAAATTTAAAAATTCAAATTTATGGACGATCTGGAATAGGAAAATCTTCTTTATTACGGTATATTGGCATTCGTTGTCTTGAGCAAACCATTCCTGGCAAAGAAGATTACATACCTATCTATATTTCTCTGAGACGTTTAGATTCTAAAAATTCGTACTTGACACTGTTTGAAGCAATCAAGTCAACTTATACGCAAGTAGGTGTAGAGGAAACAAATCTTATCAATACATTGCAAAAAGGTAAAGCCATAATTTTAATTGATGGATTAGATATCACTGACTTAAAACAGCGCGATATTGTGAATAATGTTAGAGAATTTATTGAAATCTACCATGATAATACATTTATTATTTCTACTAAAACAGAACAAGCTATTTTTCCGGATTTTGAACCTTATGAAATAAAAGAATTCAATCAAAGTCAGTCTAAATATTTTTTAGAAAAATGGTTCAAGCAATATGGTCAGAATGAGAATCTTCAAGAATGTAAAAAGCGTTTAATTCAATATTTAAAATTAGATAATGATAATTTAGACAATTGTGAAAATGCTGATGATGCTAGATTAGCATTTAGCCAAACTCCTTTACTACTTTCCTGCTTATGTGTAATATATGCTAGTATCCCCAACATTGAGCATGATCAGCTTTTCAAGGATGACTTAATTTTGTATCACTTGACTATACAGGAATTAATTAAAGATTGGGATACCGATCGAGGATTTGATGCTGAATATGCATACTCTGTTTTGTCTCCTCAACAAAGAATGGAACTTCTGGCTTATCTAGCTTTCCATTTTATGAAAGTAAGAAATTTCCATCTTGGTGCGTATCTTTCTAAGGATGATGTAAAAAAATATATTTTAGAGTTTATACAGCACCCTGAAATAAAAAAATCTCTTATTCATCATGAAATTTCTACAGACAATGAAATAAGAGCCGAGGAAATTCTTCACGGTTTAGAACAACAAGATGGATTATTAGTACCAAGGTTTCAAAATGATTATACATTTGTACATAGCCAGATTCAAAAATATTTTGTATCCTACTATTTCAGTAAAGCTAGTCTTGTAGAATGGAATGAGTATGTTAATAAATATAAAAAGGAACAATCAATCTTTTTGGAAGATGCAATTCGTTTAAGAAATTGGGATACCAAGCAAATGGAACAGATGATTCGTAAATAAAATCTTAAGTAAACCCAATTGATTGCTGGGCATGACACTTCAGAGAATAAACAATTGATTGGCTCAAATCCCTGAAACCCTTACAATCTAAAGACTTTACTTGAGTTTACAAATTAGCTCTGAGATGATCTCCAAATGTGCGGATTGCTATTAGACTGTAAATCTAAGGCTACATAAACAAAAACCTCCTAATTCAACCATGCGTACTATAATTTGGCTCTTATCACTACATTTTTGTTTTCTGTTTATTATGAAAACCTAACAGAAGCCTTTTTAATTTAGCTTGAGGGCTTATCAGGATTTTCTGAAAAGGAGAAATATAAGTAATTACAATAAACAAACCTATTGTTAAAAGGGGTAAAAAAATATCTTTTATGGTAAAGATACTACTATATATTTCTTTGATTAAAAAGTATCCTATTCCTACTATTACTAATACTAGTATTCCTGATAATACTGGGTATAATAAGTCATTTTGGGTTCTACTTCTCTGCCAAGCATGACTCAAACCTTGATTAATAGATTTAGTAACACTTTGTTCTAACGAGCGTCCGATTCTGTTAGTAAATCTTTCCACGTCTGTAGATACTGTTAAACTCCATTCTGGGTCTTGTATATTAGGAAATTCCCCATAGGTAATAATTGGAGCAAGACGATTTGCTACATCTTTATCAATAGGTATAGTTTTGATAACAAAATATTTTTTTGTATAATATATAATGACTTTATCGCTAACAATTAACTCTTCTCCATCTAATCTAACATCTGCAATATTTGAAAGTATTTCTTGTCCATATTCTTGTTGCCATACTTCCAAAATTTCGCCATTTTTTTCGATAATATCAAAATTTGGATCTTTTGAAGGTTGTGCTTTGTGGATGAGCATATATTTGATGTCAATGGTATTTTAAACTAGATGAAATAAGGCTGGAGATAACTATCTCCAGCCAGCTTAATTAGTTGAGGAATTGCCCTACAACTTGCTGTAATCCTGATTTTGTTTTGAGGGTGGCTAAGATCGGACAAAAACGCTGGCTGTAAGGAACCATCTCTTGCAAGCGTTTTAAATTCTCCTGTGAGGATATATCTAGGTTAGGCAATAAATCGCAATGAGTCCCAATCAAAAATAATTTGCGCGTTTTTGGATTTGAATTAAGCCACTCGTTGATCAAAGCCATATCTCGTTCAATCCGGTCTTGAGTTTTTTCGCATGTGGATGGGTTAGGAGAAAAAAGTTTGTCCGCTCGAACAAGATACAAGACGGTATCAGCCTCAATCACCATTTGTTTCCACTGATCTTTCCAGCCTTTTGTACCAGGTTGGTCAACTGCTTTACGTAGAAACACGGTTTTATCACTATGACAAGTAAAATAACCGTCCCGCACATTTTCAGGAACCGACGTTTCTTCAGTCTCTGGTACAACTCCAGTATGGGCGTAAATCAGTAGTCTCGTTTTTCCAACTTGAGGTTCACCTAAAATTGCGAGTGTTTTAGAGTTTAAATTCATATTAATATCCTCCCTTGTTTTACGAGTCGCTTGAAATACGATAGGAATTGAGAGGAAAAGTAGTAGTGGCAGTGGCATTCAGTAATTACTCCTCAAAAGTACAATTCAATCATTGCATTTTCTAGTATCAGAAATCAAACGAACTATTAACATAAAAATACGTACTATTTTAATGATATATATATTAATCGAGTTCTTACTCGCGCCATCTATCCGCGAACACTTTGATTTTTTACTGATGTCAAGAGATATAAATAGAGAAAAATATCAAAATCTTATTTCTCCGGTACTTATGTATAGTAAGTAGATAAAAAGCTAACGGAATTTTAAGACTTCTAAGTTTTTCGACGACTGGATGAAACCAGCCGTCCTCTGACTTTCCGAAAAGGAGATGAAAATTGTAAAATAATTAGTAAGGCTCTAGTCTTAACTCCATGCTCTCCAATTAAAATTACCGTATGTAGCTCTAATAGTATCTTGCAGGTCTTTAAAGAAACTATTATTATTGCTAAAGTTTCCAGTAATGCAACCAGAGGTAAAGATATGGCAGTTATTAAGGAGCAAATGATAGTTTCTGGTTTCTCCTACTGCTGCTCTAGCTCTTTGAGCAACTTGTTCTAAAGCAATGGGTTCACTTCCATCTCGATAACAGGCTACATACACAGTTAAAGCATTTGTACCTGCCATAAAACCATCTTTGTTAGTGATGTGAATAGCACCGCTATTCCGACTAAGTTTACCTTGCAATTCAACAATTTCCCCATTGCCAATATAAATACCAGAGTGTTCTGCACCATAAAGACTACAGTGAAGAATAGATCCTGGTTTAGGGGTAACAGTGTCTCTTACATAATTATCTATTACGCCCTCTATAGCACTGTATCCTGGTAAGGTTGAACTCAGAGCGTTATTGATATTTTGCCGTCCTTTGCTAGTGGTAGGGTCAAAATCAGCTACTTGATCAGCCAATTTATCAAACCAACTCATAAATTATGTTCCTCGCTATTGATAATTGGATAAGGATAATGAAACCATTTAGGGATTCAATACTGACAATAAGCAGAATGACATTTTCAAAATAAAGGCGCAATCCCGGATTTTTTTACAGAAAGTACGGATTGCATTATTAATGCAAAACTGCAATTGGCATTCAGGTACTATGGCAAGGCTGGTTAAAATTGCATTACCTCTGTGTTCGCGTAGCGTCTTGTAGAGAGAATAGACAGCTTACTAAAGAGACTTAACGGGAAAAGTCAGATTCTTCAGCCATCACCAAAACTTGCCAGTACCCTTAAAATCGCTACGATTTTATGCAAAGCGAGCAACTAAGTTTTGAGGCTAACGCCTCATGCTTTAGACAATCATATTTATGCAGTCCAATGGTTAAATCAAAAGTTACAAACAACTCTAATCGCTCCCGTCAATCTACTGCCAAAACTGCTGCTGACAAACCTAAAGCCGTTAAAGCTATAACAACTGATACTGATGATTATGACTTTGAAGGAAGCGAATTTGAAATAGATCCAGAACTTTTCAATGATAATTATAACCAGGTTCGCAAACCGATTCTTCCCTATGGTATTGTCGTTAATGACAAACCCGCCGGACTTCTGATTCCAGAATATCAGCTAGAAAAGGCTGGCTGGCTTGATATGCCTGATGAAAACGACCTAACCATTGTCACCCTAACTGAAGATGTTACTGGACTCTTAATTACTCAAGCACGGTTATTAGTTTTAGCTTTTGTACCAGAATATATCCGTTATAAATCAGATGTTGAAGACTTGGGTGGTTCCTTTGTTGGGCTTTATGATGAATACAAGCATAACCTTGACAAGAAAACAATGGATGTGTGTTCAGAACATGCACTGGTGTTTCTAGATGAGGATAATCAACCCCTGCATACTACTCCTGTCGTTGTCCGCTTTAAGAATGTAGCTCTCTGGAGTTTTAAGTCAGTGCGTGAGGAATTTTACCGTTCTTTGGAGAAAACCTTTGCTGACTATTTCCAAGTGCCATTTAGCGGCAAAAGCGATAGGTGGCGTAGCTTAGGTGTGCTGTCAGTCGAGTTCAAAGCTGTCAAAGAGGGCGAAGGTAAGAATAAACACGACTGTTGTAAGACTGTAGATTATACCAAACCCACCGTTGAAAATCTGTCTCAATTTTATTTGGGTCAGCCCACAGCTAAAGCCTTAATTTGGCAACAACATGATGCGATCGCTGGTTTTAATGAACCTCAATCCCTACCTGCCTTACCAGGAGAATCGGTGTCTGTAGACGTGGAAGTATTGCCACCAAACAAGAATAGGAACAAAACTCAAAGCGTTCGTAAATCCAAACCAGCGACCAAGCCACCTCGCAAAATTCAACTTATTGACGATGACGACTTCCTCGATGAAACCGACGATTTGGAAGCTGAGTTAGACGATGATGATTTTGAGGAGGAAGACGATGAACTAGATGATGAGGAATAGTCCAATGGGCGCATCTATGAATTGGGGGAGTACAAGCGTTTTGATAAGCCTCAACAGCATTGCTTAATGAAACGCTGCACTAAATCGTGTAACGGCTCTTGATTGCGCTAGAAATTGGTGTAGCACGGGCGAGGTGTTTGCACTTCGCCAAACAATTGCTAACTTGACATAGAGCGTTTGGTCTTCGAGCGGTTTGTAGACGACCCCTGCTCGTTGCAAATTCTGGAGTGAAGCTGGGACAAGCGCAACCCCTAATTCCGCTGCCACTAAGCTGACAATATGCAAGTCTAAAGAGACTTTCAACTCAACTAGATGCGATCGCCCCAACGGTTCGGAAGATAGATAGAGCCAGTCCACCCTCTACCATGAGAGGATGTTATACAGAAACTTTCGACCTATCCACCCAAATGAGCGTATTATGCGGAAAAATTCGGCTTAAACAGCAGCTTTGGAGTATTATACAGAAACTTTCTGTCTATCCGCCCACTGCGGATCTTAGGCGGAAACTTTCTGTCTATCAATTGTTGGGCGGCAGTTGTGGTATCGCTTGTGTTATTGAGTGAGAAACTATTCTTAAAAGCATTGTTCAGGGAGAACACTCTGTATGTCCAAGTTCGACCTCGAAGTAACGCTGCGCGAGATTACTAAGGAAAACTGGCGTGATATCCTCCGCTTGAAAGTAGCCCCACACCAAGAGCAGTTCGTGGCATCCAACGCCGCGTCTATCGCAGAAGCGCATTTCAATCCAGAGGTTGCTTGGTTCCGCGCGATCTACGCTGGTGATGTGCCAGTCGGTTTTTTGATGTTGGAAGACGACGTAGATCAGCAAGAGTATTTTCTGTGGCGCTTTATGATAGGTGAGCAATACCAGGGGCGTGGGTACGGGCGAAAGGCGCTGGAGTTGTTCTTCGCACACGTCAGGACGCGCCCTGGAGCAGATGCGGTCGAAACAAGTTGTGTGCCAGCCAAAGGTGGTCCCGGTCTGTTCTACGAGAAGATGGGTTTTGTTTACACCGGAAAAGAAGAGAACGGCGAACTTGTGATGCGACGTGAATTGTGATCTAGAAATGGTAGGTGGGTAGCGATCCGCCCAACAATTCAAATGCAGGCGCTCGATCGAACGCTTCAAGGCGGCCACCCCGCTTTCGAGTTATCAACTTTGGGAATTTTTACGACTTGTGAAAAGCTGACTATCAGCAAGTTGATAGCCAGTGCCATTGAAACAAAAATTCAATTGGCGTAGCTGCTCTTGCTCAGTTTGCAGTACTTTAATGCACGGTAATGCCTGACCTCGGTTCTCTCCCACTGACAACAAATGCTTACCTGGTGGCAGATTGGGATTCAAGTAACTCAAGAATACCTGAGTAATTGGTTTGTCCTTTCTGAGCCAGTAACCAGTATACAGACATCCCAAAGCACCACAGACATCAGGCGTATTCAAGTTGAAAACTGCGAACCTACCGTCTTTTCCTTCCACACTCCAAGCCAGTATATTTTTAGCAGATACTTTAGCATTTAACTCTGTATTTTCTACAATCACCTGTTCAACGACTGTAGCAGGCACAACATTAGCAGCTTTGTTCCAAGTAACGGTTGCTGCATTTAAGCTACAGCCCCCTAAGCTCATAAGAATCGACAGCAACAAAAAGATGCCCAAACCAATGCGAAACCAATGAACCCAGTAGCGTACCCTCATAGAAGGTGCTGGTAATTGATATGCAGTTGTCTTCAGTGGTTGAGACTGAGTAGAGGAGGCGGAGTCAGAATAAGCTCCCTTTCCTTCCCCTGTTTGCCCAAAGTGTATTTTTGAATGCAACTCAGTATCCAGTATTTCTTTTATCTCATGGGGTGAAGTAATAGAGGTTTTAGATAAATCTGTCATACTCTACCTCCCATTTTCAGTATTTTTAGCAGTGCTGATGTAGCTAGAATTTACATTAGGAGAACAGGTCAGCGTTCCATTATCGCTATTACTGTTGCGATAACTAGCTAAAGCGGTTTTGCCGTAATCTTTGAGACTGAGGCGACCGAGGGCATCTGAGCCATTTCCATCAACTTTGCTGTAATCGCCACCAAAATGCTTTTGAGCCACTCGTTCAATTAGGCGATCGCCCGTAAATGGCTGTCCTGTAGCCGGATCGATTTGCTCTTGTGTCACTTGAATTTTGTTAGCCATATCAGCCATAAACGCCCTATCTTGGTCAGCTGGAGGAAAAAACTCAAATAGTTCAGCCTCTGTTGGTTGATGCCCTTGCTCCACTTGACTCAGAAACTCTTGACCTCCAGGCTTGGCAGCAATTAACTGCACTGCATAGGGGTTATAAGTCATAAACTGGTAGCGACCGAGAGCGCGACCACAATTTAAACCCCCATCCGCACAGGTATGTATGCCAACTGCTTTGTAATCCCCACTACCAGCACTCTCAATTTCCGCAATTGCATTTGAGAGCGATTGCGCGAAGCGCACTGCCAGAGGCAATCGCAAATCAATACCGGAGAATGATTGATCTGTTATCGATTGACTAGCACTAGTAAACGTGCATGGATTAATCTTCTCTCTTACTCCAGTACGGTTGGTAGTGCTAGCTTTAGGCTCTCTTGTAGCTCCAGTTGGTAAAGACGCGGTATTTGTCCTCTGTTCACTCAAATTGCCTACAAATATTAGGGAGTTAACCTTGTAGCTGAAAAAAGGAACAGGCCCGATAAAATAAGGTGTACAACCCATTCGCCAAGCACAAAACCGAAAGAACAAAGCCGTATCTACCGTATCAGTAGTTTCATCCGGCTCCATTACCACCACCTTAAAAGCTTTACCAAAGGGTAGCCTTCCTGTTGGTTCCCGACCGTTATTCACTGCTTTCAGGATACCCCGCCCGCCCTCGACTTCTTGGTATTTACCGGAAATCCACTGCTTTCCTTCTAACTTACTGCGATGGCGGAACGCCCACCTTCGGTGATCGCTACGACCTGTATTTTCCAAATCATCCAATTCTAAGTAAGCGCAGTCTTTTACAGTACAAGGCACAGAAAACCCTTGCACGTCTGAACCAGAAATCGTATTGTTACGGCGGTTTTCTGCTGGCCCATAAACTACATCAATCCGCATTACCAAGCTACCAATTTCAGTGATGGGATTAGGCATTACATCGGCGCGTTCAAGCTCACCAGCGTGGCCAGCGCGTATTACAAGGGCGACGAGAAGAACCCGCAGCTCCAGCGCATTTACGGCACGGCGTTCAAGAACAAGACCGAGCTGGACGAGTATTTCAAGATGCTCGAAGAGGCCAAGAACCGCGACCATCGCAAGATCGGCGCGGAGATGGGGCTGTTCGTGATCGACACCGAATATGTCGGCCCCGGCCTGCCGCTGTGGCTGCCCAAGGGCGGCGCGATCTGTCGAGGAACTGGAGAAGCTGGCCAAGGAGACCGAGTTCGCCGCCGGCTACGTGCGCGTGCAAGACGCCGCACATCGCCAAGGAGAAGATGTACCTGACCAGCGGCCATCTGCCGCTACTTACGCCGAGAGCATGTTCCCGCCGATGGAACTGACGCGAAGGCGAACGGATCGCGCCGAGGCCGCCGGAGCGCTACTACCTCAAGGCGATGAACTGTCCGCATCACCACCGCATCTTTGCGGCGGAGCCGCGCAGCTACCGCGATTTGCCGTTGCGCCTGGCGGAGTACGGCACCTGCTACCGCTACGAGCAATCGGCGAGTTGTTCGGCCTGATGCGCGTGCGCTCGCTCAACATGAACGACGCGCACATCTATTGCACCGAGGAGCAGTTCGCCGAGCGAGTTCAACGCGGTGAACGAGATGTATCTGAAGTATTTCAAGATCTTCGGCATCGAGAAATACGAGATGCGCTTCAGCACGCACGACGCCGGAAGGGCTGGGCAAGAAATACGTCGACGAACCGGAGTTGTGGAAGAAGACCGAGGACATGGTGCGCGAGGTGCTCGATCGAATCCGGCATCAACTATCGTGGAGGTGCGCCAACGAGGCGGCGTTCTACGGCCCGAAGATCGACGTGCAGGTCTGGAGCGCCATCGGCCGCGAATTCACCATCGCCACCAACCAGGTGGATTTCGCCGTGCCCGCGCGGTTCGGCCTGACCTACCGCGACAAGGACAACACGGAGAAGACGCCGCTGTGCATCCATCGCGCGCCGCTCGGCACGCACGAGCGGTTCATCGGCTTCCTCATCGAGCATTACGCGGGCAATTTCCCGCTCTGGCTCGCGCCGGAGCAGGTGCGCGTCCTCACGATCGGCGACGACGCGGCGCTGGTGGACTACGCCAAGGCCATCGTGGACGAACTGCGCGCCAACATGGTGCGCGGCTCGACGGCGATTTCAGCGCCGACCCGATCAAGGCGAAGATCCAGCCGACGCCGAGAAGGCCAAGGTCCACACGATGCTGGTCATCGGCGGGCGCGACATGGAAGCCGGCGCGGTCAGCGTGCGCCTCCACGGCAAAGGCAACGTCGGCGCGAAGCCGAAGGCGGAAGTCGTGGCGGAAATTCTGGCGGCCATCAAAGAGCGCCGGGCGTAGGCAATTCGAAGGACTACCCGAAGGTCAGCCGGCCTTCGCGCCGGCCCAGGGTCAGGATATGTTCGCGCGCCCGGCGTATTCCTCGGCGGTGGCCAGGTGCTCCAGCATCAGGGGCGGGTTCTGCGGCAGCTGCGCCAGGCGCTTCAGGTAGGTCGCGTAATCCAGGGAGCCTTTGCCCGGCGCCACTTCGCGGAAGTGGACGTTCATCTCCACGTCCCAGGTCAAGTCCTTGGCGTGGCAGCTCACGATCCACCGGCCCAGCTTGTCGAAGCACTCATTGAGCAGGGCGGTGTTGTGGTAGAACTTCTCCGGCGAGTTGACCAGGTTGCACGGGTCCAGGTGCACGCCGAAGGCCGGCCGGTCCACCGCCTTGATCAGCTTCACATAACTGTCCGGGCTGTCCGGCAAGGCCCAGCCCATCACCTCGTAGGAGAACCGGGCGCGCTTGGGCTTCACGGCGTCGATGATCTTGCGGGCGTTCTCCACGGCGGCATCGAAGAACTTCTGGCGAGAGGTTGTCCGGGTGCGGGCCGAACCACGAGGTCGGGTTGAACGAGCCGGCAATGTCCACGCAGCACCGGGCGCCGATGGCCTCGGCCAGGGCCAGGCCTTCCGTCACGGTCTCCAGGTTCTGGCGGCGCTTCTCCGGGTCGGCATCCAGCAGGTTGCACCAGCGGCCCACCTCGGCGATGACCACGTCGTGCTTGGCGAAACGCTTCGGTCAGGGCGCGGATGCGGTCCGTGTCCTTGAGCGCCACGCCCGGGCAATAGGCGGCCCGATAGCCGAGCTTGCGATGGCGCGTGCCAGCTCCTCGGGGTCGTCGGTTTTGGCGAAGGAAGGGCCGCCCAGGCGGATCGGCTGGAGCTTTGGAGCGGGTGCGGCGGCCAACCAGGCCGGCTCGGCCAGTGCCGCCGTGGCAGCGGCCAGGAAAGAGTGCTTAAGGAATTCGCGGCGAGTGCTGCAAGCGGTGGTCATGGACCTGTTTTCCCAAGAATCGCGACAATATTCAAGCCTCTTCGCTGTCCCTCGCAATCCGTTCTCCTGCCTTTGGTCAGCCGTCAATCCGGCGGCGCCCCTCAACTGGTGCCGAACTACTCCTCGCCGTTGTCGGTGCGGCGCTCCCAGCGCTTGGGAGCGCGTTCCGGCAGGCTGGTGTCGACGCGGACATGGTAGGTTTCCTCGCCCAGCAAAGCTTCGGCCGCCTGCTGGAGCTTTAGTGACGGGGTGACGTAGAATTTTTCGTGGGGCTCGACGAAGAAATCATCTGTCCGTTTGGCCGGCGGAAGCAGAGGAACAGCGGACAGCGGCCGGGGTGCGCGGTAATCATTTCCATTACGGAATCCAGGCCCTGCGGTGTCAGATGAGCCGTGTCGAGCCGGAGATAGCGATAC
>CAVYXS010000241.1:0-9108 GCA_963772205.1 uncultured cyanobacterium
CTAACCTGCAGATTCTGTAAAATCAAATCTGCTCTTGGTGAAAACCCATCACCATATTCTCCAGGGAATTGGCTAATTACATAAAAAACCTTATCATTCTGCTGACCAATATAGACATTACCAACTATATTTTTACCTTTACTAAAAACAATCTTTTCTTTCGCCCAACGATAAGGAACATTTCGCATCCGGCTAACAACTCGCCACCCATTAGATGCAATTAGTCCATTCTTAGCATTCACAAAATTTCTTACCTGTTGTAGAGTTTTGAGATTATTTAAAAAAGCCACATGGACATAGGCATTTTCATTTTTACTTCCGCCAAAATTGGCAATAAATCTCACTCCGGTTCCTTCACCAGAACTACCACCTTCAGCAATAAAATCCTGATCGGGAAAATAGGTAGTGAATAAATTACTGTACTCGTTGTAGAGTTTCAGGGTAATGGGTGTTTTTTCCCCCTCAACAAAAATTGTGACAGATTTAGTAGGCGGTCTATTTATTTTTGAGTTATGACTAGCCAAAAGTACATTGGGTACAGTTGTCATACTGTTGCTGTGAGAAATTAGCTTCTGTGGTGATATAGCGCACCCCAAAGAGCCTCCCAACAGAATTGTCCTAGTTATCAGGTTGACAAAATTCAAATCCATTTATTTTTGATAACGATGTCTAAATGTTTACATATAACTAGACTTGGTAGTCCAGGCTACAATTACTGGTTTGATAATGTGAATGACTCTGCCTACAGTGGGAACTTTATGAGGTAAATACAGTTTATCTGTCACAATCAAGTGATGAGAATCACAAGTATTAATGACTAAGATCGTCTCGCTAGATTTGCTAAATAGGGATAATTATGACAACTGAACTCTAGCCGAGTCATTAATAGGGAACACACTAATTGCCGACAGCTTCTGATAAGGGACTGTCGGCTTTTTGTATTTGGCTCAGTTGTTACTTCTCCTCTAGCTTAATTCCTACGACCCTAGTTTCTAGTTCTTAGTTCCGCGATCGCTAAATTCTCAAACCGTTTAAATCCCGCTCCAGGGGGACTACTAGAGCAACCATAAAATTTCCCCACAGATGATTGGTAACTTGACACAGAGCTTGCCAAAGCCACAACCAACTGTGGGGAGCGTATGATCAAATTAGAATTGTTATGGATGTCAAGTCCTAATATATGGCACTCACTCTAGATAGACCAAAAGTCTACTACTGGAATTAGCACCCACTTTGCATCAAGACATGGCTTGAATGATGTAGTCAAAGTAAGGTGCTGTTTCGGCGGCGTCTTCGCCACTTAGTAATTCAAGGGAGGCTTTTTTTAGAGAATTGATAGCTTCTACCATGCCAGGCACAGGAACACCCAAGGAATTGTACATTTCTCGTACGCCAATTAAACCAATTTCTTCAATTGGCCCTTTGTCGCCGGCAAGTACGCCATAAGTAATTAGGCGCAAGTACCAGCCAAAGTCACGGATACATAAAGAACGTTGGCGTTGTCCGTAAGCATTCCCACCGGGGGAAATAAAGTCAGGACGTTTTTGCCAAAGTTGCTTGGTTGCTTCCTGAACTATCTTTTTTTCGTTTTCCGCTAGGGTAGCAGCGATGCGTGTCCGCTGTACACCGGTTTGCAAAAACTCTTGGATACTCTTAAGTTCGCCACTGCTGGGGTAACGCAGTTCGTCGTCAGCTTTGAGAATTACTTGGTTAACTACAGTCATGATTATTGCAATCACGCGAAATAATATTATTTGTTAGTTTAGCGAGTCTGAGGTACACAAGTGAAGTGAAACAAGCCGTTAGGTATTGAATCTCAATGTTTGGGAGATGGGGCGATGGGGAGAATAATTAATTACCCATGCCCCATGCCCTATGACGCCACTTGCTTTCCGACGCAAGGCGACAGGAACGCAGTGGCTCCCCCATGCCCTATGCCCCATAACTAATTAATAACTAATGACTAAAATCTTTTGGAAACAGGGTGATTTAATTGAGGTAACGATTACGGATTTGAGCGATACGGGTGATGGTGTGGGACGTTGTGGGGACGATCGCGTAGTTTTTGTCTCAGATACGGTACCAGGCGATCGCGCTATTGTCCGTTTAGCTCATGTTAAACCCAATTATGCCCACGGGAAACTTCACGAAATTTTGCAACCATCCCCCCATCGTCACCGATCAAGTTGCATTGTGGCTGATAAATGTGGTGGTTGTCAGTGGCAACATATTAATTATGAGTTCCAGCTAGCAGCAAAGCACAATCAAGTTATCCAAGCTTTAGAACGTATTGGCGGTTTTGTTCAACCACCTGTAGATCCTGTGTTGGCGGCTGTTTCTCCTTTGGGTTATCGCAATAAAGCTACCTATCCTGTCAGCAGATCCACAACAGGACAAGTACAAGCAGGTTATTACCAAAAAGCTAGCCACCAATTAATTAACTTGAATCAATGTCCAGTCCAAGATTCACGATTAAATCCCATGCTAGCCGAAGTTAAACTGGATATCCAACAGCGGGGTTGGCAAATTTATGATGAACGTCGCCACCAAGGACTAATCCGCCATCTCGGTTTACGCATTGGCCGTCGCACTGGGGAAATGTTGCTGACTTTGGTGGTGAAAGAATGGAATTTACCAGGAATTGAAACCCAGGCGCAGGAGTGGTTACAACGCTATCCCCAGTTGGTGGGAGTGTCGTTAAATCGCAATCGCCATCCCACAAATGCTATCTTTGGAGATGAGACTCGTTGTATTGCTGGTCTGCCCTATCTGCGAGAAAGATTTGCTGGATTGGAATTTCAAGTCCGCCCAGATACATTTTTTCAGGTTTATACTGAAACAGCGGAGGCACTATTACAAGTAATTCAGTCTCAACTAAATCTTCAAGGGTATGAGATGTTAGTTGACGCTTATTGTGGTATTGGAACTTTAACTTTACCCCTAGCCCAACAAGTCCGCCAAGCTACGGGTTTGGAAGTCCAAGCAGCCGCAGTAGAACAAGCAATTTTCAACGCCCAACACAATGGAATTGATAATGTTACATTCCAAGTCGGCGCAGTTGAAAAAATTCTCCCGAATTTGGGAATCATACCCACAGTGGTATTACTAGATCCGCCACGCAAGGGGTGCGATCGCCTTGTTATCGAAACTTTACGGCAATTAAAACCGTCTCAGATTGTTTACATTAGCTGTAAGGTAGCAACCCTCGCTCGTGACCTGAAATTACTTTGTCAAGATGGTCTCTATACCATCACACGTGTACAACCTGCTGATTTTTTTCCCCAAACTGCTCATGTGGAAGCGGCTGCATTTCTTGTGCTATCACATTGATATAAGGGAATTCCCATCCTTCACAAATCCTCAAATTTAAAATTTGTAGTCTAGTGCATAGTAAAAATGCTAAAATTGAATTAAGCTAAAAATGTAATTGATTTTGTTTAAAAAATTTGATGTTGCATCGGCTCTTAAAAGTGTGAATTGGGTTGTTTAAATTACAATTCGGCCAATAACATAGTATATCCATACTCTTTCCAATTCCAGGCATCTTTTGAGGAATTTGCTGTCTAAATTATCTGTTTTTCATCGCCGTTTTATATATAACCATTCCCTTTTCATAAACTGAGTCAATGCGCCCTAGCATTTTCAAAATTTAGTTTTAAAGACGCAAGTTTGAAGGCAGCATGACCACCTCAACTTTTATCAGGGTGCCTGTGAAAGCAAACTGATGTCTAGCTAACTGAAGGCTATGGGGTTTCTCTTGTGATTACCATTTCGCTCCGTCCTGTTGGACGTTATTGGGGCACGATTAGTTTTGCCTCTACTCTCTATCTTTGTCCAATTTTAGATTTATTATTGGCGGAGATTCCAGCTAAATTGCAAGCAGAGCTACGCCTAGGACTTCAAGAAGCCTTAGTCAACGCAGCGAAGCATGGCAATAACCTAGATCCGAGTAAAACAGTTGTAGTCAGGTTTTCGTTAATAGATAATCAGTATTGGTGGGTAATCTCAGACCAAGGGAGCGGTTTTAGTCCGTCACCTGAATCTGATGATGATACCGATCCAATAGACTATCTACCACCAGATGAAGCCGAAAGCGGTCGAGGTCTGTGTCTTCTACATCAAATTTTTGATCAAGTACAATGGAACCGCAAGGGCACAGAATTAAGGCTTTGTAAACAACTAGAAACCCGCCCCCGCCTATCTCTGCGACGTTGAAGACAGATGGGGGGATGAAGAGAATGAAAAAGTTATCACAGATATCTTACACATCTCACACATCTCCTACATCTCATGCATCACAGATATCTGCTACATCTCAAACATCACACATATAATAGACATCTCACACATCTCCCACTCGTTTATGTCCGTGAGTGGGACAGGGTGGTGCAGAAATTGAGCGATCTAACCAACCACTCGCCTGTTCTAATCTGGCGATAGCTTCTTGTGGTTGATCCTTGAGGAGAAACACAAGAGCTGCTGCTGTTTGTTCACTAGCACGGGAATTGCGGTTAGACTTAAGGCGATGCCAATCGTCAGGAGAAATACTTAGCCTCTCCATCAGCGCTTGGGCTAGTTCCAGAGTGCTAAATTCATTCAGTTGGCTGGTTTTGGGCGAGCTGGGCTATATTGTGTCATGATACTAAGTGGTAAGTGGTGAGTGCAAATCTTGACAATTGACAACTGACTATTGGCTCTCATTCCATATTAGTTTACAACTTGTCCATGAAGTCGCCGAAACAACCCCAGACCACCTGAAGACAATCAACAACCAGATTTTGCACAAGAACTTGAGCAGGTAGAACAATCGCTTATCGCCTTAAAAGAACGTTACGCCCAAGTGCAAAGCGATCGCCAAAAAAAGGCTCAATCCCAACAGCGTCATCGTGAACTGCATCAAAATAAGTACCAAACTCCAGAAATCAAAGCCGAATTAAGGCAAATTAAACAGCAGATGGAATTGCTAGAACTGAATTTAGAAAGCCAGTTATTTTCTTGGACTAGTCTCAAGAAACCTTTTTGGCAAGCCGTCCGCTTTGGGGGAATGGGCGTTATCATAGGCTGGATATTAAAGTCCTGTACTGGGTAAATATGGTAAATCGACGGATTGCAGAAATATTGCGAAGTGGTCAACCTGATGAGTCCCTCCTAATTCAAGGCTGGGTGCGGACGAAACGCGAGTCCAAAGGGTTTGCTTTTATTGAAGTTAATGACGGCTCATCATTAGCTAATTTGCAAGTCGTCATTAATCAGGATTTACCAGACTACGAAGCAATTTTGAAACAAATTAACACTGGTGCTTCGGTGGAAGTGACAGGGGTACTGGTGGCTTCTTTAGGGAAAGGACAGCGGATTGAATTAAAAGCCGATGGGGTGAAAGTCTACGGGGAGGCTAATCCCGACACTTACCCACTGCAAAAGAAACGCCATTCTTATGAATTTTTGCGAACCATTGGACATTTGCGATCGCGCACTAATTCCTTTGGTGCTGTTTTCCGTGTCCGTAACGCCTGTTCTACAGCAATTCACCAATTTTTCCAAGAACGCGGCTTTTTGTGGGTACACACACCCATTATCACCGCTAGCGACTGCGAAGGCGCGGGGGAACTATTTAGCGTCAGTAGTTTGGATTTGAAGAATATTCCCCGCACAGAAAATCAAGCTGTAGATTACAGTCAAGATTTTTTTGCTAAACCTACATATTTAACTGTTAGCGGCCAGTTAGAAGCAGAAGTTATGGCGATGGCGTTTAGTAACGTCTACACCTTTGGCCCTACTTTCCGCGCCGAAAATTCCAACACTTCTCGCCATTTAGCTGAATTTTGGATGGTTGAGCCAGAAATGGCTTTTTGCGATTTAGTAGGCGATATGGATTTAGCTGAGGCTTTTCTCAAATACATTTTTAAATATGTCTTGGAAAAATGCCCAGAAGACATGGAATTTTTCAATCAGCGTATTGATAATACTGTGTTAGCAACGGCTGAGAATATTATTAATAATCAATTTGAGCGTCTAACTTATACCGAAGCCATCAAACTTTTAGAAAAAACAGATTTCCAGTTTGAATATCCGGTAAGTTGGGGCTTAGATTTACAATCAGAACACGAACGCTATTTAGCTGAACAAGTGTTTAAAAAGCCAGTAATTCTCACAGATTACCCAGCGCAAATCAAAGCTTTTTATATGCGTTTGAATGATGATGAAAAGACAGTCCGGGCTATGGATATTCTCGCTCCCAAAATTGGCGAAATTGTCGGCGGTTCTCAGCGCGAAGAACGTCTGGAAGTCTTAGAAAGGCGTGTGCTGGCGCAAGGAATGAAGCCAGAAGATTTGTGGTGGTATCTTGATTTGCGTCGTTATGGTACGGTTCCCCACGCTGGGTTTGGTTTAGGTTTTGAACGACTCGTACAATTTATCACGGGGATGGGAAATATTCGGGATGTGATACCGTTCCCGCGTACACCTCAAAACGCTGAGTTCTAGCACCCGGATGATCTAAATTAGGACTTATCTCTCAAACTCGTATTTCTCCCTATCCTGGGGGGCCTGGGGCGGTTTGTTATTCCGTAACTCGTGCGTAAGTCCTATAAATTTCTCGTTCCCAGGCTGGAGCCTGGGAATTTTCTGGTGCAAAATAAGCTATTGCGTATTTAATTTGTATATTGGACGCGGGCAAGATGCCCGCACTACAATAATTTTGCGTTTTCGTGTTATACAATTTAGCTGCACATCAGCTTATGTCAAAATCTATTGACGGTTTGTAGTGGGGACTTTAGTCCTCTCTTAAGGGCTAAAGCCGCTTACTACAAGCAAATTCAATTAAATTTTACATTACTTAATGTAGTTTGGTTTTTGATCACCGACTTACTGACGTTAGACCAAAAATATTCATTCACAGCACATCAGTTGTCTGCTTATCTGACGCACCCTACGAAGAATAATCTCTAATTAATTTTGTTTAAGTACTTATTTAACCCAATTTATTACTAATTCATCAGTATGTTTAATAAACTCCGTATATCAGTACAGATGAAAGTCAACTTACTGAAAATTGTTCATTCAGTTCTCAGTATTTTTTATATTCAGGTAAAGTGGAAAACTCGTAAGTATCTAATTTATCTTAAAAGTCAAAAAATATATAAGTAGTAATCAGTCAAACATGATCGAACAAATGCCTTGTGATTGTTAGGTTTCTAGCCTCAAAGCTACCGAGAAACTTCAAAAAAAAACAACAGTTAAAGAGTTGAATTTTTGACAGTCTCTATGATATTATTTATGCCAGAGAATGTGAAACAATGATACTGGCACTAAATTAAAATCATTCTAAAAACGGCGTTTTTCGTCATTTACTGTGTTGCTTACTCCTTTATTTCTGTATGAGAGCAAGTCGGTGCTATTCCATTAGTAAGCAGCAAAGACTTTATGTGCTAATAGTTGAGCAACTTTTTAGCGCCTAGCTTTGTCTAATATTCGATGGAGTTAAGTCTACCCTTGAATGAGTTGGAATGTGTATAAGTATTGTCTGCCAAAATCATTCCTCTTCCTCAAAGCTGACTGCTAATTATACAAGACAGAGACAGCATTTGCAGATGCTGCCCCGCTTGTTTTTGTTGTATCAGTGACGCTAATGTTGAAAGAAGAAATTGTGCAACGCAAAGTCCCCATTCCAGAAATTGAACAGGAAGCTACAATGGCAATTCCGAGTAAACAGGTGACATCTTCTACCAATTTTGGAGACAACCGACCCACGAAAACGCTGATTCAGGTTTGCATCCCTAAAGAGTTGCATCAAGAACCAATTATTTCACGATTAGTTTCTCACTACGGCGTCATAGTGAACATTGCGGCTGCTCAGATGGACGCGAACGTGATAGCAGATAGCTGCTTCGCTCTCGAACTAAGAGGAACAGGCTCCCAGATTGAAAGCGCCTTAATGTATCTAGATGAACTGGATGTGGAAATTTCGCGCCAATCAACCTCCGAAGAAGATGGGTGGTAGGTTTTAGTCAGAAGTTAGGAGTTAGGAGTTAGGAGTTAGGAGTTAAACAACTCATAATTCATAACTCGTAACTATTAACTTTATTTAAGCCATTTGATTTTCAATCGCCCACCGCGCTAGTTCAGTACGGTTGTGGAGATTGGTTTTGCCCAACATATTGGACACATGGCTTTCAACGGTGCGCTGACTAACATTTAATTCTTCAGCGATTTCCCGGTTAGCTAAACCCCTGGCGACAAACTGTACAACTTTCAGTTCGGTTGGGGTTAACTGGACATCGAAGGGAACCTGGATACGGGAACCGTTTTCCCCTCCTTTTGCTTGGTGTTCTTTCCAACGGATAGTTTGCTTCAGGGAAGATTCTACTTGCGCTACGAGTTCTTCTGGCTCAAAAGGTTTGACCATGTATACGTCAGCACCTTTATTCAGCCCCTTAACTCGGTCTGCACTTTGTCCCTTAGCTGATAAGAAAAGAACGGGAATCCAACTAGTACGTTCGTTTTGCCGGACTTGTTCCACAAAAGTATAACCGTCCATTTCTGGCATCATCACGTCGCAGATGATCATGTCTGGAACATCCTGTTCTAAAATTTCCAGAGCTTCTCGTCCATTTTCGGCGGTGATGACTTCGTATCCCCGGAATTCTAAGTAATCCTTCACCAGCAAGATGAGGTTAGGGTCATCATCAATCAATAGAAGTCGTTTGTGATCTTTCATGCTGGGCTCTTTCATAGCAGTGGCACTTGTCGCGCTTCGGTCCATCAAGGTCTTGTATAGTTATCCTCTATGGTGGATTATTTGAGATGTTGTCGTTCCTTTTTCACTTAACTTGCCGTTGTTTTCTCGAAGTCTCAGAAGTGGTGATCACTTTTAGGAGACTGCTAGTTCATCGGCAAAATTCCAGTAAGGATACGTAGAGCAGCGGTATTTATAATGCGTTATTATATAACGCTTTGAAACTGGCGGGTGAAAAACACTGATTAAATAATAATCTTTCCAGTTCACAAGTAAGTATTGGCTCAAGATGACCCCAGCTCAAAACCAACCACCGATTCAGAGCGCTTACTGCTGTACGATATCCAAGGGATGTTAAGCATCTATCAAGAAGT
>CAVYXS010000242.1:0-11214 GCA_963772205.1 uncultured cyanobacterium
AAGTATGAATACAGTCATACCTTTTTTGGCTTCAAACCGAGCTTGTGATATGGCAAGCTGTTCGTATGATACTCCTACTTTTTCTAGATACTTTTTAGTTTTTCCGGCTATATTTTCATCAACTGCTAATCCTAGAATACCTACTAATTTTTGTTCTTTATCTTGGAATATGATTGTAGGACGTTCATTAATTTTACCGACTATTTGGTTGCGTTTTTCTTGCTGTTCGTTTCTGACAGGCTGTTCATTACTGATAAGCTGACTGCGCTTAACCCATTTGTCGGGATACTGTACTGTTTCTGGATTAATAATTATTTTACAGGTACTTTCATTGCTGGTAATCTGTACAGGGATAGTGGTTCGTTGTTGGTTTGGACGAATAATGCCGGTATCAATTAATTTTTGTACAGTGCTAGTTTCTTTCCTTTGCCACTGTTTTTGTATATTTCCTTTATTTAAATCAGCTTCGAGACGTTCAATATGCTGACCAATAATACCGAGTGATTGATCACCAATTTTAGCAATATAAACGTGTTTTTTATCAAATGCTCTAACTAAAGTTTCTTTAAATGCTTGGTTGCTAATCTCCTGTTTTTTGTACTTGGGATTAGTAATATTAATTCGTAATAGATTGCTCTGAGATGTTTCTGCTATAGCATAGGCATTTTGTCCAGTGATGATGGTTTGAATTTTAAGCTGTAACTGTTGCCCATTACCAGGTTTTTCTGCTAGCCAACCTTGAGCAATACCCTCTTTGATTGATTCCTTATCAATGTTGCCTAGTTTCTCAGGTTTATTACCATTTTGAAGATAAATGCTATAGTCTTCACGAATCAGGTCAACCTTTTCAATTGTTAACATTACAGGCTCATGATTGAACCTTTGGGAATTTCCAAACTTATTAACTTCACCTACTTTAAAGGTAAGTTCTGGAAGTCCGGGTACTTTGGTTGTAATAGAGGTGGTATATACTTCACCTTTTTCAACGCTGGCAATAGCAGTAGTACCAATTGGTAGTCGGGCATTACTTTGTTCTATATTGCCAAATGTTTTGTAACTACCTTCCTGATTCTGGAGTTCAATGACACTTTTTCCATCTTCAGCTAGATTAAATCGAATATTTTGAGGTGTATTTTCATGAAATAATTCACTACTTCTGTCGAAGCCAGTGATACTAAACTCGTTAAATCTGAGTGTGTCTAACTGACTGATAATCTCTTCAGGAAAGGCAGCAAAGGCGAAATTAGAAACTTTCTTTTGGTAATCGCTACTTTTATCATTAGTGCTTTCACGAGTAGTTGATACTGCCCAGGTAGCAGCTGCCATTGCTAGCTTTTGTCCTTCTGGAATTGAATTGTAAAATTCTTCTGCTATCTGGTAGGCTTTTTGGTAAAGAAGTTTAATTTGACCTTCGCTTAGTTCAGCAAGTAAGGCTATTTTGTTAGACGTTACTTCCTGTCCAAGTGTAATTCCTATTTCTTCGGGTTTGTTTTCTTGCTCCTTAGCAAGTGTTCCTAATGCCCTAAACTTGGGTTTGTTGTTCTCAGTTTCATCGTTAATTTGGGCATAAACTACATATTTATGCGGGCGGTTACTGTTGCGCTTATCCTCAGATATTTCTGATAGCTTGATTGTAATTTTATTAGCTTTCCAGATAAATTCGTTGTCATACTGTAAAAGGTTAGTTACACTTACTTGATTGCCGTTAGCAAGGGTAATATTTGCAGACGGCCCTTTTTCAGTTTCTCTTTGTCTAGATAGCTGACTCGCTTGGTTAAAGGATTTGTCAAATTCTTTTTTGACAAGAGTAGTTCTTAAGCGCTGTTCATTAGAAAACTCGACACCTTTAAATAAAGCTTGAAATTGGGCGATTTCACGCGATTCGAGACGAGCTTTTTCAAAATACTGGTTGGTTTGAGCAATTAGTAATTCAACAGGCGAGTATCCCGTCGGTTGAATTGTATTGTCAATATAAACATCTTTTTTCTTATCCTTAATATAGTTAACTTCCCGGTGGAGAATCCGACTGTTGTTGCGGATAATTTCCATTTCGGGTTTTTTGGCACTTTTGAAGAGGTCAACTGCAATTTGATTTTGAAATGCTGCCTCGGCAATCATTTCGCGGTACACCTGGGTATTGGTGTTCATTGCTACTAGTGCATTGATCTGGTTTAGGGGTTCTTGCCGAACAGTTTTGATAAACTCTTCCATGTAACCGCGATACTTGGTCGGAACCTCCTTCCCTTCAATACTCTTGGATTTTGCCCAGGCTTCTGTTTTAAATAAATCTTCGTAGTGTTTGGCTACCTGCTGTACGTACTCAATTTGGTCTTTTTCACTACCAAAGTTTTTCAGGATAGTAATTTCTGACTCTAACGCCTCAATTGAGGTCAGGTGATTGTTGATAACACCGACACTAATGCCATCGCTCATGTGGATGGCGATTTCTTCAAATTCCGGCTGACTGCCATCTTCCTGGTAAAAAGATTGTTTTTTGAGTTTAACAGTTGGATCGTAAGCGTTTTCAGGCAGATTGCGCTCCCTTGCCTCGGCAGTGAGGTTTGGATACCTGCTTGCCCGCTCGAAGCCAATACAATCACCGTCGTAGTCGCGTGCCTGACGCTCTTGTTCGGACTCTTGAGGAAGAATTTCTAGTTTGTAACCAGCTGACTTTAGTTCTGAAATATACTCATTAAATTTGTTGGTAAACTCGATTTTGTTTTTAGTTTCAAGCTTGCCGATATTTTTATCTAAGTAATTTTCAATACCTTCTAACTGAATATTTTTACTTTGGGTTTCGGGTAGGACAGATTTAATTTGCTTGTTTAAACGGTTGTAAATGCGATCGCTTGTTTCGTCTGAGACAGCGATCGCACCCGCTAGAGGTTTACCATCAGGTCCAAGTATGTCTTCTACAACTTTATTAGTTGAGACGCATAGACCATTTGAGTTGAGGAAAGGGGAGCGGAAGTTGAGAACTTCTTCCCCGTTTTGATAATGCGGTATGGAAATTTCCCCATTTTGCAGATCTTTTGAGGGAATGACCATTGCCCGCTCAAACGTGAGTGTCTTGCCGATGGCGATTTCTTTCCACTCGTTTTGGACGAACCGGGCGAGTTCGCGCTGTACTTTCTCAGTTTCAAGAAGTTGACCCTCTCCTTGCAGGTCAGCTTTGATAAGTTTGTAAATAAACGAGTCAGTAGCAATGCGCTCGCGCAGAGTTTCTAACTCTTCTGCTGCTTGTTCTTCTAGTGTGGTTGCTTGTTCTTCAAGAAAGGTTTTCCGCTTCTCGTACTTTTCGCAGTAAAGTTGTGCAAGTTGCCGAGGATCATCCTGTGCAACATTCAGCTTTTTGGCTTCAAGTTCTAGCTCTTCAGTAAAGTCTTTCAGTCCGTTAGGGAATGAAGCGAGTAACTGCGAGATAGCTGTCTTGCCGAGTTCAGATTGTGATTTTTCACCTAGCCAGATACTTTGTCGGTACAATCCAGGTTGAATTTGAGGCTTAGTTGAGCCATTAGGATTGTCTTTATCAGTTCCCTTGAACGCAGATAAGGGAAGAATTAGGTCAATTTTAGTTGAGTTATTGGGGTCTTGATAATTGAGGATTTGCTCAAGGTTAGCAGGTCGTAAAGTACCTTTACCAAAGCGGTAGTTATTATCATCTCCGTCTCGATCAGTCCAACCGAAGCGGTGCTGAATTACTCGATATTTATCACCTTTTTGATGCTTGGTTAATTCGTGATACAGGTCTCTGGATATTTGTCCGTAACAGTCTCCTGTTAGCTGATATGCTTGGTCATTACTAATAATGCCGCCATTTTCACCATTATTATCATCGACAATTAGAATATTTAACTCTTTATTGACAGCATTTTTACATGAACCAAGAAAAATAGACCCATAAGCACCTCTATCCTTGTTATCAGGGCATAATTGTCTAATTTGAGGGAGACATTCTTCTGTACCATATAACAACCGAGTTTTTGAGGATAATAATAATTTATGACCTTCAGGATGATTAATTAATTGTTCCGCAGTAGACTTTTCGTCCATATGCCCAAACGAAAAATTAACCCCAGGAAAGAAATGTTCTAGTAAGGTATTATTAAGTTCTTCCTTTAACAGCGAATCTGGATTATTTGTATTACCATCTGTATGAATCCATTGATTTAATCTAGTGTCAAAATGTTTAGCTTGAATTGTCATATATGAACAATTAAACTTATAAAATTAAATATAAATTTTTACTGTTTGGCACTAAAATACCCTTAGAGTTTGATTTTACTTTCTCTATACTGGTAATTTATTAAACAATTTTCTAATTTCTATTTGCAAAATGAATATAGATTTTTATACGCTAAAATGTATTTATTACGTAGAAAAAAGCTCTTAAAGAGATAATTCGGCGTGATCTCAAAATTTAAGTATGAAAAAAATATACAAACTTCTCAATTACTTCTTGCTTAATGCTAAATCAGTAGTAACATTCTTAATGTTTGCCATTGTGCTGATGTTTGTAGTTTGAGAGAGAACGCTCTTGATGAGGTTGAGCCGAGATACCTGCTGTGCCTAAAATAAAATAGCAAGTCGAGTCGCTTATATCTCAGCCCTAAAGGGACTGAGTTTTACGCTTACCGAGTTATTCTATAAAAGTTTATGGGGAAACAAGAAAGATGCCTTAGAAGCTTTTAAACACAGGGTAGGATGGATATCTAAAAAACCTTGGTGGCACGGGGGATACTCATATTTTGAGTGGACTTTTGATACAACAGCACCGAAAGGAGACCTCGCAGGACTAATCTATTGGTTACCAGACATGATGCATTGGGAATTCAGTTCATTATGACATCTTCTTTTCTCACGTCCGGAATTGTGGACTGTAACATCTCAAGATTACACAAAAATATTCAAGTCCGATCCCGTGAAAAATTTGATCACCGCATCGCTAAAGTTAGAAAAATAAATGTAGGTTGGGTTGTAGCTTGCTTCCCCGTAGGGGTACGCAGTGAAACCCAAAAATACCAAGGCTTTTGGATGTTTATCTGCCGAGAGTGATAAAAGAGGATTAATCAACTTACAGCACTTTGCGTAACGGTTAGGTACAATAATTAAGGGAATAAATTGAAAAATCAAGATGAACCCTGTCCCAATTAGTCGCGCAAAGTGCTGTAACAAGGAATTACTAATATGAGTACACTCAGAAAGAAAGTAGTGCAACGTTTGGAAGTTATCCCTGATGATAAATTGCAAGAAGTTCTTAGTTTTTTAAATTATTTGGTTTGGCAAAGCGAAAATCCTCAAACCCAAGAAGATAAAAACTGGCTAGAAAGCGACTTATCAAGTTTAGAAAATTATGAACCCTATGAATGGCAAGAAGGAGAATTAGAAGAGGGAATACCCGTTAAATTTATCGCTGAAACAGGAGAAATTAAGATAGGTGTATGACAGATCGTATTTTACAAATTGGCGATGTCGTAACTGCCAAATTTCCTAGTCAGCTTCCCAGTGGGAGAGAACAAGAAGGTTTCAGACCGGCAATTATTGTAGGGCTGCCAAGTCGTTTAGGAAAACTACGCTTTCCTCTTGTTTTCGTTGTACCAATGACAACAGATAGAGGGCAAGAATGGGCTGTGAACTCCCCTGATTTATATATGCAATTTTCGGCTGGTGTAGCTGGATTAAAATCACCGTCAATTGCTCTATTAGATCAGGTGCGTGCAATTGATGTTGCCCGTATTGTAGCATATCGTGGTAGTCTGACATCTCAACAATATACAGGGATCGCTCAAGCAATTCAACAAATAATAGAACCTGTTCAAAATCTTAATGAAAATCTATGAGCGCATGGAAAAACTAGCTAAATATCGCCAAATTGTCCGGGAATTACTAACTGCCCATGCCACCACAAACGAGACAAATATTGAATGCCAACTCATTTTTGATACAGAACATGATCATTATCAAATTCTCGATCTTGGTTGGCAAGGACTCAATCGTATTTATGCCTGTTATATTCATTTAGATATTAAAGACGGCAAAATCTGGATTCAACATAATATGACAGAAGCTGATATCGGTCAAGAATTAGTTGATAAAGGAGTTCCCGCTTCAGATATTATTTTAGGTTTGCATCCCCCCTATAAACGTCCTTACACCAATTACGGCGTTGCTTAAAATATAATCGTTGTAGTTAGATACTGGTTTCCAAGTTTAAGTTACCATGAGGGCAGCGATAATGGTAATGAATTTCAGGGAATACTCTTCCATGTCTGACAATTCTTCCTGGTCAAGAGTGTGGCATATTTTTTACATGATGAAAATTGATGTTTCATCTCTCATTATAAAGCGATGCCTGCGGCGGGCAAAGCCTACGCTCCTCCTCATTCCCGAAGAGCGATAGCGTACCCCTCTGTGTAAGTAAGCTACGCGAAGCGTCTCGTAGAGAAGCGCTGCTGCGTACTCCTGCGGAGAAGCAAGCTACGCGGAGCGTCTGCTCCAGAAGCGCAGAGGGTGCAGTGCGATTTTGTTAGGTGCCGAAAATGAGCAATATAAGTTACCTACAAAATCCGCGATCGCTACGCAATAACAATGATTTTTAGGAAATATTGGTTCAGTTTATTGAGAATTAACCCACACAATTGAGAATCAAAATCCGATCTAACTTTGGAGCGTTGCTCCCAGCGCAGATCGCGATTTATTCATTAACGCTTGTTGGGTAAAGATACGCAAGCTTTCAATCTGCTCGATTTCGTTTGTTGTTAGTCGAGTTGGTATCTCTTCGTACCAGTTTCCCTGACTATAGCAGGTTTGCATCACAGGAGTATTATCTCCATGACGGTAAACAGTCAGAATGTTGGTATCTAAGCTGGCACTCAACTCCCGTCCCTTGATACGGGAATTATTGGTAACAAGCATATAGTCAGTGATTGTAGAAGGCAGATGTTTGAGGTTAGAAGGGAGAAGGTTAGGAAAAAAGGGAGTAGGGGAAGATTGCTCTTGCAGGATTTGTTGAGGAGTGGATAGACGGTTTTCTTCTGAAATATCCTGTTGTGGGTGCTGTTCCTTAAATCCGGCTGTACTTTTTTCTTAACCTTATTTGCTTCCGACGTGGGTTTCTCTTCTAATTTTGGTTGTATCGTCGAAATTTGATTTGGATAATTACTATTTAGTGCATTTGTACTCCCAAATGTTTTGGAGTTACTATCGGTATCACCATTACCATCACTTGTATTGCTGCCAGTAGGTTTATCAGTATATAAGTACTCGTTATTACTTATACTATTAATATTTATGCGGTTAATTGCTCTGGCTTTAGCTTGTTGAATTACTTCCTTATCTTTCTCTTGGTCGTATGTTATTCCGTATTCAGACAGCAGTTTGTTCCAACTATAGGGTTTGTATACTTGATAACCAGCGATTTTCACATCATTATGGATGTAGGTAAAGCCTAGTAGTTCCTCCCCCCGCATTTTAGGCAATACCCCAATGTTGTTTTCCTCCAAGCGTTGGATGAACGTGGAGACAGTGGGACTATCCTTGATGGCTTCCCCTATTGCTTGGCGAATAATTTCCTTACTTGTTGGGGTTTTGTGCTTACTATTGACTGCTCTAATACTTTTCGAGCGGTTGGGACTGGTGAGTGCAGTTATGCCATACTCTTGCTGTAACTTAGAGGCGACGGCTTCATTCGTTGTCGGTGTCACCTCTAACCCTAGTTCCGCCGCGATGCGTCTAGTTGAGACTTGGGAGTTGAAATAATCATAGGAATCATTAACTAAACTGCTATCTAACCGAATCCGGGAAGCAATTATGTGCAGGTGTTCGTGATTGCGATCATGGTGACGTACTGCAACGAACTGACTCGTAGCTGCTACAGATGATTCTTCCTTGGGCAGGTATCCCATATCTTTGAGATATTCCCTTGCTACATAGCTGTACTGACTGTCTGATAAATGCTCATGATAGTTGTGGCGGTGTGCTATCGAGATAATGAGGTGGGCACACTGCCGTTTAACTGCTTTTTTGGTGTACTTGATGTTGAGAAACTGCTGGTTGAATTCATCGGGGTTTGTTCCCATCATATTAGTATCGACAATCCCAGCATCATCTTTCCCCAAGACATACTTGAGCGTGTCGAGAAAATTGGGTTTTTTATAGATGACGGGAATCAAATTGAGGGAGTTGAAAGTGGGGGATATAGAACCTGTAATGCCTTATTTATCTTGGCTTGAGGGTGATTTATCTAGAACGTCTAGGTTAAATGCAGCTGCGATAGTCTGATCTACGAGTGCGATCGCATTATTGACAGTATCCAAAATTTGCTGGTTATTTGTTTCCTTCGCTAAGTGAGATAACATCATCAGTTCGCTTTTGAGGGTTCCAGCAGTAGCGCGGATAGTTATCAAGTCGGCAGACGGTTTTGCCGTTAGTACCCGTCTTAACCCACAGGAACGTAAATACTCAGATGCAGTTACCCCTGTGGCGATCGCTTTCTCTTCAATGGTAATTTTCTCTTTCTCAAAGAGGTATACCTTGATGGATTTGGTTCGCTTTATGGAGTTATTTACCATACCTTCTTTCACTGCGGGACTGAGTGGCATAGTTAGAGACTGCGCTGAGGGAGTTGGGGATAACCGGAAATCTGACAACAGTGTATGGTCTCAATTGCGGACAATATCGCTGCTACTTTTGGTATAAACTATACTTGATTTAGATGCCGCCAGTGAGAGTACTGTAACTTGTGATAATACAAGGTAATATCTTATGGTTCGTCTTGTAACTGACACTGAAGCCGTAAACCTTGTTTTTAATGATGCAATTGTTGGGTTGTAGAGATTGTATGGTTATGTCGCCAGCGTGCGAACCGACAGGTCGGCGCTTCTGGAGCAGACGCTCCGCGAACGCTATCGCGTAGTGGGTGGTATCCATTATCGTGAATTAAATTATACGTAATTACAATTGTTTATAGGTATTATTTTTCAATCTGTTTATTTATCAAACAGTAGATATATTACAAAGGTAGCATTTTGTGATACAAGATAAGACGATTGGTATTAAAGGCACTGTCAATTAATCTAGTTTATTGATAATAGCCTTAGTAATAAAATGACCCTACTAAACATACCTTGTCTTAGTTACAGGACTGTACGGTGACAGCAATAGTCTGTTGTGGAGTGCAACTGTAGTAAATCAGATGCAGAGAGGATTGTGGGGTTATTCCCTAAGCTGATTAACCTTTGACGTAATGCTGAAATAATTGGGTTAATTTGCCCTCAGAATACCTCAATTATGGGGATTGTCATAGTTTATTTTTCAGTTAATTATTTATTTTGATTGACAAAAATCAAACCCAATTTCACTTAATTGGGGTAATTAGTGTGTCAATTGGGGTAGTTCGGAGTAAATACGGGGGTGACTTCTCCCACTGTATGGTTAAAGTAAGAGTATTGACAAATAGCTTACTGAGAAGCTTGATTTGCACGTTAATAACCCAAGTTGCTAGTTACTGATTTAGGCTCGCATCTTGGTGTCAAAAAGAAATAAAATCCCCTCCAGGAATACAAATGGGAGGGGAATATGCTTAATGAAATTATTGCTATCTATGCTATCACTGATGACTTATTGACGGCGATCGGGCATGAAGATGATATTCGATGTGAAATGAGTGATGCAGAAATTATTACAACGGCACTGATTGCGGCAATCTTCTTTAGTGGTAATCATAGTAAGGCTTGCGCCTACATGAAAGACCATAATTTGATAACGAGAATGTTGGAAAAATCACGATTTAATCGGAGATTACACAGGCTCTCAATGTTAATTAATGATTTATTTCATCAAATAGGAATGATACTGAAACAGACTAGCGATTGTACTGAATATCTTTTAGACTCGTTTCCAGTGCCAATGTGTGACAATATTCGGATCTTTCATGTCAAATTAATACACTCGGAAGACTATCGAGGTTACATTGCATCCAAAAAACGCTACTTCTATGGAGTAAGAGTCCAGCTACTAACTACTAAAAGTGGTATTCCGGTTGAGTTCGTGTTTTTACCAGGTAGTGCAAATGATGTGCGTGCCTTGAATGCGCTACCTCTGAATCTTCCCCCTGGAAGTGAAGTATATAGTGATTCTGCTTATACTGACTATACAGCAGAAGATGATTTAAAAGATTCAAATCAAATATCTCTGAAAGTCATGCGTAAAAGGAATTCTAAGCGCCAAGAACCACCGTGGGAGCAATATATCAAACAATGTACTAGACACTACATAGAAACTGTTTTTAGTAGCATGACTTATGTTTTCCCAAAATCAATACACGCAGTCACTTATGAAGGGTTTTTACTTAAGCTACAAGCATTCATTTTTTCTTTTACTCTTCAACAAGCTTTTATTTAATAAGTAATTTGTAGGACTTAAAACCATCTAAGTAGCTAAATGCTGGCAACAAGTCCAAGACC
The DNA here is from genome assembly GCA_963772205.1 of uncultured cyanobacterium. GTDB lineage: Bacteria > Cyanobacteriota > Cyanobacteriia > Cyanobacteriales > Nostocaceae > Gloeotrichia. The sequence continues at coordinate 10,464 of CAVYXS010000242.1, forward strand.
GTTGGCGCTACGCGCCAACGCCACTTTGTTGTACGCGTAGGCGTAGCCCGCCGCAGGCATCGCATGAATTGAGTGGTAACAAGCACACATCAGTTGATAACCCGCAACTTGGGTTAATAGAAGAGAAGTTATGGCAAGAGCGAGTAAGCCTACTGATTCGGTTGAGTTGGCGCGTATCATGCGGAATAAAGATATGGAGGACGGTATAGTAATTAGTTATCTCCAGTCGAAGAAGCGAGGGCAAACTGAGTTAGTATGTGAGGCGTTGCGGGCATATTACCTGCCGTTTGCGCTATCTGCTGCGGGAGTATCTGGTGTTGAATTGCAGTCAGCCCTCCATGATGCGATCGCGCAACTTGAAGTTCAGATCATTAAGATGAAACGGACGTTTGGGATGGAGGGGTTGCCCCAGATAGTTCTTGTTAATCCTCATAGTGGAGTTTTCTCGCAAGGTGCAACTGGGTTACAACCAACAGTTGGAACTAACGGAGTAGGAATAACTCCTGTTTCAGCTAATTCGGTTCCCCCTTCAGTTTCTTTTTTTGATTCCACTGGGCCAAGTCCTGTGTCGTTAACTGTTGCGACAGAACCAGTCGGATCAAATGTTTTGGGAGAAGATTCCGAGGATGATGGGTTCTTTGATGATGACGAGGATGATCCAATTGCTAAGGCAGAAATAGAAGTTGATGCAGGATTTCGTCTGGAGTGAGGGGATTATGAGGGTCTGTTTTAAAACTAGAGCCGCAGGATG
>CAVYXS010000243.1:0-6310 GCA_963772205.1 uncultured cyanobacterium
TACAAATGATTCATCGTCAAACTAAATTAACAACAGATGAAATTGCTAAAATTCCTAGTGCAATGCTGCGAAATAATTATGATGGCATAAATACTGTAGCTATTGTTGGTAATTATGCTAGAGTAATTTATCTTGGACAAAATATAATGTTTGCCACTCTTAAATATCACAATGGAAACTGGAAAATTATTGAATCTACAAAGCAAAGTTATTGTAATCAAGTTAGTTGTTTAATAAAAAAAGGAGTTCCTGCTAACATAGCTACTCAATTAATTACCGCTTTTAAAAAAATAGAAAACAGAAATTATCGTGAATTAGAGAAAAATCTAATATCATTTCAAAAAGCATGGGCTAAAGTTAATCCTAATATTGCTCCATTTTTAGGGAATTGGTTTGGTACTTATGGCAACAGTAATAACCTATACTTTGCAATCTTACCATCATATAATACTAATCAAGTTTGCATAGTAGGAATAAAACCAAATTCTCAATTTGTAGATATTGGTAAAGTTGCTAATTCAATTTTAATTACACCAAAAGGTAAACTGACTACAGGAAAAAGTAATTATGATCAAGGTGATATTCTTGAAGCTACTCCACGCAATTCTTCCAATAATTATTTAGAAGGTGCTAGTTCACTTGATGATTGGTATTTTCATACAGAAACTAGGAAGAGATTAAAGGATTCTGGTTGTACTTCTACTTTACCAAATTCGTCTGCAAGTATACAACCCCCAAGTAAAAATATTTCTACGATGAATAAACAATCTGCCCAAACAAATACATGGGGGGATAGTATAAGTTCATTACCAGTTGTAGCCAAAACTCAATCTCAAAATAATATCAATTTTAAAGTTTGTTATGAATCAAAAACTTGGATACGCCCAACACCAGGAGAACAGAAAACACACCTTACACGTTTCAATGGTAGATATACTCCAGAAGAAATTGCAGAATTAGGTGGGGATTATTGGAAATATAATATTTTTGCCTTTACTACCTTTCCCGGTGGTAGTGGTAATGTTGATATAGGACAACGTGCTGGACTATGGACACCACAGGATTCTAACAATACTAAAAAATGTAACGACTATGTGACTCAATTAAATTCAGGTAAAACAGGAGCAGTTTGGATTTTAAATTATAAAATAGTTAGCTTAAAATGGCTTAATAATCGTTACATTTTGCAGGTAAAGCAGACTAAGCAAGGTTGGCAACAGATTCAATTCCCTCGTCGAGAAAGTTTAGAATCGCTACCATTAACAGTTATGAATGAACGTGGTCAAAATGTGCCAGTATTATTTTACAAGTAAAAGTAAGAGAAAAAATGAGGCGTATTATGAAAAATAAATTTAATTTTGTCAGTTCTTTAATCATTACTAATATCATCCTCATGTTAGGAATATTAAGTAATACTGCTATTGCTAATAGTGAGCCAATACCACCAGCATTAGTAACTCGTCAATCTGGTAAGGTTAAGGCAGAAATTTCTCAACATGAAGTAGTACAAAGCGAAGGTAAAAAAGGATGGGAAGGTTTTAGTGGTTTAGCTACTGTGACTTTACGATTAAAAATTATTCGTTCTGGTAAAACGAATTTTAATCAACTTCTATCTCCTATCAATTATCGCTATGGTGACTTACCTCAAGAGTTTAAAATTATTGATTTAGATGGTGATAAAGAACCTGAAGTATTAGTGAGATTACCAGGAGGAGACGGTAGTGGACGTGCAGGATTTTTTTATTTAATTTATCGCTATCAACCAAATACTGCCAAATATACCTATATTGTTGTTGAGTCTATTGGTTCTAATATCGAAATTAAAAATTTAGATCGTAATGGTGTACCAGAGTTCGTTCGTTATGATGAAGCTTTTTTTGGTGCTTTAGGTGTTTGCTCTGCTTGCTCTAGTTTACCCAGACAAATATGGCAGTATCGTCAAGGAAAAATGATAAATGTAACTCGCCGTTATCCCCAAATAGTTCGCCAAAGTGCTAATGAATTATGGCAAAGATTTAAACGCAATCGCAATAACTCTTCCTATGCCAAAGGTGCATTATCAGGATACTTAGCAGACAAGTATTCTCTTGGTGAAGGAGAAGAAGGTTGGCGACAAGTACGACAAGGTTATCAACATAGTGATCGCAATTCCTTTTTTAAAGAGTTACAACAATTACTGCAAAAAACTGGTTACATTCATAAATAAAAATAAGAAGAATCAATCATCAAGAGAAAATCAATGAAATTACAAAGTTTGCTATATTTTGGAATTAGTCTAGGAATTTTTTGTGGTAATTCATTTGCTAATTCACAATTAGTTATAGCCGCACCAGATCCCATATTTAAACCAATTCTTCAGGATATTCGTAATCAACTACCAAAAGATATGGTAATACGATTACCTGCTTTTGTTCCTGATAAAACTTATGGGGTTTATGCAATAGTTCGTAGATATAACAGTGACTATTCAGGCGGCTATCTTGCGGTTGATCCTTGCCTCAAGCCCTAATTGTTCAGCTACTTCTTGTAATATGGGAAATATATTTGTTATGCGAAATAATCCGATGAAAAACAAGTATGAGGATGGATTATCAGAAAGTAGGCGTAATTCTCAATCAATTAATCTGCAACGAGGAATTAAAGGTTTTTATTTTTATGCTCGTAGTGGTTCTGCTGGGTATAGACATCATGTTTTATGGAAACAAAACGGGTTATATTTTGAGATTGAATCTAGAACTTTATCTAAGCAACAAGTTATTAATATGGGAATTTCAATGGCTAAAGAATCTCCAATTAGAAGTGCTAGATAATTAAAAGTTTTCTGAATTTAATGTTGTAATAAAAGTGAGTAATAAAATGAAGGCATTATTTATCCTGGTACTCAGTTTAATAATTTTGGGTGCTAACGAATTATCGGTATTAGCAGCACCAACACCAATCTTTAAACCTGTGATTAATCAAATTAAACAGCGTTTACAAAATAATTTAGCTTTTCGCTTACCAACTAACTTACCTAAATCTATAACTCAGGGAATTAGCAAAGATAATTTAAAAGTTGTCTTGAAAGTTAATAATCAAAATGCTTCTATTGCTTTACTTAATACAGGGAAAGATTGCCAAAATATCAATACTGGCAGTAGATTATATTCCTTAGATTGTAGGCTGATTTTTATTCATACTGCTTTGTTATCTTCTGATTTTTACAAAAATTATCAAGAAAATTATCGCTCAAATACTTCTCTCAAATTGCCAAAAAATATTGGCTCTTCTAGACTAAGTATAGAAAATTAATACCTGATACAAGCTTAATTCCTTACATAGTAGGGGATTCAAGAATCAGAAAGCATATTTTCATTAAATGTTTGATTCTATTTTGGCGAAACCTAGTTATATCAGGTGTTTTAGGTGTTTTGTAGTATTAATTTATCAAACGAAGTCTGGGAGAGCCAAAATATTAATCGTTATTTGCATACAGGAGATGGATAGAATCCAATTACTTGGATTCAAAATAGATTATTTTTCAGGTTTATTCCGGTTCTTGTTCAGAGAATGAATTAATTAAAATTGCTAACTCAATGGTTAGTGAAACCCCAATAAAAAGAACTCGATAAAACAGTTACATTCATAAATAGAGGATAACCCCATGCAACTAAATTATCTTTATTCATCAATACTAACCATAGGAATTTTAAGTAATTGCTGTTTACCAACGTTGGCACAAATACTCCAGATACTCAAATAATTCAGAAATATTAATATCAAAATATAATAATATTCCTGGTAAAGTAGTATTTGATGTATATGATATGAGCAATGCTACTGGGATTATCACTAATTATAATGGAGAAAATCCAAATGTTCCCAGACAAGATAACTTAGGACATTATATTACTGGTCAAAAGAATATTGAACAACTTAGTCAAAACCAATTGTTTTCTATTCTTATCTTGCAGGATGGTTTTGTAAGATTAGCTATTTTACAAAAAGGTCAAAAATCAAAAATCCGTTATATAGGTAAAGATTATGATTTTCAAAAACTTATTAAAGTTGGAGAACGGAGATATATATTAAATTCTCAGCATGACCCTAATGAAGGGGGTGATGATTACTATGATGTTGACTTGAGAAATATCAATAAACCTAGCATCAAGAAAATAGATTTAGCTACTGCTCAAAGATTGGGTAAGTCTAACAGAAATCGTTAGTTGCAGTTTTTTGTAACAATGATGACAGCGTGTATTTTCTCTAAAAGCAGCGATACCTGCGGTCAGCAAAGCGATGGTCGCAAGCGAACCGCCGTAGGCATCATACGCTTCCTGAAAATTCTACCCCAATACCTAAACCAATACCTAAGCCGAAACTTGTTAAGCGATCGCCCCCATTCTTAGAAGAAACCCCGTAAACATCTACCTATGGCCACACTAATTCCCTCATTCAATAGTTGCTCAATGCGAATGACCCCCGGCGAGAGGAGGTTAGCGCAGCGCTCGGAGGAAAAATTAGAGGATGATTATTTACTTTGGTACGATGTGCCAGTAGGTAAAAAGCAATTGCACCCAGATTTTATCGTGCTGCACCCCAGCCGGGGCTTATTTATTCTGGAGGTCAAAGACTGGAAATTAGACACCATTGAAAGTATCAACCCCTCCACAGTCACCATAATTACTGAAGATGGGGTAAAGGAAGTCAAGCACCCATTACAACAAGCCAGAGATTATGCCCTAGCAGTCAACAAAATGCTAGAAAAAGATTCTCTTTTGGTGCAGCAAGAAGGTAATTATCAAGGTAAGCTGGTCATTCCCTATGGTTACGGCGTGGTATTCACCAACATCAGCCGTAAAGCATTCAATGAAAGTGAACTACCAGCCGTATTTGAGTCACACTTGGTTATCTGTAAAGATGAAATGCTCCCAAGTACAGATGCAGGGGAATTTGAGCAACGACTTTGGGATTTGTCGGCATATCAATTTGGTAAAACCCTCACCAGTAGCCAAATAGATAGAATCCGCTGGCATATCTTCCCAGAATTACGCATTAGTGCCAAACAATTATCTTTGTTTGATGTAGACACCACCACCGAAGATGCGCCGCAGTTGCAAATCCCCGACATTCTCAAGATTATGGACTTGCAGCAAGAACAATTAGCCCGCAGTTTAGGAGACGGGCATCGGGTAATTCATGGCGTGGCTGGCTCTGGGAAAACCATGATTTTAGCCTACCGTTGTCAGCACTTGTCTCAAGTTGATAAAAAACCCATTTTGGTGCTATGTTTCAATGTCTCCCTAGCTGCCAAACTCCGGCAGACTATCCAAGATAAAAACAAAGTCAGTCGGATCAAAGTACGTCATTTTCATGGGTGGTGTATGGATTTACTCAAAAAGTATGACATCCCCAGACCCGACTCTAGAGAGTATCAAGGTGAAGCTTATGTAGAAGAACTGGTAAACCGAGTAATTACCGCCGTTGATGCCCAGTTAATACCTGCTGGCACATACGGCGCAGTCATGCTAGATGAAGGCCACGACTTTAAACCAGAGTGGCTCAAATTAATTGCCCAAATGGTCAACCCTGAAAACCAATTCATTGCTTATTCTCTATGACGATGCCCAAAACCTCTACGGTGAAAAACGCAGTAAGAAATTTAGCTTTAAGAGTGTAGGCATCCAGGCACAGGGACGCACCACTATACTAAAACTCAACTACCGCAACACAGAACAGGTGTTAGGGGTAGCCTATGAATTTGCTAAAGAAGTAATGCAACCCACCACCGGGGATGATGACCAGTGGTATTGGTAGAACCCGCTAGTGCAGGACGACAGGGAGCAATACCAGATTTAATTAAACTTCCCAGTTTTAAACATGAGGTAGATTACCTAGCAGGGCGAGTGCAACAATTACACGAGCGAGATATCCCCTGGAATGAAATAGCCATTATCTACCGCTCTAACTTTATGGGCGAGAAAATATACAACGACTTCCAACAAATGCAAATCCCCATCGAGTAATGGGTCGAATAATAATAGTGTATTGTGGCATTTGATTACCCCGATGAAGCCAGTATAAAACTCATGACTATGCACTCATCTAAAGGGCTAGAATTTCCTGTGGTGTTTATTCCTGGTGTTTCTTTTATGCCCCACGAATACAACACACCAGAAGAAGAAGCGCGGTTATTGTATGTGGCGATGACACGGGCAATAGAGCAATTGATCATGACTTGCGATCGCGCCTCGCATTTCACCGGCTGTCTCGAGAGTCAGCACTGAGCAAAGATAGTTTAATTAGCGATCGCCCCTCAATCAAGAGAGGA
>CAVYXS010000244.1:0-17727 GCA_963772205.1 uncultured cyanobacterium
TCCAGATGAGGAAAGTAGATTCGGTAGGATCGAGGGAAGAACGGGTTTTTACCCAGTGCTGGGCAACTAAATCTTGAGTTTGAGGAACCATATTGTGTTTCTTGATTAACTTGCTAAAGAAAGCGTAGTCTTAAATCGAGAAAAATGGGGGGATGGTTTTGTGAGATAAATCATCATCTATACACCGCCTTTAAATCCTCTACAGCAAGAAATTATTAGCTTATTAGGGCTGTCTCCTGATATTTATAGCGATTTGGTAGATAATTCGTCTTAGTCAAATCCTATTACGCGAACGGTGAGTTATTATTTCGATATTAATAGTATTATTGAGCGCATTAGATGCAGCAAACAGACTGATGCAGACATTACCCTTCTACGTGAGGTACTTGATGTAAGCGATCGCGCAGCAACAACAGAGGAGTATCGCCAGTTATCCATGCAACTAGGTAAATACAACGTTAATATTCGGGAAGGTAAGGACATACATATAGGCGATCGCATTTATCAACAGTGGGATGAAGAAGCTATTAAAGCCCTAGTTAAAGCCATTCAACAAGTAACTTGGAGATGTATCGCCAATTTAACAGAGAATGATTATACTCAATCTATCGGAATTAGCTTAATAGATAAATTATCCAAACAATAAAAATTAAATGCCGTCCTCGATCGCATATCCAGGACAGCATCCAAATTTTACATTGTTTTATCATAATAGACTGTCTAGTATGATGACAAAGAATGCAGAATTTCCCTTTCTCTCATAGCAAATATTTCCCCCATCCAGGATGCCACCATGACTCAAACTATACCCACATCCCCGGAAAATCTTCAAGATAAACCAGTATCCCAGCAGCAACGCCGTAAAAAACCGATTCCTCTACTGATAGGGGCGGTATTAGTGCTTGCTGGTATTGGCTATGCAATATGGCGCAGTCAACCGCAAGCGTCAGCAAATATACTGCAAGTTAGCGGCAGGATTGAGGGTTATGAAACCGATATTAGGGTCAAGGGTGCTGGTAGAATTATTTCCATTGCCGTGCGAGAAGGAGCGGCAGTCAAAAAGGGGCAAGAATTAATTCAATTAGACAACACAAACGACCAATTACTGCAAGAACAGCTGCGGTGGCGCTCAGGCGAGGGTGACATCGGCTGAATATGATGAACAACAGTCTATTGCCGATGTTGAGCAAGCAACCAGAGCAATTCAAGAAATTAACAGCCAAATTAACGAAGCCAAACTAAATTTGCGCCAGTCTCAAGGAGATACCAAGGGCAGAGTTGAGCAGGCACAGTCAAATGTAGCCGCAGCCCAAGCCACATTAGTGCAAGCCCAAGCCCAAGTTAAACAGGCAATAGCACAAGTTAATTTAGCAAAACTTAACCGCGATCGCTATGCCCAATTAGTCAAAGAAGGGGCAATTAATCAACAACAATTTGATCAAGCACAAACCACTCTAGATACAGCTATCGCCACCTTAGAAGCACAACAAGCAGCAGTTAATGCCCAACGCCAACAGTTAAGTTCTGCATTAGGGGCGTTAACTCAAACCAAAACCACAAGTTTCAATCCTGGCATTCGCAACACTCAGTTAACAGCATTAATCAGAAAACAACAACAAAGTGATGCTCAACTTAAATCTGCCCAAGCAAAAGTTAACTCTGCCCATGCTAAAGTGAGAGATGCCCAAGCATCAAAGCAGCAAATCGTCACCCAAATTGCCGACTCCAAAAAAGATTTAAATGTAGTTAGTCCCTTAGATGGAGTAGTAACTGCCCGTAGTGTCGAACCGGGTGCAGTAGTTAGCAATCAGACAACTATTTTGACAATTGTTGACCCTAGGACAGTTTATTTTAGAGGTTTTATTCCCGAAGGCGATATTGGTAAAGTGCGTCTAGGACAAACAACAAAAATATTGATTGACTCTGCACCAGATAAACCATTAACAGGCAAAGTAATTGCCATCGATCCGCAAGCTTCATTTACACCAGAGAATATTTATTTTCAAAAAGATAGAGTCAGACAAGTAGTAGGAATTCGCATCGAAATTAAAAATCCTGATAACTGCTTTAACCCGGAAAATCCCTATAATCAATCAGATTTACCTTGCGCTAAAATGGGGATGCCGGCAGATGCCGAAATTAAATTAAAGGCTGAATAAAAGGTATGGTTTTACCTCACGCATTCGCGGAGCGTCCCGAAGGGAAGGCGCAAAAGCGCAAAGGTAATAAGAGTTTATTTAGTGTGACTACTGAAGCAATTAAGGTTCAGGAGTTATACAAGCACTATGGAAATTTAGTTGCTGTTAAAGGAATTGATTTCACAGTCCAAAAGGGTGAATTATTTGGATTAATTGGCCCTGACGGTGCGGGAAAAACTAGCACTTTTCACATTTTGGGCGGTGTGATGGAAGCGACGGCTGGGGAGGTGCAAATATTTAATCAACCGGCACGAGATGCTAGATTAATGACTGGTTATCTCACCCAGCAGTTTTTGCTGTATTTAGATTTGAGTATTGATGAAAACTTGAATTATGCAGCAGGTTTGCGACAAGTAGCAGATGATTTGTTACAGGAACGCCGCCATAAGTACTTAAAATTAATGGATTTAGATCGATTTAGCGATCGCCTAGCGGGACAACTTTCTGGGGGGATGAAACAAAAGCTGGCGCTGTGTTGTGCTTTGGTTTCTCAACCAGAAGTATTATTACTAGATGAACCTACCACAGGTGTTGATCCAGTTTCCCGGCGGGAATTTTGGGATGTGTTAGCGGAACTGTCAGCCGAGGGGATGACAATTGTCGTGGCTACACCATATCTAGACGAAGCGGAACGGTGTCACCGGGTGGCTTTGATGTACAGTGGAGAAATTCATGAAATTGGTACACCCGCCGAATTACGAGCGAATTTAGGCTTACATCGCTTAGAAGTACGAACCGCAAACCTAGAAGCTAGCGAAGAAATACTAATCCAAGCTGACCAAACAAATATAGTAGATGTGCAAACTTTTGGCGATCGCTTAGATGTCCTCGTTCCAGATTTAGATACTGGTGAAACCGCAGTTCGCCAACTCCTACAACAACATCACTTACCCTCTCCCAGTATCGAGCATGGCGAACCAACATTAGAAAACGTCTTTGTCACTCGTCTGCGCCAACAAGGTTCTGTACCGCAATTTTTTCCGTTTCCCCGTTCTCGCAAAAGAGGACAAGGGGACATAGGGGGAGTAGCTATATATTCTCACAACCTGACTCGTATTTTTGGCAAATTCCAAGCCGTCAAAGATGTCAACGTCGAAGTCCGCTATGGGGAAATTTTTGGGTTATTAGGTGCTAATGGTGCTGGAAAAACCACCACAATTAAAATGCTGTGTGGATTACTAGAAGCCAGTGGCGGTGAAATTTCCTTGGGTGGTGAAACCGGAAATCTGCGGAGTGCAGACTTACGGCGACGCATTGGTTACATGAGTCAAAAATTCACCCTCTACGACGATTTAACCATTCTGCAAAATCTAGAATTTTATAGCGGAGTTTACGGCGTACCCCGCAAACTGCGGCGAGAAAAAATTGATTGGGTAATTGCTACCTGCGGCTTAGAAGGACAAGTAAATATGCTCACCGGACAACTACCCGGAGGCTGGAAACAAAGGGTAGCCTTTGGTGCTTCAGTCATGCACGAACCAGATATTTTATTCTTAGATGAACCCACATCAGGAGTAGATCCCTTAGCGCGTCGCCAATTTTGGAAACTAATTAATGACTTCGCCCGCAACGGTACAGCCATTTTAGTCACAACCCACTACCTAGAAGAAGCAGAACAGTGTAACCGTATGAGCTTTATGGTTGCAGGGGAAACCGTCGCCGAAGGTTCACCCAGTGCCATCAAAGCCTCCCAACCAGGACAACTAATAGAAATAATTATCAATCAAAACCAAGCCGCTGCCAAAATACTCAAACAACACTTTCAATCGTGGCGCGTCTCAATTTTCGCTAATAGTTTACACATTGTTTTAGACAATCCTGAACAAGAAATAAATCAACTCACTCAACTTTTAGAAGCAAATCAAATCACCATCAATTCCCTACGTCCCATACCCTTTTCTTTAGAAGATGCCTTCATTGGTATAGTACAGCGATCGCAAAAATAGAAACAACCTCCACGCCCCTCTGCGTTTAAAATATATGAAAAGAATCATTGCCCAATGCATTAAAGAACTAGCTCAATTTCGCCGCGATCGCCTAACCTTAGCCTTAGCATTTTTATTACCATTTATCACCTTAGTAATTTTCGGTTTTGCTATTAGACTAGAAAGCAAAGATATTCCCTTAATTGTGCAAGATTTCAACCGCACAAACCTAAGTAACAGCTATATCGAAAGATTATATGCCACCGAGCAATTTTTACCCAAACAATGGTCTGGTGACAATCCCACACGCGATGCCATAGATAGGGGAATTGCCAAAGCTGCCGTAATTATCCCACCAGAGTTTAGCCGTGATATTCAAGCAGGTAGAAGTACAAATATCCAAGTATTAATCGATGCGACAGATGTTAACAATGCTCGTGTAATTAAAAATAGTATTGAAGGAGTTACCACCTTTTTTATGCAAGAGCATGGACTCATACCAGCCACTAATAGTATTACAGCCCAAACCCGTTTATGGTTTAATCCTGGTAGATTAGAATCACTGTATATTGTACCAGGAACTTACGGCGTTGTCCTATGGATTTTTCCTTCATTATTGTCAGCGATTGCAATGGTAAGGGAAAAAGAAAAAGGGACAATTTTACAAGTTTATGCTTCTAGTATTAGTGCAAGTGAACTATTACTAGGTAAAGGACTAGCATACCTATTAATTGCCATTGCCGAGACATTGTTAGTTATGGGATTAGGCTCAATTATTTTTCGATTAGGAGTAGTTAATAACCCCATCACTTTACTAATTGGCACATTATTATTTCTGACAGATAGCGTTCTTTTCGGCTTACTGTTAGGAGTCCGTAGTAGTAACCAAACTGCTGCTGTACAAGGCGTTTCCCTCGTGGGTTTCATCACATCCTTATTACTTTCAGGTTTTATTTATCCCCTCAACAATATTCCTTTCCCCTTATCACTAGCACCTAACATAATTCCCGCACGCTATTACATTGATATTACTCGTGATGCCTTCGTGCGTGGTACAGGATTTGCCGGAGTTTGGTTAGATTTAATCATGCTTGCAGTCTTAGGATTCGTATTTTTCAACGTATCACGCCGAGTTTTAAGCCGAATGCAATTACCTAGTTAAAACTTAGCGAGCCTTTGCGTGAACCTCCGCGTTCCTCTGCGTTTAACCTCCCTTAAATACCCATTTATGAAACTTATTCAACGAATACTTGACAGTCCATTTTGGGCATTAGTCAGCAAAGAAATCAACCAAATATTACGCAATAAACAATTACTAGTTTTACTAATTATTCCCCCCACTGTCCAACTATTACTTTACGGCTTTATTCTCAATCCCGACGTGCATAACTTACGCCTAGGTGTCATTGATTATGCCAACGTCAGCGCCAGCCGTGAATTAGTTTCAGCCATGACATCAAATCAAGTTTTCACGTTAGAATCTCTACCCAATAGTGAAAAATCATTGAGTCGTCAGGTAGAAGAAGGAAAGCTAGATGTCGGAGTAGTAATTCCTCCCGATTTTCCCCGTAAATTGGCACAAAAATCAGCCGAAATTCAAGTCTTTATCGATGCTGTAAATGCCAATACCGCCGGGATTGCGGGAAATTATATGAACCAAATTATCCAGCAATATAATCTGCAATTAACCAAAGTTACCCCCCCAATCTCCCCAGAAGTTGTGTTTCTTTACAACCCTGGACTTACAAGCAGTTGGTTTTTTGTCCCCGGAGTTATGGGTTTAGTTCTCACATTAATTGGCACATTAGTATCAGCCATTACTGTTGTTCGAGAAAAAGATACAGGAACATTAGAACAATTATTAATGACACCGGCGGCGAACTGGCAAATATTGCTATCAAAAATCGTCCCCTTAGCATTTTTATTAATGGGAGATGTTTTATTAGCGATCACATTAGCAACAATAATATTTCATGTCCCATTTCGGGGGAATTTTCTGCTATTTTTCGCCTTATCAAGTATGTATGTATTTGTCGGAATTAGCCTGGGTATTATGCTAGCAACTGTGAGTAGTTCTCAACAACAGGTAGTCCTGACATCTTTCTTTATTAATTTACCAATGGTACAGACATCTGGAGCAATTGCACCCATTGAAGCTATGCCTCCTGTCTTTCAAGTTCTATCATTACTCAATCCCCTGCGTCATTATATTGCGATCGTTCGAGGTATTTTGCTCAAAGGAGTTGGTTTAGATGTACTGTGGATCAATGTTTTAGCATTACTCGCCTTTGCTATTGTACTATTAACTATTAGTATTAATAAGTTCCGCAGTCAATTAAGCTAAATAGTTTTGTAGTGAGGACTTTCGTCCTCAAATAAGCATTAAAGTCCTCACTAGTTAACCACTACAACTCTGCAATTAAACCCAGACGAAAAGTAAACCCAGGACTATAGATGCGATTTACGCGCTCATATTGTTCACCAAGTAAATTTTCTAAATAAACCATCAGTCCCAAATTACTGCTGAGAGGAATACGAGCGCTGAAATCTAAATTAAAGAAAGATGGTGCAAAATCTGTAGCTTTTTCACCTAATGAAGTGTTGGCAAAAGTCGATCTCCGAGCGCCACTATGATAAGGCGATGCCTCCGCCCGCCGCAGGCATCGCCACATCAAATATCATCAAATATACTGTAAAAAATGCAGTAAAAAAACACAGTAATAAACAACCCCGCAGCAAGCTACGGGGTTAAGTGTAAGATTTTCATTTCTCTTCTACGCAGCAAGTTGCGTGGAATTCAACCCAAAAGAGATTAATGATGATCGCGATGCTCGTGTTGGCGACGTTCTCTTACGTATTTTTCATGTTGCTTACGCCATTCAATTTCACGCCGTCTGTTCCATTCTCTATCGTGGTGGCGATCATACTGATAATGGTCTTCGTGACCGAAAATTACAATAGGAAAAGCATTAGCATTTTGAGCGAATGCAAATAGAGGAGCAGCAGATAATAAAGCTAATACAGCAAGAGATTTTAGACGATTCATCAGAGTTATACCCTCTTAGATTTGATGTATTTAACAAATTCCGTGGGTTTGTCAGTGACCATTTACATTGTAATATAAACCGGTACTAAAGGATGGGGTTTTAAACCCAAATTTTCCGATAAAACTGTACTTACTCTAGCTTCTGGTGCATTCTAATTCTATCTATGCTCATCAATATTTAGATGCTTTTGCCCTGGGGGCGGGGTTCTTGTACCTCACTTAACTGAGAATCGCTATAGCTCAAGCAACTTCTGAAGCTGAAGATATTTGTTGTTGGATCATTTTCAATAAATGTAAAGATTTTTCGTAAGCAAGTTTATCTCCCTTCAAGACAAATAAATCTGATGCTTTTTGTAAATCGGCGATCGCTCCTTGATGATATCCTAAGTTATATCGAGCTACTGCCCGATTAACATAAGCCATCGCATTACTGGGATTGAGCTTGATTACTGCGGAAAAATCACGCACTGTACATATATCATCCTGATTTCTTCCGCAAATACAACCCCGGTTAAAATAAGCTCTGTCATCGTTGGCATTGAGGCGAATTGCCAGACTAAAATCGTCCATAGCTGCTTTTAAATCTGACAACTCATACCGCGCCAAACCTCTGTCATTGTAAATCTCAGCCTCTAGTAAACTCATCGTCTGGGGAATTTGCGTTAAAGCGCGATTATAATCAACAATCGCCTCTAAATAATTACCATTGCCAGCGTGGGCTACCCCTAGGTTATAATGAGCGCGGAAATCAGAGGGTTTGAGTGCAATTACTTGATGATGATCGGTAATAGCTGCTAAATAATCACCTTCTCTGTAATGTGCGATTCCCCGATTTAGGTAAGCTTCAATATTATCTGGTGCAAAATTTATGGCTTGCGTACAATCTGCGATCGCTTGATGGTATTCTTGTAGTTGGAGATAAGCCAGACAGCGATCGCTATAAGCTGCGGCAAAGTCTTTTTCCAGTTCAATCGCTTGATTGAAATTGGCGATCGCTTCTCGATAATTTTCATGTCCCATCTGTTCTACACCCAAATTCAAAAAATCACTCGCTTTCACTGTGGTGTTTGATATGGGGGAACATTGTCCATCTGGTAAATTCAACAAATTGAGAGTTAACACCAGAATTGTCATCAGAACTAATCGCCAGAAATAAGTCATAAACAGCATAATTGACAATTTCGGCATCTACACAATTAGCGGGACAAAAAGCCCCGCTAATTTTTAATTTTTCAAACGAGATATAACCTTACTTCTTCTTCTTCCAACCGTTATCTGCTTGTTCCAGCACGTAAGCAGCTACACTTTCAATTTGAGCAGCTTTTAACCTCTTACCAAACGCAGGCATAGCACCTTTACCATTGGTAACTTGGGCGATGATGGCATCTGCTGAGTACATACCATACTTTTCCAAATCTGCTTTTTTCAGGGTTTTGGCAGCGTTAACTAAATTCTTACCACCTGCATGACACTGGGCGCAATTAGAGCTAAATAATTTGGCTCCACCAGCAGCACCAGCCGCCAAAGCTGAATTACTGAAAGCAAAAGTAAAAATTGCTACTCCTAACACCAATACTGATAAAATCCTTCTCATTTCGTGTTCCCTCTGCGACAAAAATTTATTCGGTGCAATATCCTCCATAATTGTCAATTGAGCCGTTTACCTTCGTCAAAAGACAGGCTGTCATACTTCGCCAAAACTGCTTTCTATTATGGGTTTCCAGGTTTTTAGACTTAGCCAATTTTTTTCAGAAAAAGCATCTACCAAAAAAATGTAAATTTTTGTAAACCTGGATACTAAATAGTCAAAAAATAATAAAATCTTAAGGATGAAAATTAGAAGGGCATGGGGCATGGGCATGGGGCAATTCAATTTTGGATACTTCTCTTCTTAGGCTGCGCCTTAAGCGTAGCTATGCCGCAGGCTTTACGACAAGCTCAGTACAAGTTTTGGATTTGCAATTTTGGATTTTAGATTCAATCTAAAATCTAAAATTCCTAGGGCATGGGGCATTGTGATTCTCCCCCATCTGCCAATCTGCCAATCTGCCAATCTGCCAATCTGCCAATCTGCCAATCTGCCCATCTGCCCATCTGCCCATCTCCCCATCCAACTACTTAGCACTCACCACTATTTTGGTAAGCCCTGCTTCCGTGACGCGACAAATTCGCCAATCATCTAAAATCGTTGCGCCCATACTGCGGTAGAAGGCTTGAGCTGACACATTCCAATCTAAAACAGACCACTCTAAGCGCCCGCAATCACGCTCTACAGCTATTTGAGCTAATTTAGTCAGAAGTGCTTTACCAATACCTTGGCGGCGAAATTCAGGTAAAACAAACAAATCTTCCAGATAAATTCCTGGCTTGGTTAAAAATGTGGAATAATTATGAAAAAATAGGGCAAAACCCACAGCTTGTCCCCCAGACTCTGCTAAAATCGCTTCAACATATTTTGGTGAGCCAAATAGATGCTCCTTGAGTGCTAAAACATTGCCAGTGACAGCATGAGATAGTTTTTCATACTCTGCAAGCTGCTGAATTAAGTCAAACAGCACGCCACAATCATCTGGTTCAGCAAAACGCAAAATTAAATACATTAGTCTATAGTCCATAGCCCACAGTCCATAGTCTATAGTCAACAGTGCAAAATTTTTTAACTAATGACTGTTGTTGACATCTCCCCCGACTCAAGCACAGATGTGTCTGACTTAGGAAGACACATCTTCTGAGGTTCTCAGCATATTTCCGATAGTCTTTAAATCAACCACCCCTTCAAGCGTTTTGCTATATGGGGACGGCGTAATTTCCGCATAGCTTTGCTTTGAATTTGTCGCACTCGTTCGCGGGATAAATTGAACATATTACCCACTTCTTCTAGGGTGCAGGGTTCGCTAGTTGTCAGCCCATAGCGCAGCGAAATGACATCTTTTTCTCGCGGCGTTAACACATCACCCAATACTTCCCAAATCTCCTGACGCATCATGTTTTCGTTCATTTTTGCTTCAGGAGATTGGTTATCTTCATCTTCTAGCAAATCCATCAATTCCGTGTCTTCTTCTTTACCAACGCGGTGATTGAGGGAAAGTGCTTGACGCCGTAGTTGTTGCAATTGGCGTAGTTGTTCGACATTAATTTCCAAAGCTTGAGCCATTTCAGCTTCGGTAGGATTACGACACAGTTTTTGCTTAAGTTCTCGTTGCGCTTTCTTAAGTTTGTTTAATTTTTCAACAATATGGATGGGTAAGCGGATTGTACGCGCATCATTGGCAATCGCTCTAGTTATAGCTTGTCTAATCCACCAATAGGCGTATGTCGAAAACTTATATCCTTTATCTGGATCAAACTTTTCCGTCGCCCGATTTAAACCCATTGCGCCTTCTTGGATTAAATCCAGAAAAGGAACTCCGCGATTGAGATATCGCTTGGCGATTGACACTACTAATCTCAGGTTCGAGCGAATCATTTTCCGTTTCGCTACCCTACCTTGATACAAGCGGCTTTCGAGTTGCTTTTCTGTCATATCTAGCTGGGCTGCTATTTGCTCCTTGCTAGGTTGATGTTCTAGAGTGGTTTGTAAGGATTCTTGTATTTCCCTGACTTCCTCAAGAAACCTGACTCGCCTGGCTAACTCTACCTCTTCATCGGGTTTGAGCAGAGGGTAACGCGCCATTTCTTTAAAAAACGCGCCCACAGCATCGTCATGCTCAGTTTTATTGTATCCCGAAGGTCGCGCCGCCGCCATCTCATCCCCATCGCGCTCGTCTGATTCCAGATGATCTGGAATTGGGGCGTCTTCCGCTGCTACTGCTTTTAAACTATCGAGTGATTGTTCTTCACTATCAGCAGCATTCTCCAGTATTTCCATTGTTCCCAATTCAGCAATATTCATAGTTTCCTTTAGGGATTGTTTTGCTTTGTTTGGTACATCATTCAGTGACAGCTGCTTAGTTGAGGTTTGGTAATTTTCCCGTCAGGACAAATGCACCCGTTGAATAGCAAAATAGAAGTCTCTGCTAATTGATCATCAGAAATCAAAATCCGTCTTAGTGCTGTCAGTCTTTGGTTTCTGCTAGATTTAACTTAAAGACCAATACTGGCCTTGCACCCACAAAGTATTCTTCAGCCCACCCATATATTCCCCATTCTTTGATTAATCACTAAATATGTCAAACCCCCCTCAACCTTTCTCAACCTTAACCAAGTTAAAATTTTCAGCTAAGAAGACTTGCTTCTTCAGGCTATATGAAGTTTTGTAAAGTTTTTGACGCTTTATAGATTGAGAATTATTTAAGAAATCGGAAATTTGGTGTTAAGTCTATGCATACCTGATAAATTTTTACAAAAATCCCAAATTGGTAGTTTAAAAGTCGGAAATATCATGCTTGTATAAAAGCATCTCATAGACAGAAAGGATTGAATATCTATCAATAGGTGGAAAAAAGCTATCTCCTATTTAGTAGATGGATCAAGAGTTTCATGGATGGCAAGTCAAATCATTTGGTTGTGTATAGTAGACATCAAATATTTATTGCACGTATAGTTGTTATGAGTTTGTCTAGTAGATTACATAAAAGGAAATTTATCAAGTATTATAGGTGATAAAAGTATTGCGAAATACACTTTACATCTCCCAGAACAAAAAATTAAAGTCTCGTCAGGAAGGTGGATATTAAGTAACTACGTAATTTCCCGAAAAATCTCTATCCATTAAATCAAAAAATATGTATATTAATGACGTAAAATTAGCAAATTTTGTGGTGAATGAGCCAGGAGAATCCTATCAGTTAGAGACAACAGCTAATCGGTGGATTGAAGTGCTGGTAGACTGTCCAGGAAATTCAGAACTGTTTACCTACCGATTACCCAGCCACTTGGAAGTAAAACCAGGAGATATTTTAACAGTACCGTTTAGCACACAACAAGTAGGAGGAATCGCTATCCGTCTACTGGCTCAACCAAGTGTTGATATACCACCAGAAAAAATCAGGGATGTAGAAGATGTAGTTAGCGGAGGGTTTTTTCCTAGTGGTTATTGGGAATTACTAAATCGAGTATCAGCATACTACTACACGCCCCTAATTCAGGTGATTAGAGTAGCATTACCACCAGGGTTACTGGGGCGATCGCAGCGTCGCATCCGCTTGAGTTCCAAAGCATTGCAAACAGCGGAGAATGACATGAATAATTTTGTCCTGACATCTGCCAATTCTCCCACTGCTTCGGCTGCAGCTTTCCTGACTCCAGTAGCGCGGCAAATTTTGTCAGTTTTACAAGCGCAATCAGCAGGAGACTACAGTTTCGCCTACCTGCAACAAAAAGTCAAATCAGCCTATCGTGGAGTCAGAGAGTTATTGCGATTTGGGTTAGTAGAAAGCTACTTAGAACCTCCCAGATTAACTCGACCAAAATTGCAAAAAGCAGTCACCCTTATTGGCACAATTGACAATGATTTAACCACTCGCCAAAGAGAAATTTTAGAAGTATTGCGGCGGCGTGGTGGTGAATTGTGGCAGAATGAATTATTGCAAATTTGTCATGCTAGTTCCTCTACCCTCAAGACCTTGGCAAACAAGGGCTACATCGTCATTGAAGATCGGGAAGTATTGCGAACAGAACAAAGCCCTGTATTAGCAGGCGATGGACATAAAACCTTAACTGCAGCCCAAGCTAGCGCCTTGGAGACAATACAAGCACTAGATGGATATGCTCAAGTTTTGTTACATGGGGTAACAGGTTCCGGCAAAACAGAAGTATACTTACAAGCGATCGCCCCTTTACTCAATCAAGGTCAATCCGCCCTCGTTTTAGTTCCAGAAATTGGACTCACACCCCAACTAACAGACAGATTCCGCGCCCGATTTGGTCAAAAAGTCAGCGTTTATCACAGCGCCCTTTCCGACGGTGAACGCTACGACACCTGGCGCCAAATGCTGACAGGAGAACCCCAAGTAGTCATTGGTACTCGCAGTGCCATTTTTGCCCCATTACCCAACTTGGGTTTAATTATCTTAGACGAAGAACACGACAGCAGCTTTAAACAAGACGCCCCCATCCCCACCTACCACGCCCGCACCGTCGCCCAATGGCGAGCCGAATTAGAAAATTGTCCCTTAGTTTTAGGTTCTGCTACCCCTTCGTTAGAAAGTTGGGTAAGCGCAGGCACCTCACCCCCTAACCCCCTCTCCGCCAGCAGAGAGGGGGAACAAGAGATAATTCCCACAACTCATTACTTAAGTTTGCCAGAACGCATCAACTCACGCCCCTTACCACCAGTAGAAATCGTGGATATGCGGCTAGAGTTACAGCAGGGAAATCGTTCAATATTTAGTAGAACCCTACAAACAGCTTTGCATGAGCTGTATGAGAAACAGCAACAGGGAATATTATTTATCCATCGCCGGGGACATAGTACATTTGTATCTTGCCGTAGTTGCGGATATGTGCTGGAATGTCCAAACTGTGATGTGTCTCTGGCGTATCATCACACCGAAACTGGGGCGCCAGAATTATTGCGGTGTCACTATTGTAATTATGGGCGATCGCATCCCCGAAATTGCCCTGAATGCAGTTCGCCTTACCTGAAATTTTTCGGTAGCGGAACTCAGCGAGTCGCCCAAGAATTAGCGCAACAGTTCCCGCAATTAACATCTATCCGTTTTGATAGCGATACCACCCGCAACAAAGGCGCACACCGTACCCTACTCACCCAATTTGCGAACAAAGAAGCCCATTTATTAGTGGGGACACAAATGCTCACCAAAGGCTTAGATTTACCCCAGGTGACACTCGTCGGCGTTGTTGCTGCAGATGGACTGCTGAATTTATCAGATTATCGCGCCAGTGAACGCGCATTTCAAACCTTAACCCAAGTCGCTGGGCGTGCTGGTAGAGGTGAAGATCCAGGGAGAGTGATTATGCAAACTTACACACCACAACATCCGGTAATTGCAGCAGTCAAACATCATGATTATCTATCTTTTTCTCATGCTGAATTAGAACAAAGGCAAGCACTTAATTATCCCCCATATGGTAGGTTAATTTTGTTGCGGTTGAGCAGTCTCGATCCCATTCAAGTGCAGAACACCGCTCAAATCATCGCCACCGCATTAGGTACAGGCGAGGGATTTGAGATATTAGGGCCAGCACCAGCTAGCATTTTACGAGTAGCTAATCGCTATCGTTGGCAAATATTAATTAAACTAGCTCCCGATGCATTACCACAATTACCCGATTGGGAAGAAGTGCGGAGTCTCTGTGCAAATTCTGTCAGCTTAACGATAGATATAGACCCGATAAATATTATGTAACTCAAATTTTATCAGTTTGTAGTAAGCACTTTATAGCATTTACAGCGCTTCCCGCTATTATGCAATACAGTTTTCTTCTTGCCCCTCTCCTAGCATAGCTTTCAGCTTTGAGGATGTACCTCATAGCTGCCGGAAGTGCTGTATCGACAAGCGTCAGGTACATCGGTAAGGGCACGGCACTGTTTCCTACACAGCGTGATATAATTTTTTACTTCATTTGAATGGGAAGCGCAATAATTAAAATATGCCAACTAGCGAGCAAATGCGTAGTTGTTTTATTCTTGGTTATTGGGCAACCAAGATGTATCTACCAATATATATGATTCGGATAGACGAACGGACTAAAAATGTTGTCATTCTGGCTGGGGAAGAGAATGAAATTATCATTTACCCAAACGGGAAATGGAGGTATGTATGAGTAAACATGATTTTATATCAATGACCCGTGGTGAATTGCGTAAATATATTCTTGAACACAGAGAAGACGAGGAAGCCTTTCAAATTTATTTGGATCGGTTCACATCTGATGATGCAGTAATTTTTCCCGCCCCTCAAACGATAGACGACTTAGAAAACTTCCCACAATTGCATCAACAGCACTTAGAGAAACGACGCAATCAAGCCTAAAGAGGCTTATAGCGTTTCCCACTCTAGTAATATACATCAGAGCAAGCTCCTCGCTTGCGGGGAGGGGGTTGGGGGTGGGGTTCTTGTACCTCACTTAACTGAGAATTGCTATATCTAAACTTTTCACGTCATATGAAAAAACCAACGTGAAACCTAGTGGTATTGAACTATTAGAATCCCAACTACACAAATAATTATCAAACTAAGTAAATATAATCTCTGAGTATTACGTTGCACCCTCAGCCAAATTTCTTGGTAAGAAAGTTGATGATTTTGAATCATAAAAAACGCTGGAGGACTAAATATAAAAGGTAGCAAACGACTGAGTATAAGTCTGATAAAAAAGTTAATATTCCACAGCCACCTACCAAGGCGATCTTGATTATATTGCCAAGGAAAAGCAGTTTGGGCAAGACGTATCAATGGTTTGATATCAGGAAAGCGTAAGGATTCATATAGAGGTAATGCCTGTGAAATATTATCATCACTTTGAGAAAGTGCCTCATTCAGAATATATACATCCTCTAAAGCCGAATTTACTCCTTGTCCAATATCTGGTGGAAAACAATGAATAGCATCTCCTAAAAGTACTACTCCAATAGCATCTGCTTGCTGCTGTTTTAACAAAAAATGCAATCCAGAACAATATTGGGGAATGGGAAAATAGCCCCCTTCACTCTTAGCAAATCGATCAGCTTCTTCAGGTGATACTATTTGATGTATGGGCAATTGTGGGAAAGCTTTTTCCAAAAAGTTGTACAAATCCTCTCTAGTTTTTAATTTCCATATTTCATGATCTGGGTATGTAATAATATTCGCTGTGCGCGATTCATCTGGGTTTTTCAGTGGTAGTAGACCAAGGGATACAGAACGCTTACGACCTCGAAAAGCCCCACGAATAGCATATGCCATATCACAGACAGCCCGTTCCGTACCATTAATATCTAGAGAGAAATTTGGCGGTAAACTTAATACTTTATACCTTAGCCCTGAACTGGGAGAGGGAAAAAGCTGCATTTCAAACTTATCTGATTTCGAGTTGTCCCAATCTTTCAAATTATTGCGAACAATAGAGTTAATGCCATCACAACCAATCAAAAAATTAGGCTCAAATCTGACAAAATTAGCGTTATTTTCTTTAACAACAACCTCCAAATTTTCTGCATCTCCATTATTAATAGCTATCTTGTTAATTTCGACGCACTTTGTATTGAATAGGACAGTAATATTATCTTGCCAATTTCTGACAATTTCTTGGTAAAGAAAAAGCACAAATGCTTTTCTGGATATCCAATAGGCAGTTTTGCGGTTGGAATCGACCATCGGTAACTTAAAAGTTTTCCGATTGCCATTTGGCTTAATTGTAGTTAGATAAAATTCGGTAGTAGGAACGCTAATTTTTACAAGCTGGTCAGTAATTCCCAAAAAATCGGTTAATTTTTGACCCCGACCATCAATTAGATAATTGAATGACTTATCAGGTTCATAGTAATCAGCTGCTGGACGTTGTTCTAAAACTGTAATATTTTTCCAACCACGTTTAGCCAGCATTAATGCAGTGGCGAGTCCTGCTGGCCCGCCGCCAACAATCAATACATTTGCTGTCAAGGATTTTTGAGTAAGCATATTGTTGACTAATTATGCAATTTGTCAAGTAGCCAAGCCACAGCACTATCAACATCTGCGACTTGCGCCCCTGGTGGTGTGGCTTTCCGGTTTACCATCACGACTTTAACCCCTAGTTCCCGTGCGGCGATAATCTTGGCATAAGTTGCATCACCACCGCTATTTTTGCTGACAATCGTATCAATGCTGTGTTTAATCAGAATTTCTCGCTCATTCTCCAGAAAAAATGGACCGCGATCGCACAATAGCAAACCAGGCGGTACCAACGCATCAACCCCAGGAGGGTCAATCATCCGCATCAGAAACCAGATATCTTGTAAATGGGCGAAGGCTGCAAGTTCTTGCCTACCAACCGTTAAAAATACCCGCTGTGCCTGATTTTGCAGTACTGCTGCTGCTGCTTCAGTGTTCTCAACTTCAATCCAGCGATCGCCCTTTTGCTGCTCCCAAGGCTCGCGAATTAACATGAGATGGGGTATTCCTACCTCAATTGCAGCGATCGCTCCATTGCCAGAAATCTGATGGGCGAAGGGATGGGTGGCATCAATCAATACATTGATTCTCATCTGACGCAGATAACTAACCAATCCAGCCACACCACCAAAGCCGCCAACTCGCAAATCTCCCAAGGGAACTGATGGTTCACGAGTGCGACCGGCTAAAGATGAGATTACCTCAACCCCTGGAATCACCGCAACTCTAGCAGCTAGTTCCGCCGCATCTCCCGTTCCCCCTAAAATCAAAACCCGCACCATCATGCTTTCTCTGCGTCTAGTAGTCAGGACTTTAGTCCTGGTATTTTTGAGGAATAAAGTCCTCACTACGGTGAATCTAGTAGTCAGGACTTTAGTCCTGGTATTTTTGAGGACTTAAGTCCTCACTACAGTGAGTCTAGTAGTCAGGACTTTAGTCCTGGTATTTTTGAGGACTTAAGTCCTCACTACAGTAGCTTTAATTAGATCCTAGAGCTAAGGGGGGAATTTTTGCTAAAATGC